>JBBRSH010000184.1:0-6045 GCA_038245555.1 Pyrinomonadales bacterium | reverse complement strand
CGCTCCGTTGTAGACGACGGTCTGATCATAGTAGATCTTTCCAACCGCCTTTTCCAGGTCCTGTTTAGTCATTCCGACCAAATTGACGTTGCCAAAATTGATCGGTGTCCCACTTTGCAGTTTTAAGGCTCCATTTAGGCCCCATCCGCCGACCAAGGCGTTAACAAATTTATTCACATGGCCGCCGTTTCCAAACGGAAGTTCGTACAGCCAGTTGAGTTTGAAAGCATGACGAACGTCAAACGGCGAGGAGTTTTCGTCAAGATTGCGGTTTCTCAAAGTTCGAAAGTTGAATGCAACCGCTGAACTCGAAGCGTATGCGTTGGCGAATGCCTTGGCATAGGTATAGCTACCCTCAAGCTGCAGTCCATGAGCAAAACGCCGCCGAAGTTCGATCTGAAGCGAATCGTATTGGGTCGTATTGCCGTTATCGATCAGAAAGGCTCCGCCGCCTCTCGTGGTGGGGTTGACGTAGAAAAAATTAGCGGGTCGGTTTGCGGCCAATGCATTCGCACGGCGCGTCGCATTATTTTCCACGTTCTGGGCAAACCCTATGACCGATGGGTTCAGAGTATTGAGGTTTGTCAATAGCGTCGCGTTTTTGTAAAGCGTCGAGGTGTACAATCCAGAATTATTCGGATCGCCCGCCCCGAAGAAATACGACTGCAGAATCGGCAGGGGGGCCGTTCCCGATCCTGCTCCAAAGTAAGCAAAGCTGTTTAGCCGGGCCGCAACGCCCGATGCATTGTTTGCCGCGAGATTCGACTGAGCCAGCTTGAATTCGTTTGTGAATCCATTTTCTATGACATTGATCTCATTAATGTTATATTGCCGCCAGAGATTCTTGCCTCTATTGCCAACATATCTGATTTCAATAACTGTATTTTTGTCGAGTTCTCTCTGATAGCCCACGCTCCACGAATCGACGGTGCCGGTCCTTAAATTCGGGTTGAAAACATTTGTCGCGTCGTTAAAGCTGCCGGTTAGTGTCGAGGGCGGCGTGGATGGAACTGTCGGTGGCGTTACCGCTCCGATGTTGCGATAGAGTGTTCCCACCGGCAGGGTGCCGAGGCTCACATTTTTCGAAGCGTCTAGCAGCGATCCCGGATTGCTTGTCAGAATGCTTAGCAGCGTATTTGTGCCTTCGCGGACAAACGACCTCGAATAGCCGGCGCGGAATACGCTTTTTCCGGTTTCTCCGAACATATGCCGAAGTATGCCTTTGGTTCCAAAGTCAGGACTGTAAACAACCCCAACGCTTGGGCCGAAATTGTTATAGTCCGTATTGAATGTCCTATATCCCTTATTCACGACGGAGAATGTCGGAATGGCTCCGGACAGAGTTCCGGGCATGAATAAATTGCCCAAGCCGGAAACTCCATAGACATCTGCAAATTTAGAGGCCGCCGAGAAATTGGAAGTCTCCGTCACGAAACCTTCTTGCGGCTGCCATCGGAGGCCGAAGTTTACCGTCAGGTTTGGCTTGATCCGCCATGAATCCTGGCCGTATAGCCCGTAGACGGTTTGTTTAGCCGCTGTTCGCTGGTCGCCGATATATGTGTATTTTCCGTCGGCCGATAGGTAGGCGGATCCGTTGATATCCGTGACACGGCCAGTCAAAAGTGCATAGAGGCCTTTAGCCTGAGCAAGCTCCGCTGCACTTGCGCCGGGCAGGGTCGCTGTGGTTCCGGTCCGCGTAAACGCCGCATCTGCCGGGTCGGTTGTTGAATCTATACCGAACGCGACATTGGGAACGACTTGATTTAGTCCGGAGCTATCCACCTTAATGATCTTGTACTGCCCGCCGAATGTCATGGTGTGTCGACCTTTGACCCAGGTTAGATTGTCCGTAAAATCGTAGGTCGGCGAGCTTCGCGGATTGGTGCTGTTTCCCGTACCGCTAAAGCCCGTAGCGGCGCTTGCAGTGCCGGCCGTGACATTTGTCAGACCGAGACCGATAAGATTGAAATTAAGATTATTGCCGCCTTGGTTCACAAATTGAGCGGGTGTGATGGTTGCAAAGAAACTGGATTTTCCCCAAAGACGTGCAAACCGGGCCTCGTTGACCAGACTATTTGTCAGCGTCCAGCGGACAGCTGTGCTATTCGAGTAGCGCATCGAGGTCTGATCACCAAAATTTGGAAAGCCGGGGAAAGAGGGGTCGGCGTTATTAAGCAGATCAACGCCGTTGGCCGCTCCGCCAAAGATCTGACGATTATATACGTTTTCAACACTAACCTTTTTGGTCAGATTGACATCGAACCGTAATGCTAAAAACGTTCTCTTTTGCTGATTTTGCGCAATAAAATTCAGCAGCTGAGTATTCGGATTTCCGCTCGAGGTAACGGTTCCCTGCGAGGTCGATGCTCGAATAGCCGTATTTAGGCTGTTGACGGTCGAATCAAGAGTATTCACAAGGCCGGCGTTTCCGGCTATCTGCAGCAGATTAACGGATTGGCCTGCTCCGTAGGTGAAAATGCCGTTTGCGGCACTCGGGGTCAAAAATGTGCGCGTTCTGCCGATGGACTCGGGAATGCGAAACTCTTCGTAATTTACAAAGAAAAACGCTCTATCCTTACCTGAATGAATATATGGACCGCCCTCGCCAAAGTGAGGAAAAGGGATCGGGCCGCCAAAATTTCCGCCATACTGATTTAGCCGGATCTTATTCCGCTGCTGTCCATTTGTGTTGTTGAACCAGTAGTTGGAGTTGAGGTCCTCAGTGCGGTATTGCCAGAACAAACCGCCGCGATAGCTGTTTGTCCCGCGCTTGGTAACGAATTTGATCTGAACGGCGCCATCGCCGCCGGAATCGGCTCCCGCGGCTGCTGTGGCGACCGTCACCTCTTCGATCGCGTCAACGCGCGGGCGGACGAAAGTGAAAAATCCGTCGGATGATTTCAACAAATTATCTTGGACGTCAACTCCATCTATCGAAATGCTCAATGATCCCTTTGGCAAACCGTTTATCGATGATTGACGCGGGCGACCGACCTGCGCCGTGCCCGGAAGCAGCGTGACCAGATCCAAGGCGTCGCGAGATGTTATCGGCGTTTCGATGATCTGGCGTCCGGTAAGGGTTGTGTTCACGGCTGGGGTTCCCGTTTGCAGCACCTCACCGCCGCTTGTAACCGTGACGGTCTGTGCTACATCGCCAACCTGCAATACCGCGTTGACCGTCGTCGGCGACCCGACGTCGACTTTGACGTCTTTCGACTCATAGGCCTTGAAACCCTTAGCAGTCACTCGAACTGTGTATGTTCCATTACTCACGGCCGGAATATTAAACAGGCCGCTACCCCCAGTGACCGCCGTCAGAGCGGGGCCGCCATTGCCTTTAATGGTCACGGTCGCGTCCGCGACCACCGCACCATTCTGATCGACGACCGTACCCCCGACCGAACCGGTCGTCTGGGCAAAACTTACTAAATTAAGGCTTAACAGCAGCGCTAAAAACACTATTAAGCTTGAAAATGCTTTCTTCATACTTCCTCCTAATTGGATTAACTTTCCTTATTTAATGTACAGGCGTGATAATCCTCGTAAACTGTTCAAACAATTGGACATATACGATATGGAATTGACTTCCTGTCAATCTTGAATGGCAAGAAATATGCCGCTGAGGGCAGAAAGTGGATAACTTGGAGGTTTGATCAAATCTGCAAAGGCGAGTTCGCGAAGTTCCGCCCAAAAATCGGAAAATTCGGATTTTTATGGCGATCTTGCGGTCCGAGGGTGTTGCGCTCTTCGGTTTTAGTGCGTCAATTCGTACGGATTATTGAACGACGGCGGTGGCCGCCGCGAAAACGGGAAAAATGAGATGAACGTGGAACATCAATTCAAAATTGATGTTTCTCAACCGCAGAATTTATTGAAGTTTATTCAAAATTGAAGATTTCAGCGGTGTTCTACATTTAGGATGTGAACTGCAAATTGGTTGCGCAGTTAGATTCAAAGCAGTAAAGAGGTATAAAAAAATGAATCAGAATCCAATGCTCTTATATAAGAATCACCGAAGTGCGGCACGAGAATTTAATCGAGCCGTTCCCACGCCAGGTGTCATGAACAACAAACTGGAGGCATTAAAGATCTTGGCACACAATATACTGGCCGAGATATCGTCGCTCTCACAGAATTCCGAGATTGCGACTCAGGCCAATGTCGATCTGACGAGCGAGGTGCAGCGATATGAGATCGATCTGATCCGATGTGCGTTGACGCGCACAGGCGGCCGTCAAAGGCGAGCCGCTGCTTTGCTCGGCGTCAAGCCGACGACCTTACACGAGAAGATGAAGCGATATGGTTTGCTGCAGACCGATTCGGAAAGGGAAGCCAATTTCGAAGAGGTATAGGATTTAGCCGACCGGGGCCGGAAGAAAGATCCGGCCCTATTTTAGAATTTCCTTTAGATACTTTCCGGTAAACGAACCCTTAACTTCCGCAACGTCCTCGGGAGTTCCAACCGCAACGATCTCACCACCGCCGACACCGCCTTCGGGACCCATGTCGATCACCCAATCGGCTGTTTTGATCACGTCCATATTGTGTTCGATGACGAGAAGGCTCCCGCCGTTTTCGATGAGGGCTCGAAATGCGGTGAGCAGCTTATTAATGTCGTCGAAATGCAGTCCCGTGGTCGGCTCGTCAAAGATGAAGAGCGTTTTTGACGTAGTTTTTTGGGCGAGGTGCGAGGCGAGTTTTACCCGCTGGGCCTCGCCGCCAGAGAGTGTCGTCGCCGACTGCCCGAGGCGAAGATAGCCTAGGCCGACGGATTCGAGAACCTTGAGGCGTAACGTGAGTTTTGCGACATCCTTAAAAAACAGGATCGCTTCGCGGACGGTCATTTGCAGGGCCTCGTGGATGTTCTTGCCCTTGTATTTGACGTCGAGGACCTCCTTTTTGAAGCGCATTCCGCGACAGTCTTCGCAGGTCAGCTCGACATCGGCGAGGAACTGCATTTCGATGGTGACGGTTCCGCTGCCCTGACAGATCTCACATCGTCCGCCGGGGACATTGAATGAAAAATGAGAGGCGTTGTACCCTTTGGCTTTTGCACCATTGGTGGCGGCAAAGACCTCGCGGATCGCGTCATAGGCCTTCATGTACGTGACCGGGTTTGAGCGAGGAGTGCGGCCGATCGGAGACTGGTCTACGAGGATGATATCGTCAACGAGTTCGGAGCCGTTGATCTCCTTGAAAAAACCAACCTTCGCATTCCATTCGTTTCTTTTCTTCTTTAGTCCGGCGTAGAGGACGTCGTGGATCAGCGTTGATTTGCCCGAGCCTGAAACGCCCGTAACGCATACCAGCATGTCGAGCGGTATCTCTACGGTCACGTCCTTAAGATTGTGCTCGCGGGCACCGACGATCTCGATCCTTTCTTTTGTGACCGATCGGCGTTTTTGCGGGACCTTGATCGCGGACTCGCCGCGGAGGTATTTAGCTGTAAGGGAAACCTGGCTCTTCATTAGCCCATTAAAGTCGCCTTGGAAAACAAGCTCGCCGCCAAATTCGCCGGCGTGAACTCCGATGTCAATGATGTGGTCGGCCGCACGCATTGTCTCCTCGTCATGCTCGACGACGATCACGGTGTTGCCGATGTCGCGAAGGTTTTCGAGGATCTTTATCAATCGAGAGTTATCGCGGGGATGAAGCCCGATGCTCGGTTCGTCGAGGACGTAGAGCGTGCCAACAAGCAGCGAGCCAAGATTTGTTGCAAGCTGGATACGCTGAGCTTCGCCTCCCGACAGAGTCGCGGCGAGACGGCTAAGCGTCAGGTAATCGAGGCCGACCTCGACGAGAAATTTCAAGCGGCGGCGAATTTCGAGTAATAGTTTGTCGGCGATCTGGGAACGTTCCGCAGAGAGTTGGAGAGTCTCAAAAAACACTTGCGCGTCGCTGATCGACATCTCAATGATCTCGGGCAGCGAACGTTTGCCGATCTTTACATCGCGAGCGGCTTGCCGCAGTCGCTGTCCGTCGCAGTCAGGGCAGCGGGTGTAGCCGCGATATTTTGCAAGAAATACACGTACATGAAGCTTGTAT
>JBBRSH010000183.1:0-6134 GCA_038245555.1 Pyrinomonadales bacterium | reverse complement strand
GATTACATAATCAGGCCGTAGTAAAGGTGTTTAGGTCAGCAAATGGCGTTGCAAATGATCCGATCGGGTTATTTGCAACGCCTTTTTCGCAGGTATCACGGCTTTCAAACTGGGCTAGATCTTGCCCACCGATCCAAAAAAACTCTTGTCACAAGGTCTCGATATGGCTAATATCGATAGCATTGGACAAATTAACACGTTGACCTCGCGAGGCGGCGTTTTCGATCGCTTTCGGAGGGAGGACATAAATGCCGCCGATCTTCATTAACACAAACAATAGCGACAAAAAACACAGGATATATGTCGGAGACAAAGCGGGTTCGGCAGCGGTTCCTGCCGAAGACAAAATAAAGGAGATGGTAATAAAGATCATTGCCAACGAGGCTACGTTCACCACCAACAACATAACCGACCCGAAAGGATACACACTCTTCTTCGAGGTTAGTGAGTTCAGCGGCTCAGGTGGTTCGGTGGACTGCAAAATTACCGGAGAGATATTAAGATATCCTTCGTCCGCAACAAAGGGCCATGGAGCAAAGGCCGAAAAAGTGATGGTCAGCGGGGAGTGGTCCGGGAAGGCTCAAGTGTCGGGCAGGGATGCTCTGGCACAGGCCATCGAAGCCATTATGGAAAAAATAGTTCCGAAGAGCTTCGCCGTAATGACCGCCGATATGGCCCGAAGATGAACGCCTTCGCCGGTTGATCCTGATCACATTGTTTCCGTTTGTCGTTTCCTACGACTTAGCAGTATTGTGTAGCCTACAGCTCATAGGAAATATTAATTCTGTTGGTCCGGAGGAAAGTTTGAAATGACACGTCCACATGTCGTAATTACTGGGTTTTTCGTTATTTTGCTCGGTGTCGCCATCGGGTTCGCGCAGACGCCGGACAAGCCCAAGTATCCTGACCTGCCCAGCGAGACGCCGGGCGAATTTAAGCCGACGAATTACGGGTTCGACTTTGAACGGCGCGACGTGATGATCGCGATGCGTGACGGTGTCAAACTGCACACGGTCATCCTCGTGCCAAAGGGGGCGAAACGTGCTCCGATGCTGATGACGCGTACGCCGTATAACGCGACGGCTCTCACCACTCACTCTCAAAGCGCTCATCTCGGACCCAATCTTCATTACAACAACGATCTTTTCGGAGTTTACGACAATGCTGCCGATATCATGATCGAGGGCGGATATATTCGGGTGGTGCAGGACATTCGCGGCAAATATGGATCCGAAGGCGACTATGTCATGAACCGTCCGATCCACGGCCCGCAAAATCCGACGCCCGTCGACGAAGCCACTGACACTTACGACACGATCGACTGGCTGGTCAAAAATGTGTCTGAAAGCAATGGTAATGTCGGCATACTCGGAATCTCGTACGACGGTTTTCTCCCGTTGATGGCTCTCGTCAACCCGCATCCGGCATTAAAGGTGTCCGTCCCGATGAATCCGATGGTCGATGGCTGGATGGGAGACGATTGGTTTCACAACGGCGCGTTTCGACAGCAAAATATTCCGTACATTTACGAGCAGACCGCAACACGCGATAACTCGGCGCTTTTTTGGTCAACCAATTTCGATGATTACGATATGTATTTGAAGGCGGGTTCAGCCGGTGAACTCGGCCGCCAGCGCGGCATGGAACAGATCGGGTTCTGGAAAAAGGTGACCGAGCATCCCAACTACGACGCATTTTGGCGGGATCAGGCAGTCGACAAGGTATTGGCCAGCCAACCGCTAAAGGTACCGTTCATGCTCGTTCACAGCCTTTGGGATCAAGAAGACATTTACGGGGCACCGGCTGTTTACAAGGCTCTCAAAGCGAAGGATACAAATAACGACAAGGTCTTCATGGTACTGGGACCGTGGCACCACGGCCAGGAGATCCGTGAGGGCGATCACCTCGGGCCGATAAAATTTGGCAGCGATACGTCGAAGTACTTTAGGCAGAATATTCTTCGACCTTTCCTTGACCACTATCTCAAGGACGGCTCGCCCGCGATGGATGTTGCCACCGTAAATGCGTTTGAAACAGGAACCAATACCTGGCGTCGCCTGCCGACATGGCCCGCGGGCTGCGCGAGTGGCTGCGGCATCAAACCGACGCCGGTTTATTTGAATGCTGAAATGAAAGCGGCGATGACAGCACCGTCCGCGGCCGGCCCGTCATACGATGAATACATCTCGGACCCTGCCAAACCCGTACCTTTCCGTTCCCGACCGAACCGGCCGACAGGCTACACCGAGGACCTGACCTGGTGGCGTTGGCTCGTCGATGATCAGCGCGAGGCTTCGGGCAGGACGGATGTGTTGAGTTATGTCTCCGATCCGTTGACCTCGCCGATGAAGATCAGCGGCCAACCGATCGCAAATCTCATCGCTTCAACCAGCGGAACTGATTCCGACTGGGTCGTAAAGGTAATAGACGTCTATCCGGATGAATATATGGGACAACCGGAATTGGGCGGCTACCAACTCGGGGTATCGATGGATATTTTCCGTGGCCGATATCGGGAAGGGTTTGAAACGCCCAAATCGATAGAAGCCGGTAAGCCGCTGCTTTATAAATGGGCACTCCCAAACGCGAACCACGTCTTTTTGCCCGGGCACAAGATCATGGTCCAGATCCAATCGAGCTGGTTTCCGCTCTACGACCGTAATCCGCAGACCTTTGTCGAGAACATTTTCTGGGCAAAACCGACGGACTATAAGAAAGCGACGCAACGGATCTATCATGCTCCCGGACAAGCTAGTTTTATCGAGATGCCGATGGTTGTGAATCAATAGAAAATCATGAGATCAAAGTCATTAGTTTTGCTCGTCCTATCGTCGTTTTTGTTAGTGCTCCCGCTTCGAGCACAGGAGCCAGTCGACGCTGCCGTAAATGCAAAGATCCGCGACGAGGGGCTGAATCGTTCGCAGGTTCTCAAAATGTTTTCGCATTTCACCGAGGTCATCGGCCCGCGTCTTACGGGCGGGCCGGCCGTAAAGGCGGCCGAAGACTACGCGGTTGGTCTTCTAAAAGGCTGGGGTCTGACCGACCCGCGACTTGAGCCGTGGGATTTCGGACGCGGGTGGACACTGGAGAAATCGACGGTCGAGATGATCGAACCGCGATACATGCCGCTGATCGGTTATCCCGAGGCATGGTCGGCGTCGACTGCGGGCGAGATCGTAGCAACGCCGGTGTTCGTCGGCAATAAAACGCAGGCTGATCTCGAGAAGATGAAGGGCCAGCTAAAAGGCGCGATCGTCATGAGCCAGCCGATCCAGGATTCGTTTGAGCGAATCGACCGAAAGCAGCCGACCCTTTTTGACGAGCCGGTGCCGATCGGGCAACCAAGGCCGGCCGCCGGCTCGTCGCCTATGATCTCGCCGACGGCGATGAACAAGGCTCTGTTTGAAACCGGAGCGGGCGTAATCTTACGTCCAAATCGCGGCGAACATGGAACGCTATTTGTCCTAGGCCGTGATAACGGCGATGCTGCATTGCCGAGCGTTATCCTCAGTGCCGAACATTACAACATGATCGCCCGGATGCTTGAGCTTGGGGTAAAGGTGAAGCTCCGCGTAAATGTTCAAACCAAATTTCTTACGGACGACAAAAATGGCTACAACGTTCTTGCAGAGCTGCCCGGAACGGACCTCAAGGACGAGATCGTTATGTTTGGAGCCCATATAGACTCATGGCACTCGGGAACCGGAGCCGCCGATAACGCCGACGGATCAGCCGTCGCTCTCGAAGCAATGCGCATCTTGAAGACCATAGGAGTAAAGCCCCGCAGGACGATCAGATTGGCGATCTGGAGCGGCGAAGAAGAAGGTCTGCTCGGCTCAAACAAATGGGTCCAGAAAAACCTCGCGGGCGATCAAAACAAAGCCGCTCGTGAGAAATTTGACGTCTATTTTAATCAGGATCCCGGCTCAGGACCGATCTATGGCTGGTATCTCGAAAACAACAGTGCGGTCAAACCCATTTTCGACGCCTGGCTCGAGCCCTTCAAAGATCTCGGAGCCCGTAAGAACATTCTGCAGCCGATTGGCAGCACGGATCACGTCAGCTTTAACCGTGCCGGCGCTCTTGGGTTCAATGCCGTTCAGGACTACGATCTGTACGACACCCGTATCCATCACACAAATATGGACACGTACGAGCGCGTCAGCGAAAAGGATCTGAAGGAATGTGCGGTCGTACTGGCATCGTTCGCCTATCATGCCGCGATGCGAGCGGAAAAGATCCCGAGTGCGCCGGTAAAATGAGCGGTGCCGTCGCGGAATCGTAACCACTGGATCACTATGAAAATACTTGCTCTAACAATCATCATTTTGGGCCTCAGCGTTTCCCAAGGATATTCGCAGCAGAAAGATAACAAAAGTAGCGGATACGGTCATGTAGATTTTGCTAGCTCAGGTGCCCGTTCGGCCCAGGCCGACTTCCTCGAAGGTATGGCGTTGCTGCACGACTTCGAATATCCGGCAGCAGCAGAGGCATTCCGGCGGGCGGAGGCCATCGATCCAAGTTTTGCAATGGCCTATTGGGGCGAGGCGATGACGTTTAACCACCCGATCTGGATGCAGCAGGATCTGACCGCTGCGCGGGCCGCACTCGCAAAATTGGCACCGACACCCTTAGAGCGCCTCGCTAAAGTGAAGACGGCGCGTGAGAAAGTGTACTTTAATGCGGTCGAGATCCTCTATGGCGACGGCAGTAAGTTTGAACGCGATTTTCGCTACGAAGACGTGATGGCCATCGTCCACAAAGGCTATCCCGACGATGTTGACGGGACCGCGTTTTACGGGCTGGCGATCCTGGGCACTTCGCACGCCGGTCGCGATATTCCCACGTATATGCGTGCCGCCAGCGTGCTCGAAGAAGCATGGGTAACGCACCAGGAACATCCAGGCCTTGTTCACTACCTGATCCACAGCTATGACGATCCAACCCACGCTCCGCTTGGCCTCAGGTCGGCACGTATCTATGCCCGGATCGCACCTGATGCCGGACATGCCCAGCACATGACCTCGCACATCTTTTTGGCGCTTGGAATGTGGAATGAAACGGTCGACGCCAATATCGCGGCGATGGCGGCTGTCGACCGGATGCGTGCGGCCCAGAAAAAGAATCCCGTACGATGTGGCCACTACCCGAGTTGGCTCGAGTACGCCTACTTGCAGCTCGGAAAGATGGATGACGCTAAGAACGCCCTTGTACAATGCAGGGCCACTATCGAATCCGAGGCCGCTATCGACCACCCTGGTATGTCGATGGACCCGGACAACAGCCTGACCGCATCATATGCGAACATGCGGCTCCGCTATCTGCTCGATACGGGTGACTGGAAGGGTGATGTTATGGATTGGAAACTGCCAAAATCGACCGGTCCGGGAACGCGGCTCGATTTTGCGTTTGCCAGTGTCATTTCCGAGATCGAGCAACGACAACGGCCCCAGGCGGTTCAGGCCTTAAAGGAACTCGATGATGTAGCTCAAGAGGTCATTGATCTGGAAACAAAAAATGCCGGCCCCGACCCGAGTTATCGCGTTCGACCCGACATATTCCGGCTCGAAGCTAAATCAATGTTGGCCATATTTGACGGGGATTTCGCCGTTGCGGAACGCCTGTTGCGGGACGCGGTAGCCTTGGAAGAAAAGCTTCCTATCGCCTTTGGCCCGCCGACGATCGAGAAACCGACCCGCGAACTCCTCGGAGAATTCCTGCTCCGCCGCGGCCGAAAAAGCGAGGCCCATGAAGAATTCAAAAAAGCGATTGCCGGAACTCCGGGACGCCGCCTCGCCCTGCAGGGATTAGGGGTTAGCTCGTCTGGGACAAACCCTTGAGGATAAAACGATATGGAGAATTTTGTTTCGCAAGGAATGGCTAAAGGAGCCGCCTTTGGATTCTCGTCTTGAGGTGACCTTAGTAATGAAAAAGAAGGTGATAGTTTGGCTCATTATCATTGTGGCGGTCGCTTTCGTAATCGCGGCATCGGCAGGCATCGGGTTTATTTACCTTGCTCCTGAGAGTGCGACGCGAGCCTTTATTAGTATCGAACGAAAGCAAGCCAGCCTCGTCCGGAAGGACAACGATCTTCCGGACGGGCAGCATTTTGCTTATCAGGAGGGAGGAAGAGG
>JBBRSH010000182.1:0-6182 GCA_038245555.1 Pyrinomonadales bacterium | reverse complement strand
TTGTCAGGGCTCGTGCTAACCAGTTGCTTCTCACGGAAAGTCATAGGTGTATGCTGCAAAACGAGAGCGGCGTTAAACTTATCCTCCGGGACTTTTAACTCTCCTTGCCCTATAAGAGACAGGACGATTTTGACGCGTTCAGCGTCTGTCCTTATGATTTCTTTCCCCGTCCTGGAATCTTGATCCTCCTTTGCCAACTCCCTGAGCAATGTGTTTTGACCTTGAGCCTCAGTCAATGTAAGAAGAAAAAAGAGTATTAATAGTAAATACAAAGACAAAATTCGATGGTTTTTCAAGCCTACTCCTTGTGTGCTTTTTATCATGTAAAATAACGTTATGAACATATCTCGAAGGGGTTCAGGTGAAACAACTAATCCGCAGCTAAACGGGCGGCCTTCACGGTTGCCACTGCCGTCTCGATCTCGCTCAGCGGCAGAAATAGTTTATGTATTTCTTTAACCGGCGTTTTTTTGATAATGTTTTTCAATCTTTGGGCCGGTCTGGCCGCTTCAGATTGTCCGCCACAACAAACAGGACGCCGATTGCAACCCAGAACCCGGCCTTGAGCCAGTTTTGTGTTTGAAAAGCTTCTAGGGCTCCAGCTCCAAAAAAGAGGACGAAGATTGCGAAATTGGTACCGAAATTAAATTTTCTCATAAATGCTCCATTTCCGACCCATTCTCATCATTTGGACAGCAAGTCATCAATACTTTGCGTAAGATTACCGACCAACTCACCTGGGTTGTAGCCGAACATATGTTTGACAACCTTGCCTTGGCGATCAATGACAAGATGAGCGGGTAGCAACATTATGAACCCGCCGGGCTTATCGGTCGGCGAGCTCACTTGTTTTCTTGGCGCATATTGTTTAACGATCGGCATGGAGTTTGGAAGCACCTGGTATTTGAACGGGTTCTTCTTAAGAAAAGAGTCGAGTAAGGATCTATCGTCTGGAGTCATTTCGTCCGCGTAAATTCGCCGCGCAACTCCACTGGCTTACCGTTTGGCATAATGAAAGTGAACTCTTCGACGTGCTTGTCCGCGTCAATCATCGTGATCATAATGTGTTTCACCAATCCGCCCTTCGTGCTGCCGGCGACATCGAGGAAGGAAAACTCTACGCTTTTTCCGTCGGCCGAAATTTTTCCTTCCAGGTTTGAGCGATTTCCTGCGTCACAATAATGAGTTGCGAGCAAACGATCCCCGTCTACGTAGAACATGGTGATCTCATGGTCGGGCGGCCCTTTCTCCGTGTTCCCCTCTTGCAGAATAACGGTACCACTTGATACGGGGCGAATTGTAAAGTTGATCGGGATGTTCATAACCGTCCCTTGCCAGGACCCCGACAGAGTTTTCATTTTGTCGAACGCCTTCACCGCGTCTGACGGTGTGGCAGCCTTAGTGGGTTGCGACGACGTTTGAGCAACGGTCGTCCCGCTCCACATCAGCAGCAGAAGACAGACCAGAAGCGCAGGCAGAAGGGTTGGCATTAGCCCGGGGAATCGCTTGAAGAGCCGTGCCATTCGGCGGTTAACATCATCGCGATAGCCTCCGCTCTCCGCATTGTTTTGTGTAAAATTGATTGTAGATTGCATTATTTCTCCTTTCGATTTGAGTTGAACTTTTCTCTGAACACCCGTCACAGAGCGGTCAAAACGATGATCGTCTATGATTTGTGTAAAACACGGTACCCGCCAATACCAATGGATACTAACGCAAACAAGGGCCGCGTCTCTTGAGCTCTCGCCCGTTCCACGGAGCGAGCATCGTTAGAAGAAATAAACGAAAGGGATTAGACCGGTCCGTTTTGTCTTCAGACTCCATTTATATACGTGATTTGGTTTGGGTGTACCAACTTTGTCGCCAGGTGCGGAAAAAAGAGTGTGGGAGGAGGTTTATTGAATTCAACCCTTTGAAGGAAACAAAAGGTCAGGAAGTTTTTCCTAATTGCTCAAAGAACCGTCTTTTGTAATTTCGGCTGAGCGACAGCTTTTTACCATCGGTCATAATCAACACATATTCACCGTTAAACAACGGATGGAGTTCGCTGACCCGGCCGAGATTAACGATATATGACCGATGAATACGTGCAAAAGTCTGTGGATCGAGCTCCGCCACAAAAGCGGTTAGAGTTTGTCTAATTAGGTACGATCGCTTGGCAGTGTGCAGACACACATATTTGTCATCAGCTTCGATCCAATCTATTTTTGAAGGTTCCAGCAAGACGATCTTCCCGTTATCTTTGAGAAAAAGTCTTTGCAAATGTGGTGGTCTATTTTGATGGGTTTCGAGTAAAGATGCGATCTGCCGACCGAGATCACCGCTCGCTGTTTTTTGTAAGATGCTCTCTTTAGAGCGCGACAATGCGTCTTTGAACCGGGAGAATGAAAATGGTTTGAGAAGATAGTCGACCGCATGAAAATCAAAAGCCTTAATGGCGTATTGGTCATAGGCAGTGACAAAAATCAGGGCCGGTAAAGCTGTAGCTTTGATTTCTTCAAGCACTGAAAAACCATCCATCCCAGGCATTTGCACATCGAGAAAGACCAAGTCGGGCGATCTATCTCTGATAGCCTTGACGGCTTCCTTCCCATTTGAGCATTCACCGATTACCTCGAATTCCGCAAAACTCTTCAACAGTTTGTTTATCAAAGCCCTAGCAAGTGGCTCATCATCGACGATCAATACGGTAAAGAAATTACGCGTCATTTGTTACTCGACTTCTCGTGATCCACCATTTTCTAGATTTAGGGGAATCGTAATTAGAACAATCGTTCCGCCGCTTTTTATATTACGCATCTCAAAGCTAGATAGGTTCCCGTAGATATGGTCAAGACGTGATCGTACGTTTAATAATCCGTAACCGAGTTTTGCGCCTTCTCTCACGCTTTCCTTATCCGCCTCGAAACCGGGTCCATTGTCTATCACTTGCAAATACAGATCATCCCTAACTTTACTGGCTTTTATTTCGACAACGCCTTTTGTAGTGCGCGTTCCAATGGCGTGCTTAATCGAGTTTTCAACGATTGGCTGTAATATCAGATGGGGAACAACGGCACTTTGTAGGCCATCTTCAATGTCGTATTTGATCTGCAGTCGATCGGAAAAACGCATTTGTTCGATTTCGAGGTAGGAGCGCAAAAACTGCAACTCCTGGTTTAGCAAAACCATCTGGTCCTCATTGTAATCCAACGTTAAGCGCAAAAAATCTCCGAGTTTTGCGATCATCGAATACGCCACTCGTGGGTCGGTTAACACGAGTGACGAAATCGAGTTGAGCGTATTAAAGAGAAAATGAGGTTGAAGCTGCATTTTTAACGCGTGTAATTGTGACTGCACCAGCTCGGATTGAAGCTGCGCTGTTCTTTTTTCTTCGGCATTATGATGCAGATATGAGAGATAGGCTTGAACCGCGACGACGAGCAAAGCATAAAACGATAATCCCAAGGATAAAACACCTAAAAATGATTCTTGAACATATTGTAAGAGCCCCGGATAACGGTTTTGAAATCCTGGGTCAAGTAGCGCCAATTTCAGGTGTGCAATAAAAAAGACGATTGAAAACACAATCCCTAGAACTAGGTGGATCAGAACATTTCGCATGTAATGACGCTTTGTTTGAAAACCGAATTTCTTGGTGATCAAGAAGATCAGCGGAAATAAAGCAGCCCAGTAACAAAACCTCACCAAACTAGAAACTGCTATTGACGAATCACCAAGTTTTCTACCGTCGCTAACTCCTCCGAGATAAGGAATGATCGTGAAGGTTAGTCCGATCAGCGTCCAGGCGACGATAGGCTTAAAAGCATGATATCGATTATTTTGCTGCTCTATCATCTTTCCGAAAGAAATCGAATACCTAGTGGAATAAACACTTGAATCAGCCGGCGGTAAATAGAGCAGGAAGGAGTAGGATTCCTGCAATCAGACGCGCTTCCTATTCGCATACTAAGCCATAGATTCAAAGGCGGCAACGATAATAACGTTCGTAATTAGTTCTAATGAATAAAAGGCGAGCCACGAGGCACTCGGTTAGTGCATATCCATTTTGTTATAACATTTATAAGCGACCTACCGACTTAACTAGCGGGTCAGCGAACGCCCTAGGTCAGGATCCCGATATCATAACCTCATCGAACCGACATATTCTTACTTGCCCTGACAACGCTATTTCGGTCGATTGTTCGGATCCAAAAGCGCCCTTTAGGAAGCATCAGGGCCGGGATATTTGACCGATCGACGATGAGCACCTGGTCGACAGGAATCGCATCAGCAGGCTCGCCTTCACGAAAGGCCTGTACAAGGTACGGTGCCTGCCCTTTGCGAAGCTCGTTGGGAATGGGAGCTCTTTTACGTTTTAGCGTCGTTCTCATCCAGTCGGGCCGTCCACCGTCAATTTTGAGTCGAGGCCAGAATACGTATGCATCGAAAGACTCCGAACCGAGCAAATGCCCACTTTTTTTCGAGACAAAGATCGTGGGTTCCCTTACGAGATTGAGTCGCGTGGCGTAAAGGTACAACGGATTCTCCTCTTCCCTCGAGGAGCGCTCGGTCATAGTCGGCGCATATACCGTCAAAGGATTGATGCCAGTGATGTTTTTAAGTACGGATGCCATCGGCGTCCAACCGTCTTGGGCCGTAACTTCCGCTGCGTGTCCCCGACCGGCAAAGATCAGCACCTTAGCCTCTGGATCAACGTCGAATACGCGTTTTTTGATAATCTCCGCCTGTGTGCGATCGCGAAAACTCTGATCACTATTAGGCCCACGCTCATTTGTGTCGTATGAGATCAGCTTGTAACCAAGATCACGTGCGACACGAAATGCTGAGGCGTATACGGGATCATGGGTGTATAACCCAGAAGCGTACGTCGGATAATGGAGATCGGAACACATTACACTGTCATCGAAGCTCTCCGCGGCTAAGTAACGATAACCTTTTTTCCACAACATCCGCAGCATCCCCTCGTACAGCGATCGGGTTTGCGGGGAGTGATGCTCTTCACCAAATATGACGGCTTTCGTTTTCGCACTCTCGCGTTCGATAACCCATAGAGCCGAACGCGGCGTGAAGTCTACCGGGAATGGTGTTTCGACACTCGGAGTTCTGCTTTTGAAAGCGGGAAGGCTCAAGGCCTCAGTGGTCGCGTTTGGAAAACCAAGAAACTCCTCGAAATTAAAACGAATCTCTGGATAAACGCCCGCAAAGATCTTGGATTGCCTGTACTGCTTTTCGAGGTCGAGCATCGCGGCGTACGTGGCGAGTGGATTGCCCGCCTGTAAAGCTTCTTTTTCCAGCAGGCCGGGAAGC
Organism: Pyrinomonadales bacterium; assembly: GCA_038245555.1. Classification (GTDB taxonomy): domain Bacteria; phylum Acidobacteriota; class Blastocatellia; order Pyrinomonadales; family Pyrinomonadaceae; genus OLB17. The sequence continues at coordinate 872 of JBBRSH010000182.1, read as the reverse complement.
ACGAGTGTCTCACCTTGTTGCGGGAAAGCGCTCCGACATAGTAGGCAGACGATAAGGATGGTTAACAGCCTCATTTTCATATCCATCATTCGATTGTTATTTGTCACACAAATTCATTTTTTCGCGGGTTGCGTATTCAGGGCTAAATTCCTTGATATTAAGAATCCTTGACGAGAAAATCGAATTCGGATTGAAATTCGCTTAGTCAAAAAAGATCGAAGCCCTTTCCCCTTATCAAGGAAACAGCCTAAAGCCAGACGCGTATTACAACTAAGTCGGCATCCGTTAGGCGTCGTTTTCTTTCATCGCCCCTTAAGGGTGATATGACGCCGGAACCGGTTTATCCGTGCTTACTCCGAAGACCTGGGCCGTAAAGCCCGCGGTTGAGCGGTTCAGGTACCATGTTCCGGTTGACGGGCGGTAGACGGCGATGTCGTCTTTGCCGTCGCCGTCGTAGTCGCCGGGGACCGCGATGTCCGTGCTGATGCCGAACTGCGTCTGGGTGAGCCCGCCGTCGGTGCTGCGGACGATGTACCAGGTGCCGTCGGATGGACGGTAGACCGCTACATCGTCTTTATTGTCGCCGTCGTAGTCGGCCGGTACGAGAATGTCCGTCGGCAGGCCGAACTGAATGACCGTGTAGTTCTGCGCCGGTGTTCCCGAAGCGTTGTTCATGTACCAGCTGTGATCGCTCGGACGATAGACCGCGAGGTCCGTCTTTCCGTCACCGTTGAAGTCCATAACCAGCGGAATGTCACCCGGGGCTCCGAACAGGAACGAGTCGACTGTTAGTGTTGTAAGCTTCCAGATCCACCATGTTTGTGTTGAAGGACGATAGATGGCGAGGTCGATGATGCCGTCACCATCATAGT
>JBBRSH010000181.1:0-6187 GCA_038245555.1 Pyrinomonadales bacterium | reverse complement strand
TACGCCAAGCCCGTCCCGAAAACAAAAGCCTCGTCCGCCAAGGTTGTCGAGGTAGCCGAGGCTGTCGAACCACAAGCCTAAATATACCCGCAAACATCTCCTATTGAAGTATTGCCTCCGCAAAGGATCAGTACGACTTTGCTGTCGGGGCCGAAATTGTTCCGAAGCTTCTCCGCCGCAGCCAGCGTGCATGATGCGGCCGGTTCCGTCACGACCTTGAGCCGTTCGAATATGAACTGTAGTGCTTCCACAGCCTCGGCATCGGTTACGACCGTGACGCTTTCCAAATATTTTTGGGTCATCGCAAGGCTCCGCTCCGTTACAGCCGGAGCACCAAGTGTCTTCGCGATCGACGTTATTGCCGGCAGTTCAACCGGGTGCCCGGCCCGTATGGCCTGCGTCATTGCGTCGGCCCCAACGGTTTCAACTCCCCAAACCCTCGTCGATGGACTCAACGATCTGATCGCGGTTCCTACTCCACCCGCAAGACCTCCGCCGCCAATGCTAAGGATCACATCCGTCGCATCGGGCAGGTCCTCGAGGATCTCGATGCCCACTGTCCCCTGACCGGCCATAACGACCGGATCATCAAAAGGATGTACAAAGACCATTCCCTCAGCACGATAATCATCGATTTTTGCAAACGCAGCCGCGATAGTCGGCTGGAGGTCGACGGTCGCACCGTAGCCGCGTGTGGCCTCGACATAGTTTTTGGGCGTGCTCTCCGGCATCACGATGACCGAACGGACACCAAGTACCTGCGATGCGTAGGCGACCGCCTGAGCATGATTGCCGCCGCTGACCGCGACCACTCCCCGCTCGCGATCCTCATCGCTGAAACTGAGCAATTTGTTAAATCCGCCGCGGGCCTTGAAAGCACCGGTTTTCTGAAAAAGCTCGTACTTGACGAAGGTGGGAAAGCCCAGCCGACGGCTAAGCGAATCGCTGTGTTCGAGCGGCGTACGGCGTACGTACGGAGCGATCCGCACCTGGGCCTCTCTGATGTCATTAATATCCATTACAGTTTTGAAAGGGCGAGCATGTCAGCCAATAGCTTCGTCTGTTGCAAAGTGAAGGCAAACTCGCATTTGCCAAGCCGAAATGTTGTTCCCGAAGCCGAGAGCCTTTTCAGGTTTTCCCGCGAGAGGACGAAGTTGAGATACTCCATATTTTCCGATGCCTTCGCCGCGTATCGGGCATCACCAAGATCGAGAGGCTCGCCAGCTCCGGTGATCGTCCAATGATGATCGAAAGCAAATTGTGGTTTTTTCGTCAGCACCCAAAACGTCAGGTTGATAGTCTCGGGTTCTTTGACAATGGTTTTTGTAATGAATGTGAACGCAGCGGCAAAATTAATGGCCCGTGCCCCGGAGCAGTCGACTTCGCGCTGGCCAAAACCCTCCGCGATCGCCATGAGCTTGGACGAATCAGAACCCTGGTCATACGTCAGCGTAAAAACCTTGTCGGATTTGAGGTCTTTTATCTGCTTTTTTAGCGCATCTGCGGACTTTCCCTGGGCGACCGCGGTCGACACAAAAAATAGCGCAAGAAATGTGTAAAAAAACGTTCCTTTCACGACGCCTTGAGGATAACCTCCGGCGCCAAAAGTAACAAGCCGGGCTACAGCCAAAAAGTATTTTTGGCAGCATGCGAAACCAGACGATCAATGAACTGCGAACGGACAGTAAAGGCGTATAATCTCGTCATCAAAGGCGGTAGGAGCTTCCATATATGAAACGACTATATTCGGCGATCGGACTGTGTATTGTCCTTTTAATCTTTGAGGCTGCGGTATTTCTGCCGGCGTCGAAAGCAAAGGAAGATATTGTCACGCAACTGCTGCAAGTGCCTGCTCCACCGCCTGCAAATCCGCTCGCCCACAAAGGGCCTGGACGAACGCGAGACCTTGAATTTTATAGCAAGTCCAACATTCCCAAAGATGACGCTTCGATCGACGACCTGATCGATTACTGGTCTGAAAATCAGCGTGCGGTAAGAAGCATGACCTATTCGCCCGAAGCGTCCGAAAAAACGCTCGAGCGGCTTTACCGAGAGGTCGAAAAGGATCCGTTGAAACTGCCCAAGTTGCTGGGTGCCTTTCCGGATAATGAACGGGCCGCGGGCCTCGTTAAGGGCATCTACGACCGCGAGGGGACGACCGGTGTTTTTGATAAAGACGCTCGCACCACTATCAAGCAATGGCTGACGTATCACAGCCCGTATTATTCAAGCGAATTGTATCGCCTGGCTGAAAAGGCGGGCGATACGGATTCATACGTTACCAATCAGGATGAGATACTCGCGCTCGCGCGGGTTGATTTTGAAAAGGCACGACCGCTGCTTGATCGTCTATACGCGAGCGGTTCCGACAAAGCAACCAGGGTACTTGCTCGATGGGCATTTTATCGCCATGCACTCGATACGGATTCGATTGGGGACATCGAGCGTTATCGCGACGAACTAAAAAGCTCGGTCGAAAATAAGAGTTTGTCAGGCCCGACACGCGACCTGGCAATGGACGCCCTCGTGACTGAAAAGGAATGGTCTGGGCGTGACGATTGGTACGTATCACTGCTGCCCGATGAAACACTCGCGGATCTGAAAGGTTACACGGGACTCACAACGTTGATGAACGTTTCGCCGCCGGACAAGTACATCGACAAAATGCTTGAGCTCGTCAAGAGCGATAACAAATACGTCCGCAGTGCTGCTGTCCGCAACTTGTTACTGCAATTAGGCAGTAAGAGAGCCGATGTGATCGCCGCTCTGCTTCCGTGGCTCGAGGACCCGAATTGGGCGGCCGACGTCAACGATTCGCGCTCGAATATTGTCCTGATGCTCAGAACGATAAAGGTTCCCGAGAGCGTCCCGGCGTTGATAAAGATCCTTGATGAACGGAAAAAGCAGGTCGTTTACGCGGGCGTTGGAACCGCGGCAAACGGCATGTCAAATACCAAGACGCCAACGATAAACACCGGACGACCATCAAACGCTTCAAACAGTAGCTCTCCGCTCCTTCCGGGAATGTCAGAGGTAGAGCGATTTGCCTACCGTTACGCCGCCGTTCTCGCACTCGGTTTTCAAGCCGATCCGTCGGCAGGCCCGGCGTTGCGCCGCATTCTGCCTGAAATGGAAGGCTACGAACGTTCAACCACAGTCGAATCGATCATGAAATGCCGCGGATTCACGGTCCCGGAACAGGTCGATGCGCTTGAAACGGCTGCCAAGCGGCAGGTTGAAAATTTCGGGGCAAATGCTGCGGTCAATGCCGCTATTATGGCTGCAAATGCCGTCAAGGGAACAGGGGTCGCGGACACAGTTGCGGCCGATCTCCCCCTGCCGAACACTGGCCCGATCACAGCCGCTAACATCAAAGAAATGCTCGGCGAGATCCTCTTGCGGACAACCGATGTCAGCGATGAACTTGCGACGGCGACGACCCGGCGAATCGAAGAGCTCGACCGCAGCGACCGGGTACGATCCGACATTATGAGAAAGATCATTGTCCACTGGCCAAACCAGCCCGTTGACCTGCTTTTTCTTCGTGACGTAAAGAGCGACCGGTCAGATGTTGAGTCGATCGTCCGGCTCCTTAGCCAGCGACGGTCCCTCCGGCGGTCCGCGGCGGGCGAGATATCCGACGCCGCCTCGGGAAAATCTTCCGCGGCGGGGATCGCGACGTGCCTGGTCGAGGATCCGACGCAGTTCGAGGCTATCCTAAATGGCGAAAATGCCGAGACAAAGGCCGCCTTTCTCGCATGTGCACGGCTTATTCGCTCGGAGCTGCCGGTTGCGAAAGTCGCTGAGTTCGTAAAAAGCACAGACAAGCGTTTGGCACTCGCGGCCGAACGATATCTCGAGGCTGAAGATTCTCCGGCAGCCCGGTCCATTGTATTGGCCCTGCATCCGGGACAGGCCAAGATATTAGGTGCGACCACGGCGTTTTTCCCGACTGGCCGATCAAACAGCTCACTGACTTACTTAAAAGCCCTTTTTGAAAGTGTCGAATCCAGTTCCCCCGATTCTCCTTCCCCAACGGCGTCCGATGCGACGATCCGTGACGACTCGATGAACGACGGCGAAGGTGAAGGCGAAGGTGAAGTGTCACCTGAAATGGCGGCAAGCGAGGTCCAGATAGACTGGCGACAGGTCGAGAAAACTCTGCAGGCCGAGGTCAAAAAGGACATGTCGCTTATGGGTGTTTACGCCTACGCGGGAAATTACGTCCGGATATACAAGGACCGGGTCGTGTTTAGCTTTGACGACGATGTGTCCCGTTACCGAGAACGTCCGCTGAACCCGGGCGAATTTGATGCGCTCAAAAATTACCTTAACGAACAACGGGTCGATGAGCTTCCACCATTTCTTCAATGTGCAGACGAATACTGCACCTCGAAAGAGCTGCTGATGCTCAGTCGAAGCGGCGGCCGGCGGGTGTACCTCGAAGGAGAACCGTCCGAGTTTTTCGTCGGCCTTGACAAGTTCTTTGCCGAGGTTCGACTTGCACCTACAACGCTCAAATACGCCCTTAGCCGCGAGATACCCGGCCTCGAGATCCTCCTTGCTGACGACAATCTTCACGCCGAAACGGTTTGGAAAAACGGCGACGACATGCGTGTTGCCGTCTCGGACCAGATCGTTCGGAAAAAAGTGAAAGAGGAGATCGAGACTGCCGTCGAAAAAGCGACCGAGAATGAGGATGCAAACGTGCCGGCCACTGAGGAGCAGGAACCAGAGATCATTCGTGAAAAACTGCGCGTAAAACGCGAGTTCGACGGTTATTCCTGGCGGAAGATCGTCGGCGGCGCGGATGGCGGGCCGGCGGCACAACCGCCGCAGATCGAATTGATCCCGGCCCGCGACGGCCTCGCGGTCCAAGCGACACGTGAGCAGTGGAAAGCCCGAACTGCAACCTTCGAGATACGTGCCTCAGACGGCGGACTGTTCAAGGTCTCGAATGGCAAGCTCAGCACGGTGAAGCCCGGATATTCGGACAGTCCGGTGATAACGCCCGATGGAAAGTGGGTGATCGCTTATCACACCGGAAGCGGAGACGACGCGACCGCGCTCGTGCGGATCAACCTTCTGACCAATCGAATGTCCCCGGTCAAAACTGAAGAGTACCTGACCTTTTTCCCCTATGCATATGTTCCAACCCTGAGACGGGTGCTGATCGTAATGCAAAATCAGGAAGGCGAAGGCTACGAAGGTGAAGGCGAACCGCCCCAGGATGCGATCGACGATGCGGTTTCCGCCGATCCAAGCCCCGAAGAAATGATGCTGCTCGACCCCGAAACCGGGGCAGTACAGCCGATCGCCGGTGAGTTTCGGCCTCTCGCCCAGCAAACCTTTCGACAGCTCCAGCCAACCGGCAAGCCCAACGAATTTTGGGCCGCGATCGCCAACACCGAGAAAAATGAGACGCAGGTCGGTATCTACGAAACCAATCATTTTGGCTTCAAGCCGCTCCTGCGAATACCGAAGATCACATTCAACAGCATGTCCATGTGGGTCGATGAACCCGGCAAAAAGGTCTATTTCGTCTACCGCGGCCACCTACTCTCATTACCGCTAAAGACATCGGGAATTTGAATCTACCGTTCGGCCCACGTGACCACTGATCACTAACCACCGTTCCATATCTCGCTGCCCAAGCCGTCGCCATTTCGGAATAATAATTTGGTTCTAAAAGTGTTCCACTTTTTATCAAGTGGAACATGTTAAGCTATGTGCGAAGGCCACTCGACCGACGCCCGCTTTTTATCTTTTCAAAGATCATCCCCGCCACGGTTCACCGTTAACTTTTCCCTAGTCCCCTTTCACTCATCACTCATTACTTTCCCTTATCACTTTTCACTGTTCCCGACGTTTTCGGGCTGAAGGTTGTGTCGCTTTGGGACTGGAATCGGATGCGGCGGGGTGAGATGATAGTACCTTGACGGCAAATAAGCTCAAAGCATATAAGCGATTGATGGCGACGCGTTGGCGGCACCTTCGGCTACGGATCCTGAGGGGATTCATGCGGTTCGTGCCGGGCGAATCGCAGCGCGTATTCATTTTGACGCTGGTGATCGGAGCGTTGTGCGGGCTGGCGGCGGTCTCATTTCACCTTGCTATTATCCAGTTTGAAAGTGTTTTGATCGGTCCCGCGATCGGCTCTTCGGGCACAACCAGATCTATACTGGTA
>JBBRSH010000180.1:0-6324 GCA_038245555.1 Pyrinomonadales bacterium | reverse complement strand
GCCAAAAAATGGACAATGCCCATCAGAAACTGGGGCCTTGCCATGAACCAATTCGCCATCATTTTCGGCGACAGAATGACCATCTCAGGAATAAGTGAAATCTAACTTACACAAAATTCCTGACACCCTCCGGCTTTTCTTTGCGATTGGGCTTTTGGAAACCATGCGGACAAAGAAAACGGGTGAATGTCCCAAAAAACATTCACCCGCGATCCAAAATAAATAAAAGGAGAAAAGGAACTCATACGAGTTTCCAGTTTCATTATATCTGCGTTCAACGCTATTTGACGATACCTAATTTTAAGCGTTTCAGCGCAGACGAAAGATGGATCGTCAGAGTTCACTCCGCACAATGGGTTCTTTGGTCACAGTGAGGGAAACGGCACGCTCAAGCTGCTTTTAGGCAAGCGGCGTCATTTCCACGTTGAGAGTCACGATAGTGAATTGCACTGACATTGCTTATTCTTTGGAGGATCATAAATGATGAGGTTAATTGTTCTTTCCGTGCTATTGATCACGACATTGCTTACCGTTTCAGCACAAGACAGTAAAAGGCGCGGAACTGGAGAAAAGGCACCGAACCGGGATTCGAAGAAAGCTGCCACTCGCCGACGGGCCATAAATCCACCCGGAATCTCGCCACTCGTTCCGGCATATTCGGTCGCGATCCGCCACGGCGACTTGATATTCATGTCCGGGATGACCGGCATTAAACCAGGAACCCAGGACATCGTTGACGGCGGTGTAGAGGTACAGACGCGACAGACGCTCGAGAACATTCGCACAACGCTGCAAGCCGCTGAAGCCACGATGGCGGATATCGGTGAATGCACTGTGTTCCTTGTCGATATGGCCGACTACGCCGCTATGAACCGTGCTTACATCGAGTTCTTTCCTAAAGATCCACCGGCGCGTGCAACGTTATCGGTCTCGGCTCTTCCAAGACCCGCAGCCCGCGTGGAGATCAAATGCAGCGCTGTGACCCAGAGCCACTGACAATCAACCCGCCGAACCAGCGACTTTCTCATCGCCGTCCGTTAAACTCGTAGTTGGGCGTCGCGGTTTCGCTTGCGCCATTCAAGGGGGGTTAAAAGTATTATGAAGATTTTGGCACTGCTAGTTCTTTTTCTATGCATTTCAGTCGTCAGCGTTTCAGCGCAGGCTAAAGATGGATCGTCAGAGTTCACTCCGCACAATGGGTTCTTCGGTCACAGTGAGGGAAATGGCACGCTCAAGCGTTTTTTAGGAAAGCGGCGACCTTTCCACGTCGAGAGTCACGGATACGACCTGCTTGACGGCACTTTCCGTCTGGATCAAACCGTCACTTTTCAAGGCAAACCTAGCCAACAGCGAACCTGGATACTCAAGACCATCAGTCAAAATAATTTCACGGGTACACTGAGTGATGCTCCGGGACCCGTGACCGGGCTTACTAAGGGCTCTCGTTTGCAGCTAAAGTATCGAGTCAAGGGGCCTTTGATCATGCACCAAACACTTGAGCTAATGCCCGATGGAAAGACGATCGACAACGTGGGCAAGGTTACGTTTCTAGGAAGTACAGTAGGCCACCTCCACGAAACTATTATGCGAAAAGACTAGGCGATCATCTCTCGCGCTCGGCTGCTTCGCGTAACGTGCGACTAGGTGCAAAACAAGCAAATGAATATTCGACTTGCCAACGAGAAAGACGCGGCATTTTTACGGCGGTTGAATAACAAGTTCAACAAAACCCGAGACAGCGAGCAACAAGTTGCCGCGCGAATCAAAGCCAATCCGACGGGAGAGATGGCTTTTGTAGCTGAACTAGAAGGAACAATTGTCGGTTTTGCTTGTCTGCGTATTACTCGTTCAATATGTTACGAGTTTGCCTTGGCTGAATTGACTGAACTTTACATCGAGGAAACATATCGGCGGCGCGGCGTTGGACGAGCTTTGATGACACAGGCCGAGCTCGTCGCGCTGGAACATGGTGCGGAAAGTTTGACGCTATTGACCGGCGGCAAAAATTTAACGGCCCAAGACTTTTATCGGTCTTTAGGTTATCAAGTTCTACAAGACTTGGTTCTGAGTAAGAAACGTGCTGATGGCTAACGGACAGCCGAACAAATCATTTGACGTGAGGGCGAAACATCGACTTTATTTTGGCGTTTTCCGTTAAACTCGAAGTTGCGTGAATTTGGTTCGTCCACGTCAATTCAAACGGTTAAGATACAAACAACAGGAGGAAATCATATGGCAAAAATTACGGGGATCGGCGGCGTCTTTATGAAGAGTAAGGGCAAGGGCTCGGAGCTCGCGGAGTGGTATAAGACGAATCTCGGGCTGGAACTTGAGAGTTGGGGCGGTTCGATAATTAAATGGACCGGTGACGAGGTCAAGGACGGCGGCCTTACCGTTTGGAGCTCGGCCGACAGCGACTCCAAATGGTTCAGCCCAAGCGAGTCTTCGTTTATGATCAACTATCGCGTCGATAACATGGACGAAATGCTCGCACAGCTTTCAGCGAACGGCATCGAGCCCGTCGGCGGGCCAGACGCCGCCGAGAACGGAAAGTTTGCCTGGATAATGGACCCCGACGACAACAAGGTCGAACTCTGGGAACCAATGGCCTGGGATGACAAAAACAAGAGTTCCTGAGATTGAGGTCTGTGCCGCCCAATATAATTTAGCCGAGATGGTGCGAATTCTAATTCTGATTCCTTTTTTCTTGCTGTTCGGGAGTTGCGAAAATTCACGGCCCGTAGAAGATATTCGTAATCAGGTTCCAGAAGCGAATGTCAACGAACTGTCGATAAAAATGCAGCGTGGCGGTTGTTACGGACGTTGCCCGATCTATTCCCTTGATATTGCGTCGGACGGCATGGTCAGCTTTGAAGGTAAATACTTCACAAAAGTTACGGGGAAAGCCGAAACTCGAATTAGCTCTCAACAGATAGAGCGAATTATCGCAGCAATAAATGCCGCCGATTTTTTTGCCTTTGACGACGCCTACGATTGGGATTCGGGCAATTGTCCTTTACTTGCGACGGACTCGCCGGAAGTTACCCTTCAAATCAAACTAGGCTATCGAGAGAAGACCGTTAAGCATTACTTAGGGTGCTTGGAAAAGGCCGATCCGACTTCTCGAATCAGCTGGTCGGATAGGGTTTTTCCCCAAAAGCTGTATTTGCTTGAAAATGCGATTGACGAGTTGGCGGAGACGGAAAAATGGACAAAGGAAGATGAAATAAAGTGAGAAAGAGTAGATAGTAAGGCCAATCTCGACCGTGTGCCGCAACGGACCGGACAACAGAACGACGACGCGGACGCGTCAACTCCTAGCTACGTCTTCCGGATCTGCGGTCGCTTCTGGCGAAAAAAGCATCTTTAGGAATGGCGGTGCGATCAGGGTGGTTGCGATTGCCATAAAAAGCACAACCGCAAAGAGGGAATCGTTGATCACGGCGAGGGCAAGTCCGATCTGTGCGACCACAATGCCGACCTCGCCGCGAGGGACCATTCCCATCCCGACCTGTCCGGCTCGCCGCCAGCCGAACGACAGTACCGCGGCACCGCCTCCGATCAGCTTAGTTACGACCGCGACCAGCGTGACGATCGCTGTCAACGCGATTGTTGAAGGGTCTCGGAAAACGTCCAGCTTTAGCTGCATTCCGATTCCGACGAGAAAGAACGGTGTGAGGAATTCCATCACGCCGTTCATTCCTTTGCGCATCGTAGGCTTGTCGGTAGTTGCGTCGGCCATGGCCATACCGGCCAGGAACGCACCGATTATCGCGGCGACACCGATATATGCGGCCGCAGCCGATAAGGCGAGACACAGGATCAATCCGAAGGCAAAAAATGAGTTGGCGAGACGGAGGTTCTCGATCCGCGGCGCGATCCGCGACACGACCGGTGCACCGATAAAAAGCACGAACAATGTGAACCCGACCGCGAGCCCTGTTGTCAGGGCGATCTCAAGATAATCGATCTTGCCCTCAGCGAGGCTCGAAACGACCGCGAGGATCAACAGCCCGAGAATGTCATCGATGACGGCCGCACCGAGAATGATCCGGCTTGTGTCCTGATCCAGTAGGCCGAGATCACCAAGCACCCTGGCCGTTATCCCGACCGAGGTCGCAACCATCGCCGTTCCAATAAAAAGCGACTCGACATTCGTTGCCCCCCACGCTCGCATCAACAAGTAGCCGGCGATGAATGGAAGGATCACACCCAGTAGGGCGACGACAATGGCCTTCTTCCCAACGCGAAGCAGGTCGTGCGGCCTTGTTTCGAGGCCAACAGTGAAAAGCAAAAATATCACGCCGATATCGGCGAGTGTCGATGTGATCTCATTTGGGGCTACGATCGCCAACAGGCTTGGCCCGATGATCACCCCGGCCAATATTTCGCCCACGACCGCCGGTTGGCCGATCCGCTCAAATATCTCGGCCAGCACCTTCGCCGCGACCCACATCGTGAGTAGCGTGACAAGGATGCTCAAGCGGCCGGAATTCGACGCTGTGGCCAAAAGAAACATATGATAATGTTACCTTTATTGGCCGGTGTTTGAGAGTGCTCCGGATACGATTTTCCCGAAGCCAGAGCTGCTGTGAAGCGAGATGGATCTCACAACGACATCGATAGAACCTGTGATTTCAAAGACACAATTTGAAGACAAGAACATGGCCTACTTCGAGTGCCACTCGACACAATTTAAAACTGGAGGATAAAATTAATGGCGGACACAAATGTTTTCGAAAACACCTCGCTCGCCGGAGCGTCTTTTACCGATGTCGCACTTGGCGGCTCGACCTTCGCCGATGTAGACCTTAGCGGGTCGCATTTTAGCGATACAAATATGCAGCATACCGACTTTGCAGACGTTTCTTTTGCCGGTGCGGTGATCAAAAATGCCGACTTCAGCAATGTCTCGATCGAGGACACTAATATCGACGGAATGACGCTCAACGGGATATTGGTGACCGACCTGCTCGAGGCTCATCGAAACGCTTCGCCGCCGGCCACGGAATTGTGATAAAGTAGGCCGCAAACACCTGATCACGGGCCGGACAGAATTCTCATGAGAACGTTACTTTATTCTTTGATCCTCGTCATTTTGCTTTCGACTGTGTGTTTTTCACAGGCACCCGTGACGGTGATTTCGTCAGGGTGGGAACATACCCGAAGACCGGCGAAAAAATCGGACGACCAGCCGGTTGGTCCGGCTCGGGCGATGACGGACGACAATAAACTTTTTCGCCGCACGGCCCGCGAAGCCCAGACGACGGGCGTTATTGACCCTAATCAAAACACCGTTGACGGCCGAAGTGCCGCGCTCGACAAGGCGGTCAACGAATCCCGTTCTCGAAAGGCCGAAGACGTTGACGGTTATGCGTATCACACGACCGTAAAGAACGACAGCCCCAAAACGGTCACAGTTATCTATTGGGAATACAGGTTCAAGGAGATCGCCAACCCGGCGAACGAGGTACGTCGTCAGTTCCTTTGCGCCGTCAACATAAAAGCGGGCGATAAGAGGGAACTGCCGGTCTTTAGCACGCTTGGCCCAAGCGACGTGATCGGGGCCGAGAGTCTCGGAAGCAGCACCGGCGAAAAGATCTTCGACGAAAAGGTCCTGGTCAATCGGATAGAGTTTTCCGATGGCAGCCTGGTCCAGCGCGGCAATTGGAAATACGAGGACGTGCAAAAAGCCGTCGAACGCGTAACCTCGACCAAATGGGGAACCGAGATCTGTCGCGGATTTTAGCATTGGACCACCATCGATTGAATAACTCCCGCGCAAAACTCATCCGGATCCTTCAGAACGCCCACGCGGGCGAGATCGCGGCGGCGTATGCCTATAGGGGTCATTGGAAGTCGCTCAAAGATTCTCCCGAAAAAACACGAATACGTGAGATCGAGGCCGAGGAATGGGATCATCGCCGCCGAGTTGGCGAATGGCTCATCGAGCTCGGTGCGTCGCCGAAACCATTGAGAGAAAAGATCTTTTGGACGATCGGCAATGTGCTCGGACCGTCATGCTTTATTTCGGGCTGGTTTATGCCGATGTATTTCGCGGGACGTCTCGAGAGCCAAAATTCCGTCGAATACGAAGACGCCGCCAAATTAGCGTCGGAACTCGGGATGGACGAATGCGTAACCGACCTCCTCGACATGGCCCGCGTCGAAATGGAGCACGAAGAGTTCTTTCAGGAAGTCGTCACCGGCCACCGGCTTCTGCCCGCGATGAGACGCGTTTTTGGCTGGGGTTGAGCGTCTGTCGCTTCGCAAAAAGTTTACCGCTTCGATCGAAACCATCTGACAAATTTAGGAATCCCGTCG
>JBBRSH010000179.1:0-6398 GCA_038245555.1 Pyrinomonadales bacterium | reverse complement strand
GAGATCAAAGCGGTGACAAATGCCTATCTAAATGAGGCTCAGAAAAAGGGTTTTACGATCGTCCGCGTAATTCACGGAAAAGGCGTTGGCGTGCAGCGGGAGATAGTTCGAAAGGTTCTGACGGAATGCCCGTTTGTCGAATCTTTCAAAGATGCTCCCGAGTTTTCGGGAAGCTGGGGTGCGACGATAGCAAAATTGAGTGGGTTGAGTTAGGCATCGTCGATCACATCCGCCCAGGCGTCAGTGTCGGCTTTTGAGATAGGCGAGAATTTGTCAATAAATGCGTCCTGTTTTGAAATATGAACTTCAGCGGCCCTTAGCCGGGTGGCAAGATCTTCAGCCCGGCGCTCCGTCACACGCAAATATTTTTTTCGTTCAAGATCCATCCTTTCAAGGTAAAACATGAACATGAACTGCAGGCCGGCTACGCCGGTCAGAACAAGCACAAGTCCGATGAGAAAATACGTCAACATTCGTGTGTTAATTTAGTTCAAATCCCGTCGTCGGGTCGTTAGTTGAACCTGAAATTCAAATTATACTCTTGACCTCGCACTTGGGAAAAGTAAAAATCGAGGATTAACCGGATGGTCCCGTCAAAAGCCCGAAGGGTGTAGAACGGGTAACCATGACGCTTACACATAATGGAAACAGAAACGCTCGAACTCGTTTATACGCTGCTATGCGACGACGTCCGCATAGAAATGGGCAATAAAATATCGTTAATGGGCATTTTTCAGAACATAATGGTCGAAAAATTGCCGGTCTCGCTGATCAAGTTTGCGGTCATCAACCATTGGAAGGGAAGCGGCAATCACCAGACCGAGGTCCGGATAATGTCCCCTGACAAATCGAACATGGTCGTCACCTCGCAGCCAACTACCATCGAACTAGCTCCGGGCGGTTTTACCGACAACGTCAGCTTTTTTGTAAACGTTGTCTTTCCCGACGCCGGAACCTACTGGGTCCAAACCATCGCAAACACGGCCGTTCTCGACGAATTTCCTCTGATCGTAACCGACGCCGAAACCATGAACGCGATGCAGCCTGCCGACGAGATCACGGAAACCGTTAACTGACTTAAATTCAACACCTGGAACGGCAGGCTCCCTGTCTTGCCATCGATTCGGACGCTCGACTGTTTCAGAGACGGCCCGCGTAGCGAGTAGATGATCCGCGGCCCGCGTTGTTTCACACCGCTAAGGCCATTTCCCACTTTTGGTCTCGCTGCTCAATGCCCCGCCCATAAACCTAATTTATGGGGCTAAAAGACATAAACATTCGGAGTGGGCCTATCCTCCGTGATGCCGAAATGAACGGTTACGAAGCCCGATGTGGATTGCATAATAAACCAGTCACCTTGTGACGGGCGGTAAACCGCGAGGTCCGTCATTCCGTCACCGTCGAAGTCGCCAGGTGCCGGAATGTCGCTGCTCACCCCGAATCCCGCTCCGTAAAATGTTAGGTCTTCGCTTCGCATTACATACCAGGTGCCGTTCGAAGGCCGCCAGACCGCGATGTCCGTCTTGCCGTCGCCGGTGTAGTCGGCCGGGACGATCTTGTCACCCGCAGCACCGAACTTTATAGCCGAGAATGAGCCGTTCGAACTGTTCAGCCTATACCAATATCCGGTCGAGGGACGGAATAGAGAAATATCGGCTTTTCCATCGCCGTCAAAATCCCCGATCGCCGGCTTGTCCTCGGCCACTCCGAACTGCGTAGCCACAAAACCGGCGGTTGAACGCTGTATGTACCATGTTCCTGCGCCTGGCCGGTAGACAGCGGTGTCAGCCCTGCCATCGCCGTCGTAATCTGCCGGAGCGGGAATGTCCCCGTTCTGGCCAAACCCAGCCGAGTAAAAAGTGCCGTCTTCGCTTCGGAGGACATACCATGTTCCGTTCGACGGCCTGAAAATGGCAATGTCAGTCTTACCGTCTCCCGTGAAGTCCGCCGGTGCAAGCATGTCACCTGCCGCTCCAAACTGGGTCGAGGCGACCCCTGCCTGTGAGCGGTTCAGGTACCAGGTGCTATTAGACGGGCGGAAAACGGATATATCCGCTTTACCATCACCGTCATAGTCAAATCTCGTCCGACCCGAGCTATCGTCGTTGATGATCGTCCCAGTGCCCTGGCTAACCGAAATACCCGCGTTCACCGCTCCGGTTAGGTTGACGAAGAAAGTCTCGTTTTGTTCAATGCTGGTGTCGCCATTGATAAGAATCGTAATGGTCTTCGTCAAGGCATCGCCAGGATTGAACGTAACTTGTGTGGGATCGACCGCGTTATAGTCGCCCGGTGCCGTTGCAGTTCCATCTGCGGTTGAGTAGTTGACCGACGCGGGCTGAGCGGTCTGGCCGCTTAGAGAGATGTTGAATGTGAAAGACGTGGGCCCGCTATTGCCTTCATTTTTCGAAACGTTATTGATCGAGAAAGTCGGCTGGGTTTCATCGTCAGCGATCGAACCGGCAATCGGATTGGCCCCGCTGATCGTAGCGCCGGATGCCGCCGAAAGCGTGATGGTGAAGTTCTCCACCCCTTCGGACACGAGATCGTCGAGGGTCGAAACGCTAATAATTTGGGTTAGGTTCGTCGTGTTTGCGACGAAAGTGAGGTCGCCGCTCTTGGCCGTATAATCACTTCCAGCCGTCGCTGTCCCGTTGCCGGTAGCGTAATGGACCGACACGGCAAATGCCGTTTGACCCGACAACGTCACAGTAAAGACGTTTGCTGTTCCCGGTTCCGCTCCCGGTGTTGTGTTGGATATAGATAACGTCGGCTGCGAATCGTTATCTGCGATCGTTCCCGTCGCGGAAGCCCCGATAATGGTCGCACCGGATGGGGCAGAAAGGGCGACAGTGAAATTCTCCGGGCCTTCAAACGCGACATCGTCGAGTGTCAAAACGCTGATCTGCTGCGTTAGCGTCGCTGTGTTCGCCGGGAATGTCAGCGTACCGCTTACGGGCGTATAGTCGGTTCCTGCCGTCGCCGACCCGTTCGCCGATGCATATTGGACGGTCACTTGCGAAGCTGTCCTGCCGGACAACGTCACCGTAAATAGATTTCCCGTCGATGGCTCCGCGCCGCCGCCCGCGTTTGCAATTGAAATCGTCGGTTGGATCTCATTATCGGCAATTGTTCCCGTCGCAGGGTTTATGCCGCTAATGGTTGCCCCGGAAGGGAATGACAGGCCAACCGTAAAATTCTCCGTTCCTTCGAATACCTGATCGTCGAGCGTCGGAACAGTTATTGTCTGAGTCAACGTCGTCGTATTCGCTGGAAATGTTATGGTCCCGCCTACCGCCGTATAGTCGACGCCCGCGGTTGCGGTCCCATTTGTCGATGCGTATAGGACGGTTACTTGCGAAGTCGGTTGAGCTGAAAGCGTTACCGTAAAGACATTGGCGGTACCCGGCTCCGCTCCGGCTGCGGTCCTAACTATTGAGACGGTCGGCTGCTGATCGTTATCGGCGATCGATCCGGTCGCAGGATTGACGCCGCTAATGGTGGCGCCGGACGGTGAAGAAAGCCCAACCGTAAAGTTCTCAGTTCCCTCGAACAATGAATCATCGAGCGTTGGAACAGTGATCGACTTCGTCAAGCTCGTAGTGTTCGCGGGAAACGTAAGCGTACCGCTAACGGCCGCATAGTCGCTTCCTGCTACAGCCGTGCCGTTTGCCGATGCATAATTCACGGTGACCTGCGACGCCGGTTGAGCTGACAAAGTTACAGTAAAGACATTCGCTGTCGATGGCTCGGCGCCGCCACTCGTATTCGCAATCGAAACGGTGGGTTGCGTATCATTGTCGATAATGGTCAAAACGGCCCCGGACGGTGAGCCCAATAATGCGCCGCCGCCAGGGTTGCTTAGTGAAAGGTTAACGGTTTCGTTGCCTTCAAAAACGCTGTCGTCCGTAACGAATACAGTAAAGGATTTTGTGCTCGTATCGCCGTCCGCCCAGGTCAGAGTGCCTGACGTGGTCGAATAGTCTTGCCCGGCCGCCGCAGTTCCGTTGCTCGTCGTGTATTGGACAGAAACCGGACCACTGCTGCCGCCGGACCTCGTCACCGAGATCGTCACGCTGCCGCCAAATTCGTTAACGCTGAATGCACTCGAGCTAAATTGAAGTGTGCCCGGGATTGGCGTTGCAATTGTTGTGTACGGACGTTGGCCCCCATAATTGCCCGGCGGAGAATAATCGCAAACGGCTATATACCAATTCCCGCCGCCGAACGGCGAGTTTACGTTGCAGAACTGGGTCGCACATCCAACTGATGTCGTTGTGTTCCAAACCAACTGCGTGTAATGTCCGCAGATCTGGCCTGCGGCGCAAGTGTTGGCCGACAGGTTGTAATACTGTGCCTCGGACGCCCAAAGGCTCACGATGTTGGCCGGTGACGGCGAATTCGTCGATGCGTAAATGTTCTCGCCATAAAACCCGCGACCGGGGTTGTGTGCAAATTGGCACCCGGCGGCCCAGCTGGCGGCTGTTCCCGCCGCGGCGGTGTTCCATGTGAGAGGTGTCAGCGGCGGATTGGGAGCGACATTGGGCCCGAACGGGCCGTTAGCACGGACGTTATTATGAGCCGTGATCATATCGGCGCTATACGTTTGTGCACTGGCCGCAAAAACAAGGGTTAAATGTAACAGGACGACAATTGCTAATTTCGTAATCAAATCTTAACTCCGATCGATCTCAAAATTTTTGAAATTCAGGACGGCGCCTACAAACAAACAAGTCTCGCCGAAACCTGCGGGATAATTCGGTGGGATTATTATTTAAAATTATTTATCTAACTGCTGGTCCGCTGATTCCCATTTCTGCCTCGCCCGCCGGTGGGACGGCCATTGACTCGGAACGCGTAAATGCGTAATTGAGACGCTTTTGATTAAGTTCGGAGACTAAGATGCTAAAGACCGTTCTTATAGTTGGCGTCTTTTTATTAGTCTCGGTAACCGCCCCCAGTGATCATTCGACCAACTTTTTTTGGTTAACTATACTGAGAAAAGTAACGACGTTTGAAATAGATTAACAAAGTTTAACACTAGATGCAAGTATGCGTGAGCATAGAACCGTTTGGACTGAAACTCCGCATAGTTAAGGCGCTGAAAGCAGTTTGAGGCGCGTTTGTTCTACGACGTCAGAGCGTATCGTAGAAGACCGCGTTTTGAGAACGCCGATCATCCCGCCGAGGAGAGATCGCCGACGACTTGAGGGCAAGCATCTTGCTTGCCCTCAAAGCGGAAATTAATAAACGAACGCATTCGGACCGGGCTTGTCGCCGGCGACTCCGAAATGCACGGCGGTAAAGCCGGATGTGGACTGTTGGATGAACCAATCGCCCTGTGCCGGACGGAAGACCGCGACGTCGGTTCTGCCGTCTCCGTCGTAGTCGCCCGGGACGGGAAGGTCGCCCGTCGCACCGAACTGGACCGCGTCGTAGTTCTGCGATGGAATGCCGGTCGCCCTTGCCATGTACCAGATGTTGTCGCTCGGGCGGAAGACCGCGTAGTTAGCTTTGCCGTCGCCGTCGTAGTCCATGACGACGGGGATGTCGCCCGCCGTACCGAACTGGGCAGCGATCACGACACCGTTTGAGCTGTTGATCCTGAACCATGTTCCGGAAGATGGACGGAATTGCGATATGTCAGCTCTGCCGTCTCCGTCAAAGTCACCGACTGCTGGTTCGTCCTCGGCTGTTCCAAACGGCACCGCCGCGAATCCGGCGGTTGACTGCTGCAGGTACCATGTCCCGACGCTTGGACGATAGACGGCCATGTCCGCCCTGCCGTCGCCGTCAAAGTCCGCTGCAACCGGAAGATCGCCATTCTGTCCAAAACCAGCGGCATAGAACGTCGAATCCTCGCTCCTCATCACATACCACGTGCCGTTCGAAGGCCGCCAGACCGCGACATCCGCTTTGCCGTCACCGGTAAAGTCAGCCGGTGTGATGACATCGGTTGATGTCCCGAATTGGAGTGCCGTAAATCCCATCTGCGAGCGGTTCAGGAACCACATACCGGTTGAGGGACGGAACACAGAGAGGTCCGTTCGACCGTCACCATCAAAATCGGCCCGCGGTTTGATACCCGTCACGACGGGGCTCTGGACATTGATGCCATTCGAGGTCCCGGTCACAGCCGCGTTAGCGTCTGTACCCGTGATCGTCTGCGTGCCCGCCGTTCTTAATGTCGCACTAAACCCACCCATCCCGTTGGTCAGGGTGCTGTCACCCGGCAATGTCGCCGATCCGTCCGTCGAGGTGAAATGTACCGTTCCCGCGTAGCCCGTGACCGTGTTGTTGAAGTGGTCCTGAGCCGTAACTGTGAAGTTGAACGGTGTTCCCGCAGTTGCCGTTGACGGAGCACTGACAGCAAAATGAAGCGAGCCGACATTAATGTT
>JBBRSH010000178.1:0-6528 GCA_038245555.1 Pyrinomonadales bacterium | reverse complement strand
GTCGACTGCTGCATGTACCAGGTACCAACCGAAGGCCGATAAACCGCTATATCTGCCTTGCCGTCGCCGTCATAGTCGCCCGGTGCGGGCAGGTCACTGCTGATGCCAAATCCAGCCCCGTAGAACGTCAGGTCTTCGCTTCTCAAAACATACCAGACGCCATTCGAAGGTCGCCAAACTGCAATATCCGTCTTTCCGTCGCCGGTATAGTCCGCCGAAACGATCTTATCGCCCGCAGTCCCAAATTGGACGGCAAAGAACGCTCCATTCGAACTATTCAGCCGGTACCAATAACCGCTCGAAGGCCGGTAAACAGCAATGTCCGCCTTTCCGTCACCATCAAAATCCCCAACACTCGGCCTGTCCTCAGCGATCCCGAACTGCACCGCCGAAAATCCCGCCGTCGATTGCTGCAAATACCAGGTCCCCGGCGAAGGCCGAAAAACAGCCTGATCCGCCTTCCCATCCCCATCAAAATCCGCCGGCGCCGGAATATCACCATTGACACCCAACCCGACACCATAAACTGTATTGTCCTCGCTCCGAATCACAAACCAAGTCCCAACCGATGGCCTAAACACGGCAATATCCGTCTTCCCATCGCCCGTAAAATCCGCCGGCGTCAAAACATCCCCAGCTGAGCTAAACTGAAACGCTGCAAATCCGGCTTGCGAGCGGTTAAGGTACCAGTTGTTATTCGATGGACGAAACACCGAAACATCCGTCTTGCCATCACCATCAAAGTCGAATGGCACCCGCGGGCCAGAAGCGAGCGATGTCGTAAGACGAGCAAGATAAGGAATACTTACCTGTTGGTTCCCCGCGTTAATAGAAGTAAATTGTCCCCCTATTAAGATTCGGCCCTGACTATCGACCGTAACGCAGAGCACTTCGCCATTGACCGATCCTAAGTCGACCTCCAACGATCCGTCCGAGTTCAGCAGTGCTAAATTGCGCCTTGGCTGACCATTATTCGTGGTAAACGAACCAGCTATGACCACTTTGCCGGTCGGCAATACCGCTAAAGCATTGATCTTTCCATTTGCTCCCGAACCTGAATTGAACGAACCGTCAACGACACCGTCCGAATTAAGCCTGTAGACCGAACTTTGGGTTGACGTGCGTAAAACTATCATTATTTGACCATTAGACAAGGCCGAAAACGCATATACGGGCTGGTTATCGAACTCTAACAAATGGAAACTTGCGTCGGCGGTCCCGTCTGAATTGAGGCGACCAATGAACCCTTTCAGCACGCCGGAAGTGCCGCTTGAAACAGTACTGCCGCAAAACAGGATCTTCCCGTCGGATTGCACGGCGAGGTCGAGTACATTGACACTACTCGTTGACGCAAGCAGTGTTGGATTGAATGCCGTGTCCCTGGTGCCGCCCGAACTTAGAAGCAGCGGTGTACTCATGGTGTCCGTCGGACTGTTACGCGTCATACCGACAAGGACCTTAAGGTCGGCGCGCTGAACCGGCTTGTTCGTCGATGCGATGTTAATTACAAACCAATCGTTGATGGCAAATGACGGCACGAAAGTTGAATCGATTGCGCCATCTGAAAGCAGACGGGCTACATTTTGTTTCTGCGCCCCGTTGACGAAATACGTAAAAGCTCCGCTTATGAGTAATTTGCCATCGCCTTGCAGCGTAATGTTGTAAACATCATTGAGCGTTGAGAAGTAGTTTCCTGAAGCCACGGTATTTACCTGAAACGTCGAGTCGATCGAACTATCACTGTTGATGCGTGCTATCTTCGGTCGTACCGTACCGTTAATCCTATCGAAGTCCCCGCTAATGAGGATTTTCCCGTCAGCTTGAACCCTGACAGTTCGGACCTTGCCCGCCCTAAGGAGCTGAAACCCTGTACCGCCGACGTTGAACGTAGTGTCGACTATTCCACTGGGCAACAATCGAAGGAACTTGTTTGACGAGCCACTGCTGGTAGCATCCCCGATAAGAACTCCCCCGTCCGCCGTTAGAGCGCAGGGAAATCGATCGCTGAAGTTTACATAATCATAGATAGTGAAACTCGGATCTTGCACCCCGCTCGGTAGAAATCGTCGAACCCGCATGCTGGTAACATTGCCATGCGTCACCGTTATACGGCCATCACTCTGCAAAAATATCAGTTGCGCCTGACCTGGAAATGTTGGGGAGATCGTGAAGGTGGGATCTATGCCTCCGTCCTGATTCAACTGTACTAGCTGATTGTTGTTTAAGGCCAATATCTTATGATCGAACTGTTCCGTCAATGAGATAGCCCCGGAACCAACAGCTGTCGAAGTGAAGGTGCCATCCAGCGTGCCGTCCTCGTTCATGCGATAGATCTTGTATTGACTGATCGAGTTGTCGAAACGCGAATAGACAATTTTGTTTCCTTGGGTACCAAATACTACCGATCCAAGTGCCTGCGACGTCAACGAAAGATCAATGTCCCCATCAGCAAAAAGCCTGACGAATTGCGTACTAACCCCGTTGCCGTTTTGCTGATAGTGTAGGTCGCCGCGCACAACTATGCGACCAGACGCATCGATCTTGAATTCGTTTATGGTGCCCGTAACCTGATAAATGAAACTAGTGTCTGGCGTACCGTCTTGATTGAGACGCAGCAGCTTTTGTGTATTTACGGTCCCGTCAGCGAGAGTAAAATTACCCGCTATCAACAGTCGCCCGTCTGACTGAAGCATCGCAGCTTGTGGTTCGGTTCCGGGAACGAAAAGATTGTTATTAAAAGTGACGTCAAGTGTTGCGTCGGAGTTGAGGCGAATTAGCCCGCCAACGGGCTGACCGTTATAAGTGTTAAAGTTGCCGAATGCAATTACCTTTCCGTCTGGACATGCGATAAGCTTATTCACTTTTTTGCCAAGATATGTCGTGGTTTCAACATGCGCGTTAAATGAAGTATCCGGAACTCCGGCTGTCATTACAGATGCGAAAGCCAAAATAAGAATGGGCAGGCATACCGCTCGCCCAATATGCCAAAACGAATGGTGATCTTTCGAAAGGAGAATGCTGTCAGCGGAAATGTAGATTAGATACTTCATTTTGTGTAAGGTCTCTTAGAGCCGACTAAACTATATACGACGAACGGAGGCCTCGATCCACGCGGCATCTAGAGTGTCGTTTCACTACCCACGTGCCATTGCGAATGAACTCTCCTTAATTTTCCGTCCGATCAGGCGACAAGTCAATGGTTTTTAAGGTCATGAAGTGTAAAAAACCAATCAGTGAACTGCTCGGGGTATAAAACCATGAAACCAATCGGGGTCATCTATGAAGTTACCCAGTAAGTCAAGCGCCCTGATATTTCCGCACGTTGGTTGTGTGTTTGGGGATCACTTGACTGGTTAGTTGACAATAAAACAAGCCCCCCTCCTTTTATTAAAATAGGTAGATTTACTTTCAATATGGCAACGCCTGTTAAGGCGATGCCATCATCTATTCGTTCACAGATCATTCTGGCTACATGAAACCGAATCGGCTCATTTTCGACTACTCAAAAATGGCTGGGCAACCCTCCGAAAAGCCGGTATTGCATGTGTGCAATCTCACATTACTCTTGACACGAATGGTAAGATGGAAGATGGCCTTTGGCTTTTTTCTCAGGCTTTGTTCTTTGGCAATGAATTAGTCTGAAGTCGTAACCGAAGTAAGAATTCAGAGTATTGATTGATGAATGTAATATATCAGTCCGGAGTCGTGAGTCGTAGGTCTTGAGTCGGACAAATCGATCTTGGTGTTCGAGCAAAGTTCGCTGTTTGTCGAGGTGGGACTATCCATTAACCCTTGTATTTATGGCACTTACAAAATCTGTAACACACGTGTATTTTTTTGCGCTAACCTCGCCGAACGCGGTCACAATATGGCCGTAACCGTAATATTAACAACGGTTACAGCGTTCACAGGCGGCCTCGAACGTTCACGGAACGGTTAAGTAAATGATGAATTCAGAATGATGAATGATGAATGAGATCGGCAATCTGTCTTTAGGCGGAAATCTAAAATCGAGTTGCGGGAGAATGCGGGGACAGCGGGACAGGGACGCGGCAAATGGTGAATTCAGAATGTCGAATGATGAATGAAAGAAACCCGCCGGGGTGGTAAGTGTTGAGTCGGCATTGGAAAACCTGTGACTTGAATAGAGCAATCTGCTATTCTTGAGGTTTGCGAATCAGATGAGTAAGCGAATCATTGAAAGTTATAAACGGAAACTTGCGGCCGAGGACGGGTATGTCGTCGGGCGTGGGGGTGCGCTGCGGATCGCGCTTTGTTATCCGAATACGCATTCGATCGGGATGGCGAATTTGGGGCTGCATACGATGTATGAGCTTTTTAATGCGCTCCCGGATGTTGTTTGCGAGCGTGTTTTCTTGCCGGATGCGGATGAGCTAAATGAATATGAGCGGACCGGGACGCCGCTGATGTCGCTTGAGACACAGTCGAGGGTCAAGGGGTTTGATGTTATCGCGTTTTCGATCTCGTTCGAGACCGACTACCTCAACATGGCTCGGATGCTGCAGCTTTCGGGGGTTCCTGTTTGGTCGGAAGAAAGGAACGACGGCCATCCGTTGATCGTCATGGGCGGTGCGGCGTCGTTTCTCAATCCGGAACCGATTGCTGACTTTACCGATGTGATCGCGGTTGGCGAAGGCGAGGTGCTTGCGTATCAATTGATCGACGCGATATTTGAGAGCGAATCGCGTGACGAATTACTGCTGAGTCTGGCCCGCATCGGCCGTGGGTTTTATGTGCCCTCGCTTTATGACGTCGTCACGAACGACGACGGGACCGTTTTTGACTATATCCCGAAAGAAACCGGCGTTCCCCGACGTGTCGGGCGGGCTTTGGCCTCGGTAAATCCGAAGGAAGGTACGCTGCGTCGTGCCCTGAAACGCGGAGAAGACGAACTGGCCAAGTTTCTGCTCGATCAGGACACATTTTGCCCTTCGACGGCGATTTGGTCGCCAAACGCCGAAATGGGCGAACGCCTGCTGGTCGAGATCTCGCGTGGATGCTCGCAGGGCTGCCGTTTTTGCTGGGCCGGTTACAATTACTATCCGCCGCGTGTCGTTCCTGCGAAGGACATCCTCGAAAAAGCTCGCGAATGGCGTTCGAAAACGAACAAGATCGGCTTGGTCTCGACCGCCGTCTGCGACCATCCTGAGATATCGACGATCCTTCGCGAACTGCGGGCGATGGACTATCGTATTTCCGTCTCCAGCCTGCGGCTTGATCAGATCTCCGACGAGCTGCTCGACGCACTGGTCGAGTCGCGTGACCAGCAGATCGCCGTCGCTCCTGAAACCGGCTCCGACCGGCTGCGGCGCGTTATTAACAAGAATCTGACCAATGACGAGATCGTCGACATCTGCGGTGCGGTATTCGACCGCGGCATGCTCACCGTCAAGCTCTACATGATGGTCGGCCTACCGACCGAGACCGACGAAGACCTCGATGAAATGTTCGCCCTCGTCGAGCGGATCCGCGATCGGATGCTCCAGGCTGGCAAGAAATTTGGTCGTGCGGGCAAGATCATCCCTTCGCTAAACGGATTTGTCCCCAAACCGAACACACCGCTCCAATGGGACGCGATCTGCGAAGAAAAAGAGCTTAAACGCCGCATCAAATATGTCGCACGCGGATTGAGCCGGATCGATAACGTCGAGGTGAGATTTATGTCGGCCCGGATCGCTCACGAACAGGCGTTGTTCTCGTCCGGCGATCGCAGTGTTTCGCGTGCGATCGAGCTTGCGGCCCGCAACGGCGGCGACATCGGCCGGGCACTTCGTGAAACCGGCATTGACCCAGCGTTTCACACGTCGCGTAACCGAAGCTATGACGAGTACCTTCCTTGGACGATCGTAGATTCCGGATTGTCGTTCGAATTTCTAAAAGAGGAGCATGAGAAAGCCCTCGAATCTCGTTCAAGTCTTCCCTGCCCTGCCGTTGAAAAATGCACAACCTGCGGAGTTTGTCCGACAACCTGGCTCGCGGACGCCCCCGAGGCTCTCGTGCAGATCCAGCCGCTAAAAATACGGCAGATAATGGCCGCTTAGCGGCTCGTTTTAATCTTTGACATTCTACCTATAACGCCTACGCCCTACTGTTTCAACAGAAAACCTGTCGGCGTCGCTGTTTGGTCAAATTTGTACTGATATGTATACATCCCGAACGGCAGGATGGAGATCTGCTTATTGTAGACCACACGAGCTTGGATCACGTTCCCCTGCTGAGCGACAGCCAGTTGTGCATCGGGTGGCAACTGGTTGGCGACCATTGCCTGCTGGACACGGGTCTTAACATTATCGACCGGGTTAAGTTTGCCGGGCATCGCAAGTCCCTGCAGAACCGCTCCTTCCATATCGCCTTTCATGCTCGCTCCCTGATAGGCCACGGGAATATAATTGAACCCCGCGTTCGCTACCAGGACCATCCCTACGAGAACAAACATAAATTTAACTCCGGCGCTGCCTCGCTCGGACGAACGATAGTATTTAGCGTCTCTCATTTTCTTTGTGGCTC
>JBBRSH010000177.1:0-6757 GCA_038245555.1 Pyrinomonadales bacterium | reverse complement strand
GCCGAGCAGGGCATAGAGGCCGATGCCGATCTTTGTGGGCTTGAGCAGCTTTTCAGTATTCCTTGCAAAATACTGCATTAGGTCGAGCACCGGCGACAGCTCCATCGAGATCGCCTCGCCAAACGGCTTGCCTGATTCTGATGAGATCAAATGAGCGATACCGGCGATGTCAGCAAGAATGACATCGCGGGCTTTCATCACGAGCTGTGTCCGTTCCGCGAACGAGGTTTGTTTCCAGGACTGATGAGCAACACGAGCCCGTTCGACCGCAGCCGTTACGTCTTCGGCAGACGTTACCGATACGCGTCCAACCTCCGCTCCGGTTGCCGGGTTGTAAGAAACGATCTCGTCGGATTGGATCGGCAATACTGCGCTCATAAAAATTCAAGCCAATAATTGGCCACCGATTCGGCGCGTCATTTCACACTTCCGTTGCGTGTCTTGAGGCTCTTGAACCATTGTCCCGAGAACATGAACCGCCAAAAGTTACAAAATTGCTCTACGTATAAGCGCCTCAAAAAATCACCCAAACCGGCGAAAGGCGGCACTCGGTTAGCTTCCAGCGAGTGGCCGAAACTCTGAAGCAAAAGTGAAATGACAATACTAAAGATCCCTGCCAAAATAAACCACAAATTGAAAATGACACCAACAATTAGCAAAAAGTGTCCCAACACGAAGAGAGGCACCGCGAAAAGATGAATCATTAAATTTGCAGCGTTCTTATGTACGGGAGGTGTTTCTCTCCACGCCCATGATAGAAGCTCAGAAAAGGACATTGCATTTCTGTCTTCGGAAATTTCCTTTGCCATTTCAGATTCTCCTATCCTAACATTCGTTCAATAACACTGTAAGCCGCGTCTATCGCGGCGGGCAGTTTATCGGGGTCTGTACCGCCGCCTTCGGCCATGTCGGCTTTGCCGCCGCCGCGGCCGCCGACGATCGGGGCGATCTCGCGGATGATATCGCCTGCCTTTACCTTGCTGGTCAGGTCGTCGGAAACGCGAACGATAATGCCGACCTTGCCCTCGTCTGTACGGCCAAGAATGACGACTCCGGATCCTAACCGTGCGAGCAGTGTGTCGGAGAGTTGCCGGGTGCCGTTAGCATCGAGACCATCGACTTGTTTTGCAAGGACCTTGACTCCGGCAATATCGCGGGCCTCGTCACCGCCAGACTCGCTGCCGCCGATCGAGCCGGTTGCGATCTTGAGCTTTAGCTCGTCCATTTCCTTGCGGGTTCGTTTCAGATCTTCCTGAAGTCTTGCGATCGCATTCGGCAGATTGTCTCGCTGTGTATTCAGCTCGTGTAGGCTACGGTCGATGAGCAGTTCGTCCTCGCGAAAACGGGCAAAAGCGTCAAAGCCGGTGACCGCGCGAATTCGCCGCACACCCGATGCGATAGCTTCGTCCGCCGTGATCTTAAAACTCCCGATGTCGCCAGTCGCACGAACGTGCGTACCGCCGCACAGCTCTTTCGAAAAAACGCCGTCACCCACGCTCAATACGCGAACGGCCGAACCATATTTCTCGCCAAACAGCGCCATCGCTCCGCCGCTCATCGCTTCCTCGATGTCCATGACGTTCGTGTTTACCGGCTCGTTTTTGAGAATGTAGCGATTGACCAGATCCTCGACCTCGGCGATCTCAGCGGCGGTCATCGGCTGATAATGCGTGAAATCGAATCTCAGCACATTTGGAGCAACGACTGAACCGGCCTGTTTGACGTGTGTGCCGAGCACCTCGCGCAAAGCGGCGTGTACAAGATGTGTTGCGGTATGGTTTCGACGCGTCGCGTCACGTTTTTCGGCGTCGACCGTCGCGGTAACTTCGTCTCCGACCTTGACCGAGCCTTTGTTGACCGTAACCTTGTGAACTATCAGACCCGGTACCGGTGAATACGTGTCTGCAACTGTAATTGACGAATCGGCCGACATAAGTCTACCGGCGTCCCCAACCTGACCGCCCGCTTCCGCATAAAACGGTGTGTTGTCGAGAATTACACTGCCCTGACCACCCTCATTTAATTCCGCGATCACGTTTTCGCCATCGAGCATTGCGATAACCCTCGCGTGCCCGATCTGAGTTGTTTCGTAACCGTGAAACTTATTTGCGCCAACTCTTTCAACCACTTCAGCGTAAACGGGTGATGGCTGAGATTTTCGTGCCGTATGCCCGACTGCACCTTGCTGCTGTAATTGTTGTAATGCCGCATCAAACCGTTCGTTAAAATCGTCCTCTTCGAACGCGAGCCCTTTTTCTTCAAGAAAAACGCGGATTAGATCTTTCGGAGTTCCGAACGTGTCGTAAAGCTTGCCGACCGATAGAAATAGCTGGTCATCCTTCGGCGTATTAGCGGTCAAGCCCAAATCTGCGAGCCGACCGAGACCGACCGTTACCGTGTTCGCAAAACGCTCCTCCTCCAAACGCACCATCTTGCCGATGAACTCACGCTGGACCCCTAATTCGGGAAAAGCACCGTTCATTTCACCGACGACAAAATCGCAGACTTTGTGAAAAAACAGGGCCGTCAGGCCCAGATGTTCGCGGCCGTGATAGATAGCGCGGCGCATTATCTTGCGCAGAACGTAGTTGCGGCCCTCATTCCCGGGCAAGATGCCATCCGCGATCGCAAACGCCGTCGAGCGGGCATGGTCGGCAATAACGCGGCAGGCAAACTGTCGATTTTCGTCTAGATCCTCGTAAACACTCATCGTATAAATGATACAACAAATCGCTGGGAACGCAGGCTCCCCCGCCTGCAAGCGTTCGATAGAACGCTGACGGACGTGGATATAGGCTAAGTCGAAGAATGCCCATCAACATCACGCCGGAGGAACCGGCGTTGCAGCCGAGGGCGCCTGCGTTCCCGGGAATTGCCGAGTTCCCGGCTCAAGATTTCCGACCCAAGCCACCGATCAGATGAAGGCCGATGCCCCAAAGCGACGCGTAGATACCGTTACGGCTAATGTCGGAAAAATGCTGGAGCGAGTAGGTTTCCGTGTACCAGCCCCAGACGAGTACAAGGCTCGACGCAACCAGCACTGCGGAACCGCCATATTGAACGATCTTTCGCCATGGCTGCGGCCGGATCTGCAAATACACGCCCAACATTAGATGTATCATCGCCGAAAACAGAATGTAGATATGCCGAGAGCGCATTAGAATGCGCAGATCTTGCGGGATGATATCTTTGTCCGGAAAGTCGACTCGCATAAATTTACCCGTTGTCACGAAAACGATGAAAATCAGCAAGCCGAAACCGAGATGAAACCACGACATATTTGCCTAATATTGCCACGATTTCGACGCATTTGCACGGCGGGAGTCTGCGTTGACAGATAGGCCGTATCCGGTACAAAATTAGCGCGCAAATTCAAATCAATTCGGAGGTGTCGAAATGTTCGTTATTCGAAATGTTTTTAAGTGTAAGCCGGGTAAAGCCAAGCAACTCACCGAAAAATTCACTGCTGCGCATGCTCTGATGGTCGGCATGGGTGTCACGCCGCGCGTCCTTGTCGACGAGGTTGCCATTTTCTGGACAGTGGTCGTCGAGGTTGACGTAGAGGACATGGGTGCGTTTGATAAGCTGATGCAAGAGCGAGGCGGACGTGAGGACATCCAACAGGCCATGGCGGGTTACATGGATCTGGTCGACAGCGGCTATCGCGAGATCTTTAAGGTCGTCTAGAACGATCCGAAACAATTTGATCAAATACTCAAATGACCATCAGATCGATCATTCAAATATTGCTGTGCGTAATGGCCGCAGGGGTAATGACAACAAGCTCACAACAGACAAAACCGGACGACGCCTTTAGGAACTTCAAGAAACTGTACGAGCAGGAATTGAAGCAAAACGGTATCGTCGGCAGCAGTTTTATTTTTCTGCGCGACAATAAAGTGGTTGCCGAGGACTATTACGGTTCGGCCAACCTTGAAAAGAATCCGCCGGTCGACCAAAACACGATCTATCACTGGGCGTCGAACACAAAGCCGTTTACCGGCATTGCAATAATGCAGCTCCGCGACCGCGGACTGCTAAAACTTGACGACCCTGTCACGAAATACCTGCCTGAACTGCGGGCTGTCCACAACTCGTTCGGGTCGATGGACGACATCACCATCCGGCATTTGATGACTCACTCAGCGGGTTTTCGCGGCGGCACGTGGCCGTGGGGCAAGGGAAAGGACTGGGAACCGTTTGAGCCGACAGAATATTCGCAGCTTGTTGCGATGTTTCCCTACACGGAGATCCTTTTCAAACCAGGGAGCAAATTTAGCTATTCGAACCCCGGTATCATTTTCCTCGGAAAGATCATTGAAAAGCTGTCGGGCGACGATTACAAGGTCTATGTCGACAAGAACATTTTCAAGCCGCTGGAGATGTATCGAAGCTATTTTGACGCGACGCCGTATCACCTGCTCAAATATCGTTCGCACTCGTATTACGTGGAGAACGGCAAGCGGACCGAAGGCCATTTTGACGCGAATACCGGAATCACCGTCTCAAACAGCGGACTTAATTCACCGCTGCCCGATATGATCAAATATGTTAATTTTCTGGTCGGAGACCCGAAAAAACAGGATGTGTTTGACGGTGTGCTAAAACGATCGTCGCTCGAAGAAATGTGGCAGCCTCAGATCAAGACCGAGGCGGACTCCAATGGTAAGAAGGGCTTTACAACCGACATCGGCCTGATATTTTTCCTGGATACGACACTCGGCGCAACTCACCTCGGGCACGGCGGCGACCAGAACGGGTTTATCAGCTACATTGATTTTGACCCGTCAAAACGCGAGGCGTCGATCATCGTTTTTAATACTAATCTGATCCTTCCGGACAAAGCTCCAGCTGAAAAGGACATGGTCAGCAAATTGCGGAATGTCGTACGTTCTCTATTTTGACGATAGCATTGATAACGGACAGAACCTTGTCGGGGACTCGACCTGCGACGCTAACTAGGTGACGCTCCGGGTTCTATGCCAATTGCCTTGCAGCTTTCTCAACAAAACGATCTGCCCGCCGTGGTTTTTCAGAGCCACTAACCCCGCATTTTTGGTCGTGGCCTGAAGAAAATTGTTCGAGCAATACTTCTTTTACCATAAAGAGGTTATATGATAGTTTCTGGTTAACCGCAACAAACACAAATTAAACCGAAAGGAGCGTAATATGATCAGAAATGTCGTTCATTTTATGGCCGTTTTTTCAGCGGGTATTATAACCGGGGGCCAATACGTCGTTTCCTTCGACTATCTCTCGACAGGTATGGGCGCGTCTTTTTATACAGAAAAGATGCAGTATGCGATCCATCACATCGGCACGCCATTATTCGGGATGCTGATAACGACGACTTTCCTGAATTTAGCCGCGGGGTTTCTGTACAGAAAGGACCGGCGCACTTGTTACATTTTGATCGTAGCCGGGGCCCTCTTTCTCATTGGAGGACTGATCACCAGATTTGGGAACATTCCACTACTTGATGCGATCGATACCTGGAGGGTAAGCTCGCCGCCGGCTAATTGGTCAGATGTTGCTCAGAATTGGTATTTCTATCATTCGGTGCGGTTAGGTATCGACGTAATAGGTTTTTTCCTCGTAATACTTTCGGTTTTCGCACGTCGAAACGAGAGTGCATAAAAAGATCAAGATCGCAATTCACCATCCGCCGAATATTTTCCAGCGATCGACGATCTCGCCATTTTCCAGGACGTTATAATGCGTGTGCTGGGCAGCTGTCATGCAGGAATGGTTGGCGAGGATGCGGAGGCGATCACCGACCATGAAGCAGTCAAATGCCTCGTCCGAGTCGGCGTGGATCACACCATGTTCCTGTGAAAGCCCGTCGAGACGCAGGCTGGTCTCATTGCCATCCAGATCGAGGACATGTCCGTAACCACATCCCGGATCGAGCCCGACCGGACCACGGTCTTTCGACATAGCGATCCCACCAGCGTCAATGACGATCTTTCGCCGCGAAGCTTCACGATGGACGACTGCCGCGAGCACCGTCAAGGCCGTATCTTCAAAACCACAGCTTCCGAGCGTCGCCTGGTACGCGTCAAAAAAGATATAGTTGCCGGGCCGCACCTCGTCTATGCCCTCGAGATGGTCAATGTGATTTATCGTCGGAGTCGATCCGATACTCACCGTAGGAACCTCGATCCCGAGAGTGCGGAGCTTTCCTGCATGCTCAACCATAATGTCACGTTCGTGACGGGCAACCGCCCTGATCTCTTCGACCGTTTTCACATCGTACGAGTGGCCCGCGTGCGTGAGAATGCCCGCAAAATCAAGGTGTTTCGCATCGGCGATCGCCCGCGGAATGTCGACAGCCGCAGCCGTGTGAGGCTCGACGCCGACGCGGTGCGTCCCGCAATCGATCTTTAGAAAAACGTCGAATCTAACGCCGGCCCGGCCTGCTGCGTCATCAAGCTGCTTTACCGTCGAAGCATCATCGGTGAGCAGGTTGAGCTTGACTCCATTCCGTAGGATATCGATAGCCTCGGCAAATTTGCCGCGCTCGATCGGAACGGCATAGGTAATATCGTTAAATCCATTTGCCGCAAAAGCCCTCGCCTCAGCCAGTGTGGAGACTGTGATCGCACCATCGAATCCGACAGTCTGGATGCGTGCGACCTCGATGCATTTGTGCGTCTTGATATGCGGGCGAAGACGAACGTTATTGCGGCGTGCAATCTCACCGATACGCTCGGCATTTTTCTTTACTCGATCAAGATCAAGTAGCAGCGACGGGGTT
>JBBRSH010000176.1:0-6802 GCA_038245555.1 Pyrinomonadales bacterium | reverse complement strand
GGACCTCAGAAAAATGGAGAATCTCCGCGGACGACGTTTCTGTGCCGTGCGGATAAAGGGCGACAAACACGAGAGGGCCCTCTCCTGGATCCGCCTCGCCGAAGAGGGACGCGTCCGCCTCACCCGCGGCCCGTGGAACAAGCCCTTCATCGAAGAAGCCTGCGCATTCCCCCACGGAGCCCACGACGACCAGATAGACGCCGTCTCCCTCGCCGTCTCAATGCACGAGCGGAAATCATCGAAATTGTATGTGTTCTAGAAGAAAGTGAACAGTGAACAGCTAATAGTGAACAGTGATGCGAATGAAAACGTCGGAAGGATCGGAATGCGGAAGCCCGCGCTTCAGCAAGGGCCTAACACGCACGACGACAACCCGTACCCAATGCACAAGCCCGCCGTCATTGACATCATTTGCGGTTTCATCTATCAATGAAGGTATAACCCTCGTGGACAATGAATTTACAACAGTCTTTGTCGGCCTTGGCTCCAATCTTGGTGATCGGGCGGGCAATCTGTTGCTCGCGGTACGCGGGTTGCTGGAGGCCAGTTTTATTGTCCACAAACTCTCCGCGATCTACGAAACGGAACCGGTCGGCCTGGAAACCGAGCACAAGTTCCTAAACCTGGTCGCCGAGATCAGGGTAAGTAGCGTGAGCCCGTCCCAAATGATGGCCCGATTGCTGCGGATCGAATACCTGCTGGGCCGGCGTGAAAAATCGCTAAAACGTCCTCGTACCGTTGATCTAGACATTTTATTTTTTGGCGACGAACAGATAGATACCGAATTTCTGACAGTTCCCCATCCGCGGCTTCAACTCCGCAAATTTGTTCTCTGTCCGCTTGCGGAGATCGCACCCAATTTTGTCCATCCGGTGTTGAAATTGGAGATCGCCGATCTGCTGGCACAGACGGAAGACCCGTCGAAGGTCGAAAGATGGAATCCTAACCTGGTGCTTCACCCCGAACTCGCCGCGAAAAGGTAGACTTCGATTGGTGCGAAATGTATCCTTGATAAAACTTTATGGCCTATCTTCAACCCGACAAGGAAGGTAAAGTTTACCTGCCCGCAATTCGCGCAGCTAAAGAAAGCGGCGAAAAACTCGTTTGCCTGACCGCATACGATTACCCGACCGCCCGGATCGTCGACGAAGCCGGTGTCGACATTATTCTCGTCGGCGACAGTATTGGCAACGTCATCCACGGTTACGGCAACACTATTCCTGTCTCACTCGACGAGATAATATCGGCCAGTATCGCGGTTAAACGTGGTACCGAACGCGCGATGGTTGTCACGGACATGCCCTTCGGCACCTATCACGTCAATGAGGACGAAAGTGTCAGCAACGCCTTAAAGCTGATGAAATACGGCGGGGCTGAGGCAGTCAAACTGGAGGGCGGACGTAACCGTGTGGCCCTCGTCAAGCGTTTGGTCAGCGAGGAGATCCCCGTCGTCGCCCACATTGGCCTGACGCCGCAGTCGGTATATAAAATGGGCGGCTACCGCGTTCAAGGCCGCACCGCCGAGCAGGCCAAGCTCCTAATCGAGGACGCCAAATTGCTCGAAGAGGCCGGAGCCTTTGCGATCGTCCTCGAACTAGTGCCGCGCGAGGTCGCCGCTATGATCACCAATGAGCTAAAGATCTCGACCATCGGCATCGGAGCCGGAGCAGAGTGCGACATCCAGGTGCTCGTTCTTCACGATCTGGTCGGCATGACATTCGGCCGCCAGCCGCGATTTGTGCGGCAATATGCCAGCGTTCGCAATGTCATGACCGAGGCGATACAGAATTGGACGCGCGATGTTAAGTCAGGAGTTTATCCGAATGACCAGGAATCATACGGTTTGACCGAGGAAACAAAGGTCGAGCTTAAAAGCGCTTAAAGCCACGAATGGAGATCATCAACCGACGACAACGAATGTTCTCGATCGCACGCAAACTGCGGCGCGAGGAAAAGACCGTTGGATTTGTTGCGACAATGGGAGCACTCCATGCAGGTCATCTGGCCCTCGTAAAAGAGGCACGCTCTGCCTGTGACATTGTCATCGTCTCGATATTCGTTAATCCGGCGCAGTTCAATAATTCAGGCGACCTGGATAAATATCCGCGGGACCTGACAGCGGATGCCGCCGTATTGGCTAAATACGACGTCGATTATGTTTTCGCACCGGAGGCTCACGAGATCTATCCCGAGGGGTTTTCGACCTACGTCAATGTCGACGTGGTGACCGAAACACTCGAGGGTGCATCACGTCCAGGACACTTTCGCGGCGTCGCAACCGTGGTGACTATCCTATTCAACACGATCCGGCCGGATCTGGCGTTTTTTGGCCAAAAGGATGCCCAACAGGTAGCCGTTATCAAACGTTTGACGCTCGACCTCGGTTTTGAAACGGAAATAATCATAGTTCCGACCGTTCGTGAAGAGTCGGGACTTGCGATGTCGTCAAGAAACTCCCTGCTCGCGGATGAACAACGGGAAAAGGCTCCGGTCGTCATCGAGGCGTTGCGGGAAGCAAAGGTCGCATTTAAGAAAGGTGAACGAAATGCGTCAACATTAGCGGAGATAGTACGGAACCGCATCGCCGGGGAACCCCTTGCAAGTCTCGATTACGTGGCAGTCGTCAGACGCGATTCCCTGCAACCTGCTGAAAAGATTGGGGATGATGAAACGCTGATCGCAGTCGCGGTCTATTTTGGCGATGTCCGCCTGATCGACAATGTGATCCTTAATCGTAAACAGTAATATGGCTTCAAATTTGCATCCAATGTTACTGAAATGTCTGAAAAGGGACATTCATAAATATATGAGATCAATTAAGGGCTTCATCGCAATTGTAAGTATCACGCTGGCGGCAGCTGTTTTCGCGACCGCACAGATCGACCTCGTCGGTCTCGATGGTGGCCGTGTTGATGTTGAAGGCCAAAACGGTAAGGTCGTTGTCCTGGCGATGGGAGCGAGTTGGCTGCCACTGTCCAGCAAGCAGGCCGAGTTTACAAACACGCTGGCGAAAAAATACAGTGGTAAGAACGTGATCGTATATTTCGTCATGACCGACTCGCTTAATCCGAAATCGAAAAACTACGCGACGAATGATCAGATCCGCAAATTTGCGACGGACAATAAGATCAGCGTGACGGTTTTGCGAGATTCGGAGGGCGTGGCAACGTTAAAGAAATATCACGTGGAGCAGGTCCCGTCATTCGTTATTTTGAACAAAACTGGTGGCCAGGCGGGTGAACCGTTTGGCGGCATCGACCCGAAGTATGACATCACAGTGCCGATCTCAAAGGCGATCGATAAGTTAATGTAACGGTGCGGTCGTACGATCTTTGAAAACTTGATGGTTTTTCCATTCTTGCGTCACGCGGGTGTGACCAGCGAATTTCTACCCGTGACGATTTTGTAAACAAGGTTCACGGGAAGGCCGACAACGTTCCAGTAATCGCCTTCGATAGCTTCGATGAACAACGCGGCTTGTGCTTGGACGGCATAGGCTCCGGCCTTATCGAGAGGGTCACCGCGTATCGCCAGAAACTCGATCTCGGTGGGAGTCATTGGTGAGAATTTCACTCGCGTTCGTTGGATCGCGGAACGTGGTTGACCGTCCTCGACCACGGCCACGCCCGTCAGCACCTCGTGCCATCGACCGGCGAGCAGTCCGATCATTCGCTCTGCATCGGCGATATCGACGGGCTTGCCGAGGATCTGTTGATCGATAACGACTGTCGTGTCAGCGCCAAGAACGATCTGGCCAGGATAGAGGTCGGCAACGGCAGAGGCTTTTTCAACGGCAAGGCGCTCGACGTAGTCCTCGGGAGTCTCGTCGGGCCGTTCGCTTTCGTCTATGTCGGCGACGTACTTCGTAAATCGCCAACCGACAGAATTAAGAATCTCGGCTCGCCGGGGGCTTCCGGACGCGAGTATCAATTTGGGCAGTTTCTGCATCAGTTTATGATCTTTCGCTTTTAACGAATTTCTCGATTAAAATGATAGTTGATTGGCGGTAAATGACAAATGGAGGAACTTTTTGGAGCATTTCTAAATCTCCTCGGCCCACTCAGGGACGACGAGCGGATCCTTTCCGCAGTGGTCTTCGCTGCTTGGCGAAAAGCGGCCGGAAAGCAGCTCAGTGAACGCGCCAAGCCGTTGCAGTTTCGGCATAAGCGCCTCACGATCGCCGTAGAAAACGAATCGTGGAGATCTAATCTCGAAGAGCTCAGCAGCGATATTCTCTATCGGTTGAGCACGGTCCTTGGCCACGGAATTGTGACCTTTTTGGAGTTTAGGGTAGATATGTCTGCCTTTGGAGCAGAGTCGGAAGCGATTTCCGACCTCATCGATAAACCGGACGCCATCCGCGAACTGAGGCCTCGGGCAAGAGCATAATAGCTATTTAAGATATGGACGTAAGAAAGATCGCCAAGCTCGCGCATCTCGAGATAACCGACGAAGAGGTCGCGATTTATTCGCCGCAGATGGACGATATTGTTAAATATATCGAACAGCTGAATGAGTTGGATACCGATAATGTCGAACCGATGCTGGGCGGCCTTACCACCGAGGGTGCGGCGACACAGACCATTCGCGAGGACATTGCCGACGGATCCCTCGAACAATCGGACGCTCTGAAAGAAGCTCCGTCAGCCATTGCGGGACACTTCCAGGTGCCAAAGGTTCTATAGGTAAATGTCCCATTTGTCGATACGACACGCGAGCGTGTTAATTGCAATATGTCTGGCCGCCGGAGCCTTTACAGCTCCCTCATGCAGTCTTCCAAATCTTGAGAAACCGGAATGTGTTCAGGCCAGGGACAATGTGAAGCAGTTTTACTCCTGGATGATCGGGACAGACCCGCTTGAACGCCAGGCCCATTCGGAAATATTCCGGAAGTTTATTTCCCCTTCGTTTGCGGCTGATCCCGGGGATGTGGAGATTGATCCATATACACTTTCCGCTGTCGCACCGAAAACATTCCGGCTTGGGAAATGCGAAGTTCTAGACCCGGACAAAATAAGGTTGCAGGTCCAACTGCTGTGGCGGGAAGAACCGAATTCCCGCCAGCAGGATGTAAATGTAGAAGCTGTTCGCTCAGATGATCGGTGGCTTATTACAAAGATTACGAAATGATCAATTATGTCGATTCGTTCAGACACAGAAAAAACTCTTGAAAATGCCGAGAAGCTTAACCCGCTGCTTAACTCATTTTTGTCGATCGAACGGGAAAGCGCGGTTGAACACGCTCAAAAGTTGGATACGGGCGATGCGACGGTTCTTGGCGGACTTGCCGTCGCGATTAAGGACAATATCTGCACCAAAGGTATGCGAACATCCTGTGGATCACGCATTCTTGATGGCTACCACGCCCATTACGACGCGACCGCGACCCGCCGTCTAAAAGAGGCCGGTGCGATCATCGTCGGGAAGACGAACATGGACGAATTTGCGATGGGTTCGTCTAACGAATCCTCGGCCTTTGGCCCCGTCAAAAACCCATGGGACCTAACGCGCGTGCCGGGCGGCAGTTCAGGAGGGTCCGCTGTAGCCGTTGCAAGCGGCGTCGTCCGGGCATCTCTGGGCTCTGAGACGGGCGGGTCAGTAAGGCAGCCGGCTTCGTTCTGCGGCGTTGTCGGAC
The DNA here is from genome assembly GCA_038245555.1 of Pyrinomonadales bacterium. Taxonomy (GTDB): domain Bacteria; phylum Acidobacteriota; class Blastocatellia; order Pyrinomonadales; family Pyrinomonadaceae; genus OLB17. Next base: position 1,167 of record JBBRSH010000176.1, on the reverse strand, counting down.
TAAAACCGACGTACGGCCGCATATCACGTTACGGGCTCGTCGCCTTTGCTTCCTCTCTTGATAATATTGGAATCTTCGGCCGGACCGCTAGCGATGTCGCCGATGTCCTCGGTGTGGTTTCTGGCCGCGATCCCCTTGATTCGACCTCTGCAGATGTGGCCGTTTTAGATTATAAATTTGCCCTTGATGGCGACATAGCGGGAAAAAAGATAGGCATACCGCGGGCGCTGTTTGGTGATGGGCTGGACGACGAAGTTCGTCAGATCGTGTTGACGGCAATTGATAATTTCAAGAACCTCGGTGCAACGATCGTCGATGTTGAGCTTCCCTATGCTAAATACGGTATCGCTGTTTATTACATTATTGCTACGGCCGAGGCATCGTCGAATCTAGCTCGATTTGACGGCGTGCGTTATGGTTATCGAGCCGAAGGTGCACACGAACTTCGTGAAATGTATTTTAAGACTCGTGAAGAAGGATTCGGGGCCGAGGTAAAACGTCGGATCATGCTCGGAACCTACGTGTTGTCGAGCGGATATTACGACGCGTACTATTCAAAAGCTCAAAAGGTTCGAACTCTGTTGAAACAGGACTATCAGAGGGCCTTCGCCGAGTGTGACGCGATCCTGACGCCCACGTCTCCATCGGTTGCTTTTAAGCTCGGAGAGCGTTCTGATGACCCGCTGGCGATGTACCTGAGCGATATTTATACCGTCTCGGCAAATTTGGCGGGCGTCCCCGCGATAAACGTACCTTGTGGCCTCTCGGACCAGAACTTGCCTGTGGGCCTCCAGCTGATCGGCAGTTTTTGGGCGGAGGACGTGATCCTGAATTTGGCTCACAAGTACGAAACGGTTTTTCCCATCGATGGACGGCCGAACATTTATGCCTGATTGACTCCTAGCAAGATTAAGTTCTTAGTACCTTCGGAAGTCGTTTCTATGGGTTCAGTTCAAAAAACGATGACTCTGTTTTCTGTGGAACGTTGATGATTGTCGGCATCGGCAAGATGTTCTGCCATCGCGACTTGTCGCCCAGGAGTTTCTCTATGTCCGCGACCGGAAGCGGTTTTGCAAACAGGTATCCTTGGCCGTACTCGCAGCCGAGGATCCGAAGTTGATGGAACTGGTGAATACTCTCGATACCTTCTGCGACCACTTTTAGATT
>JBBRSH010000175.1:0-6804 GCA_038245555.1 Pyrinomonadales bacterium | reverse complement strand
ATAAAGGAGGAAGCGCTCTCTCTGCTCGACTGTCAGCTCGCCGACCATGCCAACATCGAGCAAAACGATAGAGCCATCCTCATGAAAGAATAAGTTTCCGGGATGCAAATCGGCGTGAAAAAAACCGTCACGTACGAACATCTGAATCAGTATGCGAATAACATTCTTGTTCAGCGTCTCTTTTTGCGCCTCTGGAATGCTTTTTGCCGCTTCCTGCAAACGCAGACCACCGACTCGACTCATAGTAAGCACTCTCGGTGTGGTATATGGCCAGAATACTTTCGGGAATAGTACGGTATTGTCTCCTTCGAAATTTTTACGGAAATGGTCGTAGGTCTTGCCCTCTGTTTCAAAATTAATTTCCTGGAGGGTATATCGTCTAAATTCAGCAAAAACTGCGGATAGATTTAGGTTGTCATAGAGTTTTCTATTCAACATCCGTGCCCAGGGAAGCAAATGAAAAAGAGAATCAAGATCATGCTCAATGATTTTACTTAAATTTGGCCGCTGGATTTTTACCGCGACTTCCTCTCCCGTTGGCAAAACCGCAAAATGGACCTGGGCGAGCGATGCCGAGGCAATTGGCGAAACATCAAACTGCGCGTAGACATCTCGTAGCGGTCTCTTTAGTTCCACATTTATGGTTTTTTCCACTTCATGAAAATCAAATGGAGGAACGCTCTCTTGCAAACGGCTAAGTGCCGTAATGTACTGTGGGGGCAACATATCCGGCCGAGTGCTAAAAATCTGTCCTAATTTGATGAATGTGGGGCCAAGTTGAAGAATACTTTTTACAAAATCAGCAGGAATGGACGAATTGTCCTGTTCTGGTTCACTCAGCCGCGAGAATTTTCTAAACGCAAAGTATTCCACTGCGGCCGTTTTCAAAATTGTCCATCCTGTATTCATTTATTTTGCCGTATTGGTGCATTTACTTCCATGTGGGCTTCTGCTTCCGACCCGGTCTTATGCACTGTTCCGTCCGGGTGATTCGGCGGAGAATAGAGCGTGTATAACGTCTGCCACAGGTTGGCCACGTTATGGTAAGCGCCTGCTGGAACGACGACCGCATCACCGCTGTGTACAATGTGTTCCTCGCTCTCGTCGAACACAAACTTTAAATCCCCTGTTCAATGCGGAAGAATTGATCGACATTAGAATGCATCTCCTTTCCGATCTCCTCGCCCGGCTGTAGGCACATCACTACGAGCTGAGAATGCCTGGCGGTAAATAATACTTGCCGAAAGTAATCGTTCTTTAAGGTCTGTTTCTCAATTCATCCAACGTAGCCGATCATTGTATGTTTTCCTTTTTTTAGCCTTTGCCGTTTGCATTGCTAGGGCTCGTACGCCACTTTTCCGATTCCTACCGCGTGGCCGTTACACCCCATCGCCGCCCTAGAAAGTTGTAAATGGGAACGAACACGAGTCCGGCGTAAACACCATAGAGAAAACTTTCAACCAACCCCAGGAAGAAACCCGGGATAGTCAGCCATTTGAAAGCCGGCAATATTGCTTCTAAGGCTGACGCCATATGCAAACTGGGCGGCACGATTAGTCCATAAATGACGCACAGAACGAAACTGGTGGCGGTGAAAATGCCCAGTGACCAGGCGACGACTTTTATATTTAACATTTCTTATTCTCCTTTTTTGTGAGCAACCAACCGATGTATTGCTCTACATGGTCAATCGTTGCCAACAACGCTGCCGGGGTGACAGGGATTCACGTAACCGCTTGAGAGGTAATGCTTGAGCAACTGATCTACCAAGTTTTCAGGGTTCGGCGTGTAGATAACTTTTGCCCCGGTAGTTGTGCCAAGACTCTTTTCCAATGCCGGCAACACCGATGTAATCCCGCCCGTACCGGTTAATACGCCGATTAGTTTGCCTTCTTCATAAGCGATCGCAAACTCGCCGAGAGTGCCTGCGCGTCCGCCCACTACAACCACGATGTCGCTGCTGCGAATGTTTACCAGTTCCCGGCCCATCAGGCCTAGGCCGGTGAAGATCAGCTCGTCGTACTCTTTATAGGGTGAACTAAAGATCTCTACATGCTCTTTCAGGCTCGAAGCGGGCGAGATGCCTACAATATGCCCGCCAGCGTCTCGGGCTCCGAGCGCGGCCGCATGCGGCAGTCCGGGACACGCTCCTGTCAGCAAGCAGCAGCCATGTTCGGCGACCGCCTTGCCCAACCTCTGACATAGGTCAAACGTCACCGGGTCAAAGTCGGTTCCCGCTGAGCCCATAACGCCGAGGCGTATTTGAACCCCAGTTAGCGGGTCTTGTGCCCCACGCGCATGATCTTCTACTTCTTTGAGTGCATTGCTGTTTTGCTTCATAGGATGCTCCTCTCTAATAAATCAGCGCCCGTTAATACGATCTATCTTCGCTCGCACTTCTGTTGTCGATCGAGCTTCTCTTATTTCATCCGCCTTAAATGTCCTCGCGCGTGAGCGGCAGATCTGTCGGCTTTCCGCGTGAAACGAGGATCTGATGTACTTCGACGGCTCCTTCACGAAAAGCGGCGGACGAAACACGCAGGTATAGCCGCCACATTCGCACAAACCTTTTATCAAAACTTTCAAGCACGGTCGGCACGGCGTCCTCAAAGCGTTCCGACCAGTGGTCGAGCGTCATACGGTAATGCGGAGCGAGGTTTTCGACATCCCAGACGTGAAAATCACGCGCCATTAGGTGTCCGATTATTTCCGGCAGAGTCGGAATGTAGCCGCCAGGAAAAATGTTCTTTTCGACCCAGTGATTGATCGGGCCTTCTTTAACACTGGTGATCAAGTGCAGTAGAGCCAACCCCCCAGGTTTGAGCAGCTTTTCAACCGTCTGGACAAATTCGGCTAGATTTTCCTTGCCGACGTGTTCGATCATGCCGATGCTGACGATTTTGTCGAACTGCTTTCCTTCTTCAGGCAGCGCCGCATAATTGACCAATTGCACATTCGCTTTGTCCTGTAAACTGTACGCTCCGATCAGAGCGTTCGCGCCTTTGTGCTGCTCTTCGCTCAGGGTGATTCCCAGCGCGTTCGCGTCGTAATGCTCGGCGGCGCGTATCACCATTGATCCCCAGCCACAGCCGATATCGAGCAGCGTTTCGCCCGGCTGAAGCCGCAGCTTTCTGAGAGAGTGGTCTATTTTCTGCGCCTGAGCCTGCTCAATGGTGTCCGAAGCATTGTGAAAATAAGCGCACGAATAAGTCAACGACTTGTCGAGCCAGAGCCTAAAGAAATCGTTGCCCAGATCGTAGTGGTGAGCGATGTTCGCTTTTTCGTGGCTGAACGATCGAATCTTGCCCGCCGCCCGCATCGCCGCACCGGCAAAACCATTCGAGTCTTGATTGACCTTCATCAGACCGCTTCGCAGAGCGAGCGACATTAGATCCGCAAGGTCGCCATCGACGTCCACGATTCCGTCCATATAGGCATCGCCAAAGCTCGTCAACATATCGCTGCGGATCAGGCCGAGTACACTATCGTCATTGAGCCGTACCGTAAATTGCGGCTCGCCCTCGTCCCCAAAACGCTGTATCGTGCCGTCTTTGTAAATTACCTCAAAGGTGCCCCCGTGCACCTTCGCAAAGAATTTCTCTAATGCGTGTTCTGTTAATGCCTGGGCTGCTCTCATTGTTTTTTGTCTCCTGGTGAAATTTTGTTGTTTCCTTTTTTCTGTCGGGGCTAATTGAACATCGACTTCGCCGAGCTGAACAAAACACTCAGGTCGTATTGCCCCTTGTAAATGGGCGACACTTCCTTGTCCAATTTGAGCAGTGAATAGACGCTCGTCTGGGCCGATCTAACCGAATATTCGACCGTAAAGACCACATCGTCCGGTATTTCGCAGTATTGACCGATAAATGCGAGATTGGTGAAGCCTGTCGGTATAACCGGAGGCCGGTCGCCTTTCACTCGCGGCATAAACTGGCTCGTGATAAAAGGCATCATATTCGGAATGCAGATAGCGGAATCGAGAATCGCCGGAGCATGTTTGTCGAACCGCAGATGTGAAAGAAGTTCGGTTAAGATTTCCGCTCCGGTACAGTCGGACATCTTTTTTTGCACACAATTGCCCGGCTTGTTTGGGAACAAACCGTAGCCCCAGCAGACGTTGATGTTTTCGGGTTGATTCAGAAAATGCGGCTGATTAGGCAGCACAACCGACATCAACCAGTTCGAGTCCTTAAATGTCACTAAACCGCCCGTTCCGGCTTCGTTTCCAGTAAATTCCTTCATCAGCCTGAAAAAAAGCGGATCGCTGAAGGTTGTCGTGAACGATTCCCACAATGACTGCTCAATGTGGTCATCGAAAACCGATGGATTGCCAAATTCGGGATGATTTTCCGCAATGGTTTCCCACAGTGTCCACGAGCCCCCTGAATTTTTAGACCCGAGAACCGGAGCGGTCGTCATCGAACCGAGACTGGACCCGGCGGTCATAGAGCCGAGCGTGACGAACACCAAATCGTCGGGGCCAACCGCGATCTCTGCTTGTTTTCCTTCGCGGACGTAAAGGATACGGGTTATCGTCGTCTCACTTTCCGACGGAAGGTAATCCAGATCCGTCACCTGAGTGTTCATCTCGAAGCTCACACCCTGATCTTTCAGCCACTTGACCAACGGCTGAACGATTGAATCGTATTGGTTAAAAGGCGTGCGCCGGACACCGGCCAACGTATCGATACGCGGAAATTCCTGGATAAATCTGAGAAGGTAACGCTTGAATTCGACCGCGCTGTGCCAGGGCTGGAACGCGAAAGTCGTACACCACATATACCAAAAGTTAGTCTCGAAAAACGCCGGCTCGAAAAACTCATTGATCTTCATCGCGCCGAGCGATTCTTCGGATTTAACCCCAAGTTCCATCAAATCAATTCGGTCTCGGGCGCTGAATCCGTTGGAAGAAACATCAACTTTTTGGCCGTTAGCGACCAGACGGCTGCGCGAATGCGACTTGAATGTTTCGTTAAATTCAAAAAACTCGTCCTTGATCGTCTTTTGGGAATCATTCAGCGACGGGATAAACGACATTAAATCGAAGGTGCAGGTATAAGCTTCCTCGTCAAACATCCTTCCGCCCCGCATGACATAACCCGATTCAGGCGTACCGTGGGCGTCGAGAGCACCGCCCGTCTGATCCGATTCTTCAAAGATGTGTATGTTGTTCCCTGGAAAATGTCCGTCGCGAATAAGATATGCGGCGCCGGCGAGGGATGCAATTCCGCCGCCGACAAGATACGCTTTTGTTTCGTTAGAATTATTCATAGTTTAAGCCTCGTGTTTTTAATCTGCTTCCAAATGACGGTCCCTGTTATGGGTTTGTTGGCTCGGGCAGGATTTTCGGTATCCGCACGATCTCCACCGAACATTGAGCGTGCAAAGCTACCGCCTGTGAAACTGAGCCGAGCAAGAAGCGTTCAATCATTCCGTAACCATGTGAGCCAACGACGATCAAATCGGCGGCGAAGGTTTCAGCCTCATCGAGGATCACTTGTTTTGGCGAGCCAGTGAGAACCTCTGTCGTTACGCCGAGTTCACGCCCCTCATGGCTAGCGCTAAGTCCGCGTGCCGCTTTTTCGACCGCTATGCTGGCCCGCTGAGTAAAGCTCTTCAACATCTCGTCATACAGATTCATATCGTTGAGATTCGTGCCGTCGCCAGTCCAGATCCCAGTAGTTGGATAGGGCGGATCAACCACGGAGATGACTCGCACTTGACTACCCATCGGGAAAGGTCGCTGCGCGATTTCATCAACCGCCGCTTCACTATGTTCAGAACCGTCTGTCGCTAAAAGTATTTTCATCGTCAATTTTCCTTCCGCAGATTTTTATTGACTGCATTCCTTCGCCTCAATGCTGATGCCCGCCCGAACTGCTGCCCTGCGTCGGGCGCCCAGCTTCGTCTTTTTCTACTTCATTAGCTTCCGGTTTATTATCACCGCCGCCGTGTCCGGCGTGGCTACCATGACCTCCGTGCCCAAATAGGTGCATCCCGATGAAAAGAATGCCGATTAAGATCCAAAACCAGTTTGCCGTAAGCCATTCCATAATTCTTCTCCGATTGATTTCCATGCCATTTGAAGGCCGCAAGCTAGCCGCTTACTCCAAAACGCCGAACCGATCCCATAGAGAACACCAACCAAGAACCCGACCACGATGCCGCATAAACAATCCAGCTAGAATTTCTCATTGACATCATCCGAAGAACCTTCTCCAAAAGCTGAAACCAAAGCGGCAATGAAAACCGACGACGCAGTTATCACTGCCGCCCCCACTTGAAAAACTCAAGCGCAGCAAGAATGTGATTTCATCCCCTGGTGCTTAGTCGTGCCGAGCGCCGTTTTCGCATCGGACACTTCTCCCTGCGGGCCGTGGGCGATGACGAGATAATTACCGGCCTTGATCTGCGTCTCATATTCGATCGCGTCTTCTTCGGAGATTCCTATACTGTACAGACCGGCGCCAAGAGCTCCCAAACCGCCGACGACGACCGCTCCCTCAAGTGCACCGACGATCCATCCGACGATGGGCCCGGCGGCGAGAAGCGGTCCGATGCCGGGAATGAGAAAAAATGCCGAGCCGAACAGCAGACCCCACAGTCCGCCCCAGAAGGCGCCGGTTTTGCCCCATGACAGCATGCGGTCGCCGGTAGAGTAGTAGCCGACCACAGTTTCTTCTGTCTGGTAATCTTTGCCAACGATAGACAGTTTCTGCATGTCAAACCCCGATCTTTCGAGTTCGCGGACGGCTTCCTCTGCCTTTTCATGAGTGTCATAGGTTGCGATGACGGCGATCTTCT
>JBBRSH010000174.1:0-6861 GCA_038245555.1 Pyrinomonadales bacterium | reverse complement strand
GTTATAGCCGAGCATTGTTTTCGCTTTCGAAATGTCTGCGAAGGTTATCGGGACGTCGCCGGGCTGCATCGGTTGGTGGTCGATGACCGCATGCATATCGAGCGATCGTTCGAGGAGCTCGATCAACTCGCGTAGCTCGATCGTCTGTGATTCACCAAGGTTGAAAACCTCGTGGATCGAGCCAGTGTAGTCGATCGATGCACGAACCCCCTGAATGATGTCGTCGACGTAGGTGTAGTCGCGGCGGGTGGTGCCGTCACCGAACATTTGAATGGGCCTGCCGTCGGCGATGAGGCTCGAGAATTTGTGGATTGCGAGATCGGGCCGCTGACGGGCTCCGTAAACGGTAAAGAAGCGCAGGCAAACGGTTCTGATGCCGTGTAGGTGCGAGTAGGTATGGCAAAGCAGTTCGCCCGCCGCCTTAGTCGCGGCGTAGGGTGAGATCGGCTGGTGTATACGGTCGTCCTCGGCGAACGGAATTTTGCCGTTGATGCCGTATACGCTCGACGACGAGCCGAAAACAAACTGTTCGACGCCGTATTTCTTGGCGAGTTCGAGTAGGTTGAGCGTGCCCGTCACGTTTGTCTCGAAATACAGTCTCGGCTCGGTCAGGCTCGGCCGAACACCTGCTCGTGCAGCAAGATGAACGATGCAGTCGAATTTTCCATCGCTGAACACTTTTTCGAGAGCTTTTTCGTCACGAATATCGCCTTCGATAAGTGCGTAGCCGGGATGTAGTAAGTGCTCACCGATATTTGCGCGTTTGATCGACGGCGAATAAAAATCGTTAAAGTCATCGAAAACCGTAACGTTCCAGTCGCCTTCAGTTAACAACCGATCAACCAGGTGCGAGCCGATAAATCCGGCTCCGCCGGTCACCAAAATGTTTCTTTTCACTTGTCGAGTAATATTTCCTATCGAATTACAGCAGCCACAAAATTAACAAACTGAAAGGCTATCTACAATTGCTGACGGTGCCTAATTCAAATATTTCTGCCGGGCATGAAAACGGCTGAGCAATTCTTCTAGAAAACCTTCGTACGTAAAATCCGCGAGATCGTATGTTGGCTTGAGTTTGAACATCAATGGAAGTGCGATCCGCCATGCCATCCAGAGCCGCTGACGGTCGGTCAGGTCCCACCGCCGGCGGAGAAAACTTTCAACGACTTCGATCTCGCTCTCCGTGACGAGGCCAACATTTGCTACGAAATCGGTCTTTTTCTGAACACGGCTAAAGGCTGTGTCCCTGATCGGATTTGAAAACGTCTCGGCAAAGGTCGGAGCCTCATCCGAGCGTTCGCGAATAACCACCGTTCCGGCAAATATATCCCCGACGCGCTGATCACGGCCACTCAGAAATATAGTAATGAGGCCGATCGAATAGACCGGCAGAATAAAACCCGGTGCGGCGTCGCAGATCCGGAGCAGATTCCTGGCGATTGCTTCCCACAGCGTGATCGGCCGTCCGTCCTCGCGCAGCACCCGCAGTTTCATCAGCCGCTTGCCGGGCGTTTGGCCGTTCCACAGCCATTCGAACATGATGAAGTAACCCGCAAAGATCAGGAAAATACCCAATATCAATATTGCAACCGTCCATTTCGGCATTTCGCCAAAAAGGCTCTGAAGCGAGTCGACCGATCCCGCGCCGGTCGAAGCCAAACTGATCAGTATCCATGAAACGATAAATATCGTCGAATACTGAATGAAATGGTCGATCGCAACCGCCAGGAACCGGTTCCCGATCGAGGCAAGCGCGAATTCGAGCGGCACGCGCTCGGGCGTCTCGATTATCAGCGTCTCTTCAGCTTCGATCACGTGTCGTGCCATCATCGTAAGGCATATTATTTAGGGAAATTCGCTTTAATGCAAAACATTAGTTTTCCCTTGTCAATATTCTTTTCGGTTCTCTATACTCTATTTAGCACATACGTATGCCCCGGGGATCGCTTTGAAAACAGATCTACAACGCTCAGATATATCGGCCGAATCGTTCCGCTTTGCCGTTGTGGTAAGCCGCTGGAACGCAGAGCTTACCGGTAAACTTGCCGACGGAGCGGTCGAGGCATTGAGATCGGCTGGGGCGAAGCCGGAGTCGATCGAAACCTTTCACGTGCCCGGTGCATTCGAGTTGCCCCTTGCCTGTCTTAAGGCCGCCGAAAGCGGTAAGTTTGACGCGGTTATCGCACTTGGCGTCGTTATCCGCGGCGATACACCGCATTTCGATTATGTCGCCGGCCAGGCAGCTTCCGGCATAATGCAGTCATCTATGCAAACGGGCGTCCCGGTGATGTTCGGTGTTATCACGGCCGACACGCTCCAGCAGGCTCTCGACCGATCGGGCGAAAGGTCCGATAACAAGGGTTTCGAGGCGGCGCTCTCAGCGGTCGAAATGGTCAACATGCTTGCCGAAATGCAAAGCCGTGTTGCCCGGGAGAAGACAATTCCGAATGTCGCTTGATAAAGCAGAGAAAGGCTCCGGAACAAGGCACAAAGCTCGTGAGTGTGCTCTACAGATGCTTTTTGCCTCCGACGTCGTGAAAGTCGATTGTGAGGAGTTGACCAAAAACTACTGGCACGAACTCGGCGACGCGGCGATCGATGATAAGACCCGTGAATTCGCCAACGCTCTTGTTTGCGGCACCCTTGAAAAACAGGATGAGATCGACGAACGCATTCGTAAGCGGGCCGAGCACTGGCGGATCGAACGCATGGCGATAGTCGATAGAAACGTCCTCCGTCTTGCCGTTTACGAATTTGCTTTTCAGGACACTCCAGACACAGTCGTTATAAACGAAGCTCTCGAGATCACTCGGCGGTTTTCAACGTTCGAAGCAACCCAATTTATCAATGGCATCCTGGATGCGATCAAGCAGGACGTCGAGACCGTACCACCATCCTCCGACGGTGAAATGACACAGGCTTCCTCCAACTAAGGGACGGATCGTGACGCCGGCCTCACTCAGAATTCGCAATCTATTTGGCCTTATTGCTCCGGCATGTCGGAGCCTATGCCTTGTCTTTTTTGCCCTCGCGGCAGCTACCATCCTTAACTCTGATGCCTCCGGGCAAACCCTGCCGAAAGATATCCGCGGCTATAAGGTCTATAACACCCGCCTTCGAGTGCTCGTGACAACGGATGTGATCGAAAAGGCCGAGAATACCGACGCCATTATCCGGCTTGGAACGCCGCAGTTCGCGGATATTTCCCTCACTGGAGTGGGTCTCAATGTCGCCGCGGAGATCAAAGCAATACAGCGGTCCGGCAGTATCGACTTCGTGACCTTTCGCGATTTCAAGGTAAACGGTGTTCCGGTAGAGATCGAAGAGTACTCTGCTGGATTCTCTTTTCAGTCAAACCAGATATCCAAGCTGCCGAAGCCGGTTCGCATCCACATTGGTACTTCGAGCACGGTGCGAACTGCGTTCCGGGAACTGATCGGATCGAAAAAGGAATGGACAGTAGAGGGCACGGTTATCGTCTTCGGGAAATTTCGAAAGTTTGGGATCGATTTCAAACGGGCTATCCCTGTTAAGATGTCCTTTATCGTCACAAATCCGATTACTTCTTTTCTCACGTGAGGATCCGCTTCACCAAACACGCAGTTTTAACCCAGATTTAAGTCTCCAATATCGTCTCACTTACCTCCACAAGTGAGACGGGTTAAACCGCCTGTATTGAGCAGTTTAGCCTTCAGAATCGTCTCCCCACGAATTTCTAACCGATTTGTGAGACGGGCATGACTGCTTCGTCCGGCTGAAGACTGAAAATCCTCATACTGCTACACCCGTTTTCAGAAAAAAGCGTTCCGCGGTGGAACGCTTTGTGGAACGGTTTAAAGCATTGTAATGAATAGAGTTAGGTGCCAATCGTTCCACTTTTTCCGAATTTTTTTCTCGCCTGACATTCAGCCGCAATTCTGACAATGCATATATTCGAAATCCGTCATCGTTCCGCCGACTTCAGGAGCCGCTGAAAACGAACACTTTTGATTCAAAGCCTAAAGCCCTCAAGTCCGAAAGCCTTATACCAAGACCAAGGCCGAAACCATTACCGAAATCCTTCTTGATGAATTTTCAAAGATCCAACTTACACCATAAATTTTATCATTCGTGTTAAGGGTACGTGTGCGTTGCATTTATGCAATATTTCAAATTGAGGACGCTAGGTGTCTATTAAATTTCTGGGAAAAGCCTCAGGACCCTGCCGACTGGTGTTTGTCGCCTCGAAACATTACATCTTTCTCCACTTTTGCGATAAAATTAAGGTTTGGTCGAGGCGGTTGAATATAACGTGAGTAAACAAACATTGGATCTTTCAGAATACATTAGAGAAAATTTCGGCTCGAATGCGACCTATGTCGAAGGGCTGTTGACGCGATACCGGACGGACCCGACGTCGGTTGACGAGTCGTGGCAGGCGTATTTTAGCGAACTGATCAGCGGTGGGCCTTCGACGGCGGAAGAGGACGTTCCTGCTGGAAACGTTTCGGTTGTGGCCGCTCCGGAACAAGTGGCTAAGACTGTAGCTAAACAGGCGATCAAACTAGCTCCCGACACCGAACCTGTTGCACTGATCGGCTCGGCGAAAAAGATCGTCGAGAACATGGAGCAGAGCCTTTCGGTTCCGACGGCGACGAGCTTTCGTTCGGTTCCGGTCAAGGTGCTTGAAGAAAATCGCCGGCTGATCAACGAGCACCTCAAAACAGCCGGCCGCGGCAAGATATCGTTTACGCACATCATTGCCTGGGCCATCATTCAGTCGGTCAAGTCATACCCGAACCTCAACTTCGGATATGGCCTGGTTGACGGCACGCCGTCGCGGCTTGAGCACGAAAATGTAAATTTAGGCATCGCCATCGACCTCGAGAAAAAGGATGGTTCGCGCAGCCTGTTGGTCCCTAGCATCAAGGGCGGGAACCAGATGACATTCGCCGAGTTTTTTGCGGCCTACAATGAAACTGTAAAGAAGGCACGCGACGGCAAGCTCGAGATTTCCGACTTTCAGGGAACGACGATCTCGCTGACCAATCCGGGCACCATCGGTACGATCGCCTCGAACCCGCGACTTATGTCCGGTCAGAGTGCGATCATCGCGACCGGAGCGATCGAGTATCCGGCCGAATATCAGGCGATGACACCGGCGGCATTATCACAGCTCGGCATCAGCAAGATCGTAACTTTAACCAATACGTATGATCACCGCGTAATTCAGGGTGCCGAGAGCGGTCTTTTCCTGGCAAAGATCCACGAGTTTCTGGCCGGCCAGCACGGATTTTACGATCAGATCTTTAGCGATCTCGAGATCAACTATCCGCCGCTGCGGTGGGCGCAGGACTTTAATCCTTCGCTTTTTGGCGGCGATCGTTCGACGGAACAGGCCGAAAAGCAGGCGAACGTATTGCAGTTGATCAACGCGTACCGCATTCGCGGGCATATGCTTGCGGATATCGATCCGTTGAACATGACCTCGCACTATGCCGCTGAGCTTGATCTTGAGAATTTTGGCCTGACGATCTGGGACCTTGACCGCGAATTTATAACCGGCGGACTGCACGGTGAAAAGACCGCCACATTGAGACGTGTCCTGGACATTCTGCGTAAAGCATATTGCGGCAAGGTCGGTATCGAATATCGTCATATCCAGAGCGATGAACAAAAAAACTGGATCCGGCAAAAGGTCCGTGAGCAATTTGTGGATACCGAGCCGCTTACGGTTGAAATCAAGAAGGACCTGCTGCAAAAGTTGATCGAAGCCGAACAGTTCGAACAATTTCTGCACAAGAAATATCTCGGACAAAAGCGCTTTTCGCTCGAGGGCTGCGAGACTGTCATCCCGATGCTCGACCAATTGGTCGAGGGAGCCTCGGCCCGCGGCGTCGATGAGATCTACATGGGGATGGCACATCGCGGCCGGTTAAACGTCCTTTCAAATATTATCGGCGACCCGGAAACGGGGGCGATGGCGGAGAGGATATTTACCGTCTTTGAAGGAACGTCACATCCCGATTTTCCTGCCGACGAAGGCGACGTAAAGTATCATCAGGGCGCCGTCGGTATTCGTAAAACCAGATCGGGTCGAGAACTGCGAATCCAGCTTTCGTGTAACCCGAGCCATCTGGAAACAGTCGACCCGGTTGTCGAAGGCATGGCGCGTGCCCGCCAGGACGATCTTCGCGACGGTCACGGGAAATCTCGGCAGGAGACATACGATCATATTCTGCCGCTGCTATTGCACGGCGATGCCGCGTTCGCCGGCCAGGGCGTCGTGATGGAGACGCTCCAGCTCGCGGGGTTGCCCGGCTATCGGACGGGCGGTACGATCCATTTAGTTATAAATAACCAGATCGGTTTCACGACATCGCCCGGTCTCAGCCGCAGTTCGATCTACTCGACCGACGCCGCTCACATTACCCAAACGCCGATCTTTCACATTAACGGGGACGACCCCGAGGCGGCATTTCGTGTGATCCAGATCTCACTCGACTACCGTCGCGAATTTAACAAGGATGTCGTGCTCGACCTCGTTGGTTTCCGGCGGCTTGGCCATAACGAAGGTGACGAGCCAAGCTATACCCAGCCCGTCATGTACGCCCGCGTAAAGGCTCATCCGGGAACGCGTCACCTTTATGCCGAGCAGTTGATCCGGGAGGGTGTAATAACCGAAGCAGATCTAACAGCGATGACCGATACTGTCGTTGCGAAATACGAGGGCATTCTTTCGCGGGCAAAAGATATCGCTGCGAAGAAGCCCGCGAAGGCCCATTTATCAGCTCCGCCGATCGATGAAGACGGTTCGGCGGTTCTCGAGACCGGTGTCTCAGCAGCAGCGTTGAAACAGGTGGCAGAAAAGATATCACTTGT
>JBBRSH010000173.1:0-6936 GCA_038245555.1 Pyrinomonadales bacterium | reverse complement strand
GATTTATCTCGATCTCGTCGTCTGGCCGAGATGTATCGCCGGAGAATTCGAACATTGACGGAAACGAGTTGTCAGTAAGAAATCGCAACTCCAGGCCCGGCGGAGGTTTCGTTGGAGCATCAAACGGCTGGAGTTTTGCAAGGGCATACCCCCATATTCCAAAGCTGGGAACAGTCGTTTGATACGGATGCACAGAGTACCCAGAGGCTTCGAGAGTTTTGACTATACACCAAAACGACTTGCGGGCGACGAGCGGCGATGTCGTCTGGATGACTACTGACGAATCGGGTTTTAGCTTAGATTTCAGCAGGTTGTAAAAGCGTGTGGTATAAAGCTTTCCGAGCGCGAAATTATTCGGATCCGGAAAATCGACGATGGCAATATCGAATGGCTCCGTTTGTGTTCCGTCGAGCCAGACAAATGCATCACCGTTTGTCAGATGCACGCGTGGATCGTCAAACGAATGCTTATTCAGTTCTCCGAGGGCCGGAACGGCGTACGAAACACGCGTCATGTCCGGGTCGAGGTCCACTATCTGAATAAACTCCACTGACGGGTATTTTTCGATCTCGCGAAGGGCCAGGCCGTCACCACCACCGAGAACCAGAACACGCTTTGGCGTGCCGTTAAAGGCCGAAAATGCCGGATGTACCAATGCTTCGTGGTACCGATACTCGTCAAATGAATTGAACTGAAGGTTGCCATTTAGGAACAGTGCATATCCCGTTTTGCCCTTCGTAACAACGATCCGCTGGTATGACGAACTTTTCGCATAGATGATGTTGTCCATGAAAAGTGCGTCTTCGGCGAGGGTCGTCAGACGGTCGGCTTTGATAAAGGCGATCGCAAGCAGCAAGATGATCACAAAGCCGCAGACACGCATAAAAGTCACATTCTTTCTGATCAGAGGCCCGAGCAGCCATGTTCCCCAGATGCCGACCGCGGCGTTGCACATACCAAAAAGCAGTGAAGTACGGTTCAGCCCAAGTTTGGGTACGAGAAATATTGGAAAAAGAAGTGACGCAACAAGTGCTCCAATATAGTCGAACGCCAGAACGCGCGAGATCAGGTCCTTAAAATCGAGCTCGTCCTGGAGTATTCGCATCAGCAGCGGGATCTCGAGGCCAACGAGCGTTCCAATGATAAAAACAATCCCGTAAAGAACGATGCTGAAATATGAAAGATGAGCAAAGCTCAGAAATAGCAGAGGTGCCGAAAATCCACCGACGACCGCGACCGCAAGTTCGATCTCGACAAATTTCTCGGCGATATCTTTATCGATAAACCTCGAAAACCATGATCCGACGCCCATCGCGAAAAGATAGATACCAATGATTATCGAAAATTGCGTGACCGAGTCGCCGAGAACGTAGCTCGAGAGAGTGCCGGCAAGCAGCTCGTAAATGAGGCCGCAGGTAGCGATCACAAAGACATTTAGAAATAGAAGCGGAGCGCGTTTCATAAATGTGGGACGCTGAGATGTTGAGACGCGGCGACGCGATGAAAAATCACCACGTCACCGCGTCTCTCGTTAGTCCGCGTCCTGGAAAACCTAGCCGTGAATGGCGGCCGAGATGATCATCGCTACACCAATAATTACCGCCCCGATGATTATCGCGAGAGAAGTATTTTGATCGACTTCGATCTCCTTCTTTACCGAAAACGGCGCAACGAGAACAATTATCAGGAAAGCAACTGCGAACACGATAAGGCCGATGGCGACAAAGACGACTGTCGTTTCGATCACCGACCACAGTTCTTCCAGCTTTACGGCAAACCCGAGGATCGGGGCAATAGACAAAAGACTTAACATTATTTTCCTCCACGAAATCCGGTATAAATGAACGGCACTCCCAAACGCGAGCGGCTACCTGAATTGGCTAGTTCCATACCCGCAAACGAAGCGAATGAATAGAAAACAAGGACGCCAAATCCAAAACCAAGATAGAGTTTCTTTAACATCTTAAATCCTATTCATCATCCGAATCGTCCGAGCTCGATCCGCTGGTGCTAAACATGCTCTGCTTCCAACGGCTGCTTTCGAATGACATTTTTCTAAACAAATTCAACAGTGGAAAGATAAGCAGCAGCACCAGTGCGCAGCAGAAGTTCACGCCGCGGGTAACATTCTGCTCAACCTTTACATTCACAGGCATCTGAGCCTGCCAGTTTTGCCAGGTGCCGTGTACCTGCAATGTGTAGTTGCCCGGCGGTATCGACGAAAGCGTAGCATCCTGCGATTTTCCCCCTTCGGACCATGATTCGCCGTCCTCAACGCCACTGTAATATTCGATCGGGACGTTTACCGATTCAACGATCTGCTGCGTCGTCTCATTAAAAACATCAACGTCAAGGTCGGCCCACGCGTTATTGACGTCAGCGCTCGCGGTAACGCGAACATTTTGGTTCCCTTTTACCTGAAACTGCTGGCTCGACGCCGTTTGCTCTGTGGACACGGCAGACATTGGCTGCAAAATGACCTGCTGACTTAGAACGGTTTTAGTAAGTCCAGTGATCGGAACCATGAATACGGCTACTACAAAGAGCAATAATAATGGGATCAAGCCCCACGTGTAGTAAAAACGGCCCGTAAATGGTTGGTTTGGAGCAACATCCCAGGGTTTTGGCAGATCGGCCACGCCGAAGATCTTCTCGACCTCCGCGTTCGTTATATAAGTGCCGATCGACCAATTTATCTCGTTGGCCGAGATCTCTTGCGACAACATCAACGGCGCCGCTACATAATCAACCGCACGAACCGTTTCGCCCTGTTCGACCCGCCAATAGAATTCACCCTTGACGTATTCGACGACCGCCGGAGCATCCTGAAAGATCTTGAATGTGGTTCCACCAAATTTTGCAGTCGCCCCAGACCCGATCTCGCCATAGAGTTCAACATCGGCGGGATTGACCGGTTCGACAAAATTCCAATGGTTGTCCGAGTGCACAAGCCAGCGAAATCCGATCAGCGGGTTGTAGAGCAAGTATTCGTGCCAGAAATATTTGATGCCCTCGACGGTAACGCTGCGTACGACGGCTCCGATGATCTTATAGCTGTTGCCGTCCTTAAAAACGCCTTCAGCACCGATCGGTGCGACAAAATCCGGTTGATCCGGCGGAGGATTGAGCGCTTTGAGATACGTCAGATTGCCCTGGTTTACATCCAGCAAAGAGTTGCAGTTAGGGCACGTCACGCGCTCGGCTTTGTCGGGTGCATTCAGCGATAAAGGGCCGCCGCAGTTTGGGCATCCCATCCCGACCGCTGAAACGCGTTTTGCCTCGCGCTCAACCGGCTTGGCATCGGCGAGTCCTATTTCGTCGAGTGTGACCTGTGAACCGACAAAAACCCATGGCGGGTCCATGCTATAGTCGATCGTCGCAAAGGCATTGCTCTTGCCAGCAAGATCCGCAAATCGAAACTGCTCCCCGGGAGTAAGTTTGTAGGGGATCTCGCCATCGGCAGCGTTGAAAGTACCGTTTCCCCGTTCCTGCACCATCAACGGCGTAGGGTTTGGAATTTCAGGTATCGTTTGGCCAAGCTGAAGGCCTTCGAATGTCGGCAGGACAACACCTTGCGGCAGCGGCTGATAAAACGTCAGGTAGAATCGGCCCTGTGCTTCCGCGAGCCAGCCCACCCAGCCGTTTGAGAACGTCGCGTACCATTCGTCCCAAAAGCCGCCAAGTTCGTGCCGAAGTTGTGCACGCCCCGTCAATTCAAAACGTGTGTCCTTAAAAGTTCCCTTCAGGCCCAGCTTTAACGGCGATTCGGAATCCACTACTTCGGCGATCTTACCCAGATCCGTCAGGGCACGGTCCGAACGAGCAATAGCTGAACGACAAAAAGGGCAAATGACAACGATCGTCGAGCCGGCCTTGAATTCGATCGGTGCGGCGCACGATGGGCAGTTTGCCTGCAGTGTGCTCATTTTTGGCCTCCAGCGGCCTCAACCCGTAGATCAGATTCGCGTTCACCACGATCGATCTTTGTTACGGTCACGGTTTCGGCAGAGATCATTTTTCGAAGCACGCCAGCCCAGTCCCAGTCCGGCCTAGTCCGGCAGCAATATAGATTGAATGTCGCGGTTCCGTATTCCGGATAAGTGTGACAAGCAAGGTGGGACTCCGTCAGAGCGACTAAACCCGTTACTCCGCCGGCTCCCGGAAATTTATGCCAAACAGAACCAACCGATCGGAGCCCAAGATCCTCGATAACGGCCGCGAAGACAGAACGGATCACCGCTTCATCGCGTAATGCCGCAGCCTTACAACCAGAAGCCTCAATCAGCCATTCAGTCCCAACCATCATCTGATCTAGATCAAAGCGTAGGAAAAAAGAACGTTTACGAAAAAGTGTTCCGAACCGGATACGTTTTCAAAGCGTAATGGTTCAAAATACAAAGATATATGACGAAGTTGACTATAACTAAATTTTTCAGCTTTGTCATATTTTTCGCCGCGATTCCGGCCATTTTTTCGGGTTGCCTTTCGCGAGCGAGCCCAAACCCGACATCCTCCAAAAGCTCGCGTTACGATCAACCAAAGATACTGGGGCACATCGCCAATCCTGACGTTACAGAGAGCAGCGGTCTGGCCGCCTCAAGATGCCAGCCTGGGGTATTTTGGACGCACAACGATTCCGGGGACGACGCTTTTATCTATGGAATATCGAAAACCGGCACGTCAATGGGTACTTGGAAGATCCCGGGAGCTCAGAACGTCGATTGGGAAGATATAGCATCGTACATGGATAATACCGGTAAATGTTTTATCTACGTGGGCGAGATCGGTGACAATCGTTTGAGGATGCGGGAACACGTTATCTATCGCGTACCCGAACCAGTGGTTTCTCCCGAAGATGCAACGTCTACCAAAAAGACTGCGCTCACGACCGAAAAGCCCGAGTTGCTTCGTTTCACCTACGTGGACGGACCGCACAATGCGGAAACGCTCATGGTCAACCCACAGAACGGTGAAATTTACGTCGTGACGAAACGCCAGAGTGGTTCCGCCGGAGTGTATCGCCTCCGGCCCGAGTTTTCCGACGAGCGGATCTTTCAGGCCGAGAAGATCGCGGATATCTCAGTTCCGTCGATCCCAAACGGGCTGCTTACGGGAGGCAACATTTCGCCGGACGGCCAGAGAATGATCCTCTGCGATTATGTTTCGGGATATGAATTTAAGCTGCCCGCCGGATCCGCGCAGTTCGATGACATTTGGAAGCAGCCGGCGGAAATAGTCGATCTCGGCAACCGGCCCGTCGGCGAAGCCGTCTGTTATAGTGCGGACGGAAAGTCGATCTATGACACCAGCGAAGGAAAAGCGGCCGCAGTTATCGAGATAAACGTCAAACCCTAATTGTCGGCCAGCCATATTACGGCACTATCGTGAATTTTGCTGATCTCTCAACCGACTGTACCCTTACGCTGTCGCGAACCTCGATCTTCACTTCATATTCACCGGCCAGAAGCTTAGAGGTTGGAAGCAAGCGAGCCAGCGTCAATCGACTTCCTGACTCACTGGAACCCTCCCAGTCTTCTATTTTTGTCAGGACAACTTTACCGTCCTTTAGCACTGTGTAGCTGACGTCGACAGCGGGCCTGAGAGTCGTTTGATCGACCTCGGCATTATATACCTGCAAATATACACCGACATCTTCTCCTAATTTGTATTCGCTTACCAGATTAGGAATTACCTTGACGCCGCCTATAACAAATCGCTCGCCGATCTCGCGCTCGGTTGCTGTGCGCAATTTGGACGCAAGAATTAGAGACGATGTCGAAAGTTTCGCCTGATCATATTTTGGGACCTTAAAGCCCATGCTGACGAGACCTTTATTGCCGGTCGCAACGTCGCGAACAATAATATCCGCCCGGTATATACCTGGTGCTAATGCCAATCCCTTCTGATAGATAGATCTTTGGTCACGAGTGTTATCCCACTCCCCGGCAGATACGTTTGTGACAACGGAGTCTTCAAAAATTCCAGATCGTTTGCCAGTAACAGCGGTAATCTTACCGAAAATATTCAGTCGAGCTGTCTGCAGGCCGCCCTCGTCTTTAAACTGCAATCCCCTATTGCTGGTTTTGATCGTAAATGCGGCGATCACCCGATCGTCTGACTGGCGGAAATAGTCGATCCGGAGATCGAATGGAAGTGCATTGTTATCTATGACCGCTGAGCTGTTAATGAACTGTCTGAGGTCATCAAACTTGACGGTTGGAGGGGTCGAAAGGGCCGCGATCTTGCTTGCGACCACAAATGGGGAATCTTGCTCACGCTGATAATTTGCGGTGTTGACGTTATTTACTTGTCGGGTACTGAGACCGCTTGCGAACGCTATTTTTTCATCAGGGTCGCGTGCAATTCGATACTCGCCTGTTCCGGTTCGGTCAACAAATTCGATCTCAACTCCGTCGCCTACACCGTCAAGATGTCGGTAAAACCAAGTCTCAAATGGATAAGCGGTTGCTGATCCGCCGCCCTCGTAACTTGGGCGTTCGTATGACCCGCCAGACGAATGAGGTTCGATAGAATCCGGTTTGCCCCAGGTGATGTAGATCCGGCCACGATCCGTTCGCCACCCGGGTATGCCCGATGCAAAATGCTCATTTGCGTAAGCAACTCGCTCGTAATGTTGCTCGCGAAATTCGTTCTC
Organism: Pyrinomonadales bacterium; assembly: GCA_038245555.1. Taxonomy (GTDB): domain Bacteria; phylum Acidobacteriota; class Blastocatellia; order Pyrinomonadales; family Pyrinomonadaceae; genus OLB17. Next base: position 281 of record JBBRSH010000173.1, on the reverse strand, counting down.
CTCGGTATCCGGATCCGGATCTCGACGGTCCCAAAAGAATTTGATGAAATTCTCCCGCTCTTCATTTGTCTTGAGGGCCAAATATGCGGCTCGTTCCGCCTGAGTAATGAGGTAGCTGACATCCTCATTAAGCCATTTTTTGAACGGATCCTTGGACTCGACTGAAACTTTCCGGACACCATCGGTTGGTTCGCCGGATGCTGGCTTTTGACCATTGGCCTGCTGCGATAACGCAGACACGGCGATCGAGCAAATGAGCGTGACCGACAACAATAGACGTC
>JBBRSH010000172.1:0-7015 GCA_038245555.1 Pyrinomonadales bacterium | reverse complement strand
TGATTATGTCAAGAACATGATCACTGGAGCGGCCCAGATGGACGGAGCGATCCTGGTGGTTGCAGCGACGGACGGCCCGATGCCGCAGACCCGTGAGCACATCCTGCTGGCACGCCAGGTTGGTGTACCTTCGATGGTCGTATTCATGAACAAGGTCGACTCCGTCGATGACGCAGAATTGCTGGAACTCGTCGATATGGAGATCCGCGAACTGCTCTCATCTTACGAATTCCCCGGCGACGATACGCCGATCGTTCAGGGCTCAGCTCTGAAAGCACTCGAGGGTGATGCCGCATGGGAGCCGAAGATCGATGAACTGATGCAGGCGGTAGATGATTTCATCCCGACACCTGCCCGCGAAATGGACAAGCCGTTCCTGATGCCTGTCGAGGACATCTTTACGATCCAGGGCCGAGGAACAGTGGCGACAGGACGTATCGAACGCGGAATGATCAACGTCAACGAAGCGGTTGAGATCGTTGGTATCAAGGACACGAGAAACTCAGTGGTCACGGGCGTTGAAATGTTCAAGAAGCTGCTCGACTCAGGAATGGCCGGCGACAACGTCGGGTTGCTGCTGAGAGGCGTCGACCGCAAGGAGATCGAACGCGGACAGGTCATTGCCAAACCCGGCTCGATCACACCGCACACGAAGTTCAAGGCCGAGGCTTATGTCTTGACCAAGGAAGAGGGCGGACGACACACCCCTTTCTTCACCGGCTACCGCCCGCAGTTCTATTTCAGAACCACGGACGTAACGGGAGTTGCAAACCTTCCGGCCGGAGTCGAGATGGTGATGCCGGGTGACAACATCCAGATGGAGATCACGCTGATCGCACCGATCGCCATGGAAAAGGGATTACGCTTCGCCATCCGCGAAGGCGGCCGTACAGTCGGTGCCGGAACGGTGTCGGATATTGTTGAGTAGCACTTAGCATTCAGCACTCGGCGGTCAGCATGATCGATCGGGATTTCCTGAATGCTGAATGCCGATTGCTTAGAGCCATTTATGTTAAACGAAAAGATTCGCATCAAGTTAAAGGCCTATGATCACCGCGTGCTCGACCAGTCGACACAGGAGATCGTTGATACGGCTAAACGCACCGGAGCAAGGATTGCGGGGCCGATACCCCTTCCGACCATCAAGAACAAATGGACCGTCCTGAGATCGCCTCACGTGGACAAAAAGTCGCGTGAACAGTTTGAGATCAGAACGCACAAGCGGTTGATGGATATCCTCGACCCGACCAGCGAGACGGTCGATGCATTAATGAAATTGGATCTGCCGGCCGGTGTTGATGTCGAGATCAAGGCGTTTGGAAAGAGCTAGTTGACTGAGTTTGCCAAGTTGACCGAGTTCGCCGAGTTTGAAAGACTCGCACAACTCGCTTAACTCCCAAACTCGCGGAACTTAAAGTTATGATCAGTGGAATCATTGGTAGAAAAGTCGGAATGACGCAGCTCTTTGCGGAGGACGGAACGGTTACGCCGGTCACCGTCATCAAAGCAGGGCCATGTGTTGTCGTCCAAACAAAGAGTGCTGCGGGCGCTGACGGCTACAACGCCGTTCAACTCGGCCTCGTTGAGGACAAACCGATCCGTCTTAAGAACGTGACGAAGCCCCTTCAGGGACACTTTGAGAAAACAGGCGGTGGGCTTCCCCCGACACGTATACTTAGAGAGCTTCGCCTTACCGGCGAGCCGGATGCATCGGTTGGTGATCAGATCAAGGTTGACCTTTTTGCTGACGGCGACAAGATCGATGTCGTTGGTAAGTCGAAAGGACGCGGCTTCGCGGGAACGATCAAGCGACATAAATTTTCACGCGGCCCTGAATCGCACGGATCGATGAACGTTCGCGAGCCGGGTTCGATCGGCCAGTCCGCGTATCCTTCGCGTGTAATTAAGGGAACAAAATCATCGGGACATATGGGCGATGCCCGCGTAACGGTACAGAACTTGACCATTGCAAAAGTGGATCTGGATAACAATTTATTGATGGTTCGTGGGGCCGTCCCGGGACCGAATGGCGGCCTCGTGATTGTCAAGAAGGCTTAGAGGTAGTTGGCAGTAGGCAGAAGGCAGAAAGGCAGTAAAGACTGACCACTGACCACTGACCACTGACCACTCGAACGGAGTGAGAAAATTATGCCTACCGTAATGGTTCGCAATCTAAAGAATAAAGAGGTTGGTGAGGTCACGTTGGCCGATTCCGTTTTTGGTGTCGAGCTGAACGAAGCCCTTATCCACGCCGCTGTGACCAACTATCAGGCGAACGGGCGGCAGGGAACTTCGGCAACGAAGACACGCGGAAACGTTTCGGGTTCGGGCCGCAAGCTGTGGAAGCAGAAAGGAACCGGCCGAGCTCGCATAGCGAGTTTGCGTTCGCCCCTATGGAAAGGCGGTGGTAATGTTCACGGGCCGCAGCCCCGCGACTGGTCCTACCAGATGCCTAAGAAGATGCGTCGCGGAGCTTTGCGTTCGGCCCTTTCAGAGCGGCTTCGCGAGGGAAACCTTATCATCATTGAAGAATTTGGATTTAAGAATCCGAAGACGAGCGAATTTCTCGGTGTCGTCAGCAGCCTCGGGTTGTCGGACAAAAAGACGAGAGCGAAGATGTTGATCATCGATTCGCTGGACAATGAAAACCTGATTCTTTCGTCGCGAAATGTTAAGAAGACGAAGGTAACGAACAGCTTCGGATTGAATATTTACGACATTATTTATCACGAAAAGCTTTTGATATCGAAAACTGCGGTCGAGGAACTGACTGCACTGCTCGATCCTAAACGCGAGAGCGGAAAGTTTTCTGAGGCGGAAGCTGTCGAGACCAAGGCTGCCGCACCCACGGCCGAGGTGGCCCCGAAAGCAAAGAAGGAAGTAAAGGCGAAAGCTGATACAGCAGAGGCCGCTGCACCGGTAAAGAAAAAGCCGAGCAAGGTTGCCGAACCTGCTCCGGCTGAAGATGCGACAGCAGTAGAGACGGTCGAGACGGGAGATACAAATGAGTAAGCTTGGAGTTTGGGACATACTAAAGTCGCCCGTCGTTACGGAAAAAAGCGTGATCCTCAAAGAGGATTCGACTGAAGAAGATAGTGGCCGTAAACAGGGCCAGGTCTTGACCTTTCGAGTCGCTAAAAAGGCCACCAAGATCGATATCAAGGGAGCCGTTGAAGAAGTATTCAACGTCAAGGTCGCGGCTGTTCGCACCGTTCAATACGACGGAAAGGTCAAAAAACGCGGACGCATCGAGGGCCGTCGTGCAGGATTTAAGAAGGCATACGTAACCCTGAGAAAGGGCGAGCCGATGGTCGATTACGCAGAAGCGATATAAACGAATGATGAATATCGAACGATGAATGCAGAATTAGTTCATTATTCGAAATTCTGAATTCATCATTTACGAATATGGGAATCAAGAGATTAAAACCAACATCACCGGCGAGGCGTTATCAAACGTACTTGACCCGCGATGAATTGACTCCGAATGCAGTACCCGAGAAATCACTGCTCGAGCCAAAAAAGAGAATTTCAGGTCGCAACAGTGACGGACGCATTACGATACGCCGCCGCGGTGGAGGCCATAAGCGTCATTACCGGATCATCGATTTCAAGCGTAACAAGCCCGGTATCCCCGGAAAGGTCGCTCAGATCGAGTACGATCCGAACCGATCGGCCCACATCGCCCTGATCTCGTACCTTGACGGTGAGAAGCGGTACATTATCGCACCGCTTGGTTTGACGGTCGGAATGATGATCCTGAGTGGAGAGGAAGCCGATATCCTGCCGGGAAATGCTCTTCCGATCCAGAATATTCCGCTCGGCACACAGGTGCACAATATCGAGCTTCGTCCGGGAAAGGGCGGACAGATGGTTCGTTCGGCTGGCGGCTTTGCACAGATCGTCGCGAAGGATGGCGATTTTGCCCAGCTTCGAATGCCGTCGGGCGAGGTTCGCAAGGTTCCGGTTGTTTGTATGGCGACGGTTGGCCAGGTGGGAAACACCGAGCACGAGAACGTTAGTCTTGGAAAAGCCGGCCGTTCACGATGGATGGGCAGACGTCCCAAGGTTCGCGGTGTTGCTATGAACCCGGTCGATCACCCTCATGGTGGCGGTGAAGGTAAAACCTCGGGCGGCCGTAATCCTGTCACGCCTTGGGGACAGCCGACTCGCGGATATAAGACGCGACGCAATAAACGCACGACGAATATGATCGTGAGAGACAGGAGAAGGAAGTAGAAATGCCACGTTCATTAAAGAAAGGACCGTTTATTGACCTCAGTATTCAGAAAATGATGCGTCGTATCTCCGACGGTGGGCCAAAGCCGCCCGCGATCAAAACCTGGTCGAGACGGTCGACGATCTCCCCGGATATGGTCGGCCTGACCTTCGGCGTACACAACGGCAAGCGTCATATACCGGTTTTTGTTACTGAAAATATGGTTGGCCACAAATTGGGTGAGTTTTCGCCGACGCGAATGTTCAAAGGACACCCGGGCACGAAAGCGGAGAAAATGGCCAAAAGGAAATAGTGGACTTTGGCCAGTGGTCAGACAAGATTCTGATACTGACCACTGACCGCCGACAACTGATATGGAAGCGATTGCAAAATTAAAACACTTGAAGGGTTCGCCGCGTAAAGCACGGCTCGTGATCGATATGATCAGGGGGCAAAATGTATCGCGGGCTCTGTCGATCCTGAAATTTACGGACAAACGTGCGGCCCTCCCGATCGCGAAGTGCCTGAATTCGGCCATCGCGAATGCGACGTTCATTGCCGAACAGCAGAATATCGCCATCGATCCGGACGATCTGTGGGTAAATCTTTGCTTTATCGACATGGGCGCGCACAAACACCGGAGCCGCATGCGTCCTGCACCGCAGGGCCGGGCTTACCGCGAGCAGCGTCACTATTGCCACATCACTATCCAGGTGACGAGCGAAGAGAAGGCGAAGACTGAAGAACAGATCAGGCTCGAAGGTTTGCGTGATGAGCGGATCGCTGCCCGCAAGGCTGAAAAAGCCAAAAGGAAAGCGGCAGAGCCTGTAAAGAAAGAGACAAAGGCGACCAAGGCAGTAGAAGAAGCGCCGGTAGAGGCAGTTGTCGAAGAAGTGGTCGAGACACCCGTAGCTGAAACCGTCGCGGAAGCTCCTCTCGAAACGCCGGTAGAAACAGTCTCAGAGGAAACGGGCAATTCGCCGAAAGAAGAAACGCCTGCCGAAGAAGCCACGGAAAACAAGGCTGAGATCGACGCCGAGGTTTCGGCGGCTGAAAAGCCGGCCGACGAGGTTATGGAAGAGACTAACGAGGATTTGGAAAAGCAGTAGGAATCACGCGGGCGAGCCGCCTGCGGTCCGGGTAAATTATGGGACAGAAAGTTCATCCATACGGCTTTAGAGTCGGATACAACAAAGATTGGCATTCGCACTGGTTTGCGAAACACGAATTCGCCGAATTTCTCGCCGAGGATCTCAAACTCAAGCGCGACCTTAAAAGGCGTTTCAGCGGCGGCGGTGTCTCGCACATCGATATCGAACGTGCGGCAGCCCGGCTGAAAATCATCATTTACACCTCGCGTCCTGGAATTATCATCGGCCGCAAGGGTTCCGAGATCGAAAAGCTGCGTGAAGACCTGTCGAGAAAGACCGGCCGCGAAGTTCTTATCTCGATCCAGGAAATACGCCATCCGGAACTGAACGCTCAACTGCAGGCCGAAAAGATCACACAGCAGCTCGAGAAACGTATTGCGTTTCGGCGTGCGATGAAAAAGACGATGGAAGAATCGCAGCGTTTTGGAGCGTCTGGTATCAAGGTAATGATCGCCGGACGCCTGAACGGAGCCGAGATCGCTCGCACGGAATGGTCTCTTCAGGGACGCCTGCCGTTGCACACACTGCGAGCGGATGTCGATTATGGGTTTGCTGAAGCGTTAACGACATTTGGCATAATCGGCGTGAAGGTATGGATCTACCGCGGTGAGATCCTTGATCCGAATGCCTCGATGGCTCGTGGTACTACGACCGATCCGATGAATGAAGTTAAGGTTGAACGCGGAGCTCGCCGTAATGATCGCGGCCCGCGTCGCGACGACCGCGGCGGCCGTTAGGCTAATAAGCTGTAGGCAGGTAAGAGAGGAAATTTAGTTATGTTAATGCCGAAAAAGGTCAAGCACCGAAGAGTCATGAAAGGCCGCATGCGCGGAAAAGCAACGCGCGGCGAGCAGATCAGCTTCGGTGACTTCGGTCTAAAAGCACTTGAGGCAGGCTGGATCACGGATCGTCAGATCGAAGCCGCTCGTATCGCGATGACCCGTCACGTGAAACGTGGTGGGAAGATCTGGATCCGAATGTTTCCGGACAAACCGATCACAAAGAAACCGGCTGAAACTCGTATGGGCAGCGGAAAGGGCGCTCCTGACCATTGGGTCGCAGTCGTTAAACCCGGCCGCGTTCTTTACGAGATCCAAGGCGTGGACCTTGACCTTGCAAAAGAGGCTTTTCGTCTTGCCGCGCAAAAATTGCCGATCAAGACCAAGTTCGTGAGCCGTGCTGACCTCGAAGGAGGCATTGTTTAAAGATGAAACGTAAAGAACAGCTGGAACAGCTTCGCGAGATGAATGCTGATGAATTGAAGGACCAAGCGGACGCGCTGAAAGAATCACTCTTTCGCCTTAAGTTCCGTAAGTCGCTGGGTGTGGGCGAAACGGTGAATGATATTCGCCGGGAAAAGAAGACGTTGGCGAGGGTATATACCTTGATCAATAAGAAAAATGCCTAGGCGGAATTAGACCGGGCCTTAGATTTGAGAAAAGAAAATGCCAAAGAAGAAAGACGACGAAGTCGTAGAAGAAACATTGCCGGGAATGTCGGAAGCCGCTGAGGAAACGGTGGTTGCGGACGAAATCTCTATCGAGGCTCAGGCCGATGAAGCGGCGCCGGTAACTGAAGATGCAGTTCCTGCAGCTGAGGCGGCGATCGAGGCAGAAGCCCCGGTGGAAGCGGCGGCGGAAACCGC
>JBBRSH010000171.1:0-7114 GCA_038245555.1 Pyrinomonadales bacterium | reverse complement strand
CGTCGGGCGACCATTCAAATGCTCCGATCGTATATTCCCTGGTTTTCGTGCGTTGCGTTCCGGTGACAGGCTCGCTTTGGGCCTTTGCGACCTCAAATGTCCATAGCTGGGCAAAGGAATATTCCTTTCGCGTGACTTCAAATCCTCCCAGATAATCGGTACGCTCTTTGGCCGCCTTTGTATCCGCGTCACTAGCTGTGTAGGCAATGCTCTTACCGTCCCGCGACCAGCCGTAGCCATTGACGCCATTTTCCGCTTTTGTCAGCTGCACGGCCTCGCCGCCATCGGGGCGGATCGCGAATATCTGATTCTTGTCGCCAATACGATTGCTCGTAAACGTGAGCCACTCGCCATCGGGCGACCATTGCGGGCTTCCCGCCGCCTTCTCACCTCGAGTCAACTGAAAAGGCTTGCCGCCCGATGTATTGACGAGCCATATCTGACCGACAAATGCGTCCTGTTTCCAATCCGTTTCGGTCAGGGTATAGGCGACCCATTTACCATTCGGCGAGATCCGTGCGCCGCCCAGACTTTTAACGTTCAGCAGATCATCAATAGTCGGTACGTGACTCTGAGACTGTGCCGAAACCGTGACAAACACCGTCATAAGAATGAGTAGAATAATTCGTTTGGTCATATTTTTTTCCCTTCGTGCGGTTACCACCAGAGGGTTGATCTCCACTTTACCTTGCCCTCGACTCGAGCCTTAACACTGCGCCGTCAACATCGATCGACTCAACTTCGCCCGTGGCGGCATTCAGACGAAACGTAATCAAACCGGTATCCCACCACGCTTTGGTCCATGTCGCCTCGAATGTATCAAAATGCCAGTGGCTGAGATCGGCGGAAAGGTCCTTGGTAACGACGACGCGTAATTTGCCATCGGCCAAGACGACCTCCATCGATCCAAAAAACGGGTCTGAATACTTGCCGGCATACGCGGCAAGAGGAAGGCTCGGTTTTGTGTTCGGGTTACGTTTTGCCTTTAGGTCGTCGCCCTGCTTTTTCCCCGTCGCTTTCAAGCCGTCGTATAACGTCTTTGCTTCGGTGCTCCAGTCGCGACTGTTGTCCCCGAAGCCGAACAGGTCAAATGCCTTGTACATCAGTGCGTGCCGGACCTCGGCGTGGTCAACGTTGCCAAAAATGTAAATGCCCAATTTCTTGTCCGGAATCAGTCCAATGATAGCCGTTCGGCCATCAAGGCTGCCGGTGTGAAAATTTACCATCTCACCGCGGTAGTCCTCCTGAAACCAGCCAAGCCCATAGGTCGTCCAATGCGATTTTGTAAGTGCAGTAGTCGGGTAAAATCCGCCACTCGGAGGTATCACGACCTGTGGCCTGAGCAATTCGCGGTACGTCGCCGGCTTTAACAACTGTTTCCCGTTTACCGTCGTGTTGCCAAGCATAAAGTTGACCCACTTGCCGATATCATCCGATGTCGACCAGACAGCTCCGGCCGGCCCGATCGGGTCGGCGATGTCCTCCGGGATCGGTTGTATCTTGCCCTTGATCTCAAAATGGGCGGCCGAACGATTGGCGTACTTCATCGAAAGCGTGTAGTTTGCAAACGTGCTCGTCATCCCTAGCGGCATAAAGATCCGCTCGGTAACAAAACGCTCCCAAGACATCCCGCTCGCCTTCTCTATCACCTTACCGGCGACGAGATACATTATGTTTTGATAGACAAATCCTCCACGCAGCGGGTATTCCTGCTTGGCAAACTGCATCCGGCGGACGACTTCGGAGGACGTTATTTCAGGCGTCCAGGCCCAGAGAAAATCCGCGTTCCCGACGCCCGTATTGTGCGTAAGCAGGTCTCTCACCCTCATATCTCCGGTCACATACCTGTCGTCCACACGAAAATCAGGCAGGTACTTTGTAACCTTGTCATCCAATGAGACTTTGCCTTCGTCGACAAGCATCCCCATCGCGACCGCGGTCATCGCTTTTGTCGTTGACATACACCCAAATAGCGTCTGGGCATCGACCGTCGCATCCTTGCCAAGTTCCCGCACGCCGTAGCCCTTGGACAAAAGCACCTTCCCATCCTGCACAATGACGAGCGACATACCCGGCACGTTCCACGCCTTACGAGCGGCCTCGGCATACTTGTCGAAGGTCTCGACGTTGTTTTGAGCAAATGCGAGTTGTACGAAAGCTGCAATAACAATGTTAAGAAGTATTAGTTTCTTCATAAGAGTCAATAAATCATTCAACTTAAAGGTCTGCCGCGTCTAGCTTTAACAGCGTTTGAAGCAGCACGTTCGCTCCGTTCGTAATATCGTCCGGCTTCGAAAATTCACGTGGGCTGTGGCTGATGCCGTCTTTGCTCGGGATAAATATCATGCCGATCGGACAGAGGTCGGCGATCTCCTGGGCGTCGTGGCCCGCACCGCTTGGGAGCAATTTCGTCGTTAACCCTAGTTGTTTTGCCGAATCGTCGATCGCCTTGCGAAAACGGTTATCAGTCAATGCGGGCTGGGAAGCACTGATCTGTTTGAATTCAAATTTTGTCCCGCTCGCCGCTTCGATCTGCCTCACTTCGACCTGGATCTTGTCAAACATTTGCCCGATCTTGGTCAGATCAAGGTCTCGCAGGCCAAGACTTGTTTCCACCCGGCCGGGAATAATATTGTACGCCCCCGGAAACGCCTGGATCTTCCCTACCGTCCCAACCTGGCGTCCCGGAATCGAGGTCACGACCCGATTGACAGCCTCAATATATTTGGCGGCCGCGAGCAAAGCGTCATGCCGCTGATCCATCGGCGTCGTTCCGGCGTGATTTGCAAAACCGGTAACCGTCACATCCCACCAATGAACGCCCACGATACCCTCGACAACGCCAATGTCGATCTTGTCCTTATAAAGTGTGCCGCCCTGCTCGATGTGCAGTTCGACATAACCCGCAAGGTCGCCTTTTTTCCGGACCGCTCCCGCGAGTTTTTCCGGGTCGCCGCCGATGAATTTAATACCGTCGCGAATCGTCTTTTTGCTGCTGGTTACGACGTTCAGTTCCTTTTCGGTCAAACCACGCGAAATTGCCTCACTGCCCCTCGTCCCGCCTTCTTCATTTTGAAAAATGACGACCTCAAGCGGATGCCTGAGCCGGACATTGCCCTCGGCCAGCGACTGAGCGACCTCGATCGCTCCCATTGAACCGACCTGTCCGTCAAACATCCCGCCGGACGGGACCGAATCAATATGCGAGCCGATCATCAGCGGCTTAAGTTTGGCGTCGCTTCCCGCCCGGCGTCCAACGATATTTCCAGCCGCGTCGATCGTCACATCGAGCTTGGCATCACGCATTAAACCCATCGCATATTGCCGTGCCTGCAGATCAAGGTCAGAGTATGCAACTCTGCTCGTCCCGCCCTCCGGCGTCTTGCCAAATTGAGCAAGCTCAGCTAAACGAGCATTAAGACGTGTTCCGTTGACGCCCATCTTTACCTGCGTTTGCTGTGCTGCAATCGTAAACGCTGGCAAAGCCGCGAGCAGTGACAGGCTGAATTCTCTTCGGTTCATAAATAGCTCCATTTCAATCGACTAATACTATTCCGGCAGATTCATCCGTTTCCGCAGATCTTGTAGCGCTCTGCCGTCATCCAGACAGAACGTCATTGTATTGTCATATTCACGGCCGCATTGCGGGCATTTTTTCATAAAACTCTATTCGGGAAAGTTCATTTTTTTCAGCAACGCTTTATATCGCGGATCGTCACGCAGGAGGTCCATGAACGGGTCAACTTTTATTCGCTGCAGCTGCCAATCTCGTTCATCAAATGCTCTGTCAAGTTCAGCAAATGCTGCGTCCCGGTCACCGAGGGCGGCATATACGGTCGCAAACCGGTAAGAAAGAACATATTGCGTTTTGCGAAGGTCCTTATACTTCTGGACGATCTGCTCTGCATCGTGAGTGCGGCCCATTCGTGCGTAGACAAATCCGACGTTTCGAAGTGTGTATTGGCTGGTTGGATCGGCTTGCAGTATAGGTTCGTTAAATGCAAGCGATTCCTGATACATTCCGTTCAGCGCATACGCTTCTCCGAGCATCCAGCGGCCGACCGGGAACGCCGGTTCCATCTCGTTTACTTTCTTTGCTTGTTCCAGAGCCTTATCATTTTGCCGGGCAAAAAGGTATAGCCACGCGAGGTTCGCTCCCATGTTTAGGTCAAGCGGTTCCAGCTCAAGAGCCCGCTTTGTTTCCACCATCGCCTCGTCGATGCGGCCCAAATCTGCAAGGTAGATCTGGCCGTAGCGAAAATGTGCAGCGGCGTTGTTCGGATCAAGTTCGATTCCCCGTTTGAATTCGCGTTCGGACGCTGCCCAGTTCCAGTCGCATATCGCTAATGTCATCCCGAGGAAAGTGTGGCCTTCGGCAAGCGACGGGTCGATCTCGACGGCCCGGGCGGCCGCCGCTTTTGCTTGCGGGTATGCCTCTTTTGGTGCCATGTACGGATATGCGGGCATACTCATATAAGAATCGCAAATACGTGCATATGCCAACGCAAAATTCGGGTCGATCTTTATCGCCTGCTCGAAATAATCAATGCCTTTCACGATCTCGTCTTTTGTTCGTTTCGCAAGGTGATATCGCCCTTTCAGATAAAGCTGATAAGCCTCGTTGTTGTCCGTGTATTTTTTAGTTATCCCCTTGGCGTCGTCACCCGACAACTTTAGCTGCAGTTTTTCGGCGATCGTTGACGCTATCTCTCGCTGAGTAGCCAGAAGATCGGACATTTTACGATCGTACTGTTCGGCCCAGATCAGTTTCTTTGTCCTCGAGTCGATCAATTGCACGCTGATCGAAAGATCATCGCCCCGCTGGACGAGCCTGCCCGACATCACGGCATCGACCTCAAGTTCCTTCGCTATCTGAGCGACGTCCGTTTCCTTGCCCTTGTATCGCATAACCGAACTCGTCGGGCTGACCTTCAGATTTGGCAGCTGCGAAAGACGATAGATCAGAGAATCGGCTAGGCCATCCGACAGGTAATCCGTGTCCGTGTTACCACTTCGATTTTCGAATGGAAGAACCGCGATCGAGTTGATCTGATCGCCTCCCGCAAGTTTGAAATACCGGTAGGCAAAGAATCCACCAATAAGAAGTATGACCGCCAACCCGAGCGCCACAAGCGGCTTTGTCGCCCTATTTGCCGGAAAGCCCTGCTTTTCCGGTACCTCACCCAAACTCTTTTGAGGCTCTGGCTCTGTTCGTGGAAGGACTACTGTCTGCTCAGTAGTATGTATCTGAGCGCGCGTCGGAGCATCGCCGACGGCGTCGGTCGCGTGAAGGATCGCCGTCGCCGGCTCGTCCATCGACGTCGAACCGCTCGCCGGCCCTTCGAGCAGAGCATTTCCGTCATCGAGACAATACAGCAATGTATCATCGTAATAATCACGTCTACATTCAGGGCATCGTTTCATAGACTCATTTTTTCACAAGTGCGGTCCAATTCAATACCACTGTCGGTGGTTGTGCGGTCGGTTCGCCGACGAGGGTTCCGATCAGGAACCGCTGGCCGTCGGGTGACACGTCGAACTCGTGAGTACTGCCAAACAAGCCGAGCATTTTAGTTTTGAACAACGCCTTTGGGCTGCTGAATTCAAACTCGCTGCCGCCTGTCTTTACAGAGGACACCATCATTTGGCCGTCCGCTGCGATAAAGTAGAGTTCGCCTCCATCCCGGCGCCACACAGGCATAAACCCGCCAGTCCCGGATATCAGTTTCCGGTCGGCTCCGAGTTTGCCGTCAGCAGAAAATGATTGAACGTAAATTTCGTACCTGCCTGTATCGTCGGCAGCATAGGCAAGCCATTTTCCGTCGGGCGAAAACTGCGGCGTTTGTTCGTCGAAAGCTGAATTCAAAAGCAAAGATTCCTTTCTTTCGCCGAACATTGGCAGCGCATACATATCCATCCGCGTTTTCACGCCCCGCCGCAGGAAAATTATGAAGCGTCCGTCCGGTGACCAAGAGTGAGGGAACGTCGCGCCCGCTGCGAGAACCGTTTCGGCCTCACCGAGACCATTCGCTGCTTTAATTGACAATCCTCCGTTCGAGCTAAAGGCGATCTTGCTACCGTCGGGCGCCCAGACCGGAATTTGTCCGAAATCGGAGGTAATGCGAATTTCGGTGCCTTTCTCAAGGTCGATCACCCAGAGGGTTTGTTGCGGACTACTTCGCTTTACAAGGAGGCGTTTGGCGTCGGGAGAAATGTGCGGGTCTTGTCCGGTAAACACTTTAGCCGGAGCCCCGACGACACCGGTTTGTTTACCTTCCCGGTCAAACCATGTTAGCTGATACTCGCGCTGCCACAATCCTTGCCAGATCAAAACCCCGTTGTCGGAAACCGAAAACCGCCTGGGGCCGGTAGCGTTCGGTTGGCCGCTAATTATAGTTATCGGTTCACCTGACACCTGTAGCCTCGTGGCGTCAAAAGCTTGTGCGACGAGCGAGTCATTGCGAATGAACACCAGCCAGCCCTCCGGCGTATAGACTAAATTCCCCTCGTCCGGCGTAACCTGCTTAACCTCGGTCGAATCGAGCGTACCCGCCCAGATGCCCATACGCCGCAAACCTCCTGCGGCGTTCGGGTCCTCGATCTGACGACGAAACAAATAATGACGACCATCGGGCATAAAGATCGCGTTGCCGTTCCTTTCGTTTTCGATATTTTCAGACTGAATGTTTATGGCCTGTGGCTCGCCGCCTTTTGCCGAGACCTGCATTATGCGCACCCGGTAATCCGGTACGAAGATTATCACGCCGTCTTTGCTCCATGAACCGGAGATTAAACGGGCTGCGTCACAGATCACCTGAGGATTGCCGCCGGACAGGTCGGAACGTTTGAGTTTCCCGTTCGAGCCATAAGCTATCGACCTGCTATCTGGCGACCAAAAAGGCTCCAACGGATTTTCCGAACCGGGCAGCACTTTTGCCTCCGTTGAATCCAGCCCGCGTATATAAAGCATGTTTTTCCCGTCGGCGGTCGCGGAAAATGCGATCGTTTGCCCGTCGGGCGAGATCACGGCGGCGTAAGGCTGAACATCATTGAAAGAAAGTTCGGCGGGTGGGTTGAACGAAAGTTTTACTGCCTTTTCCTTTAGGCTGGTCTT
>JBBRSH010000170.1:0-7338 GCA_038245555.1 Pyrinomonadales bacterium | reverse complement strand
TGTTTATGGCTTCGCGTTCGGCTCGTGAGCGGACAGAGAAGTTGCGGTCGTTGATCGAAGGGAAAAAGCGCCGGCGGCCAAAGAGGGAAGTTACATATCCCTTTTCGCGGGCCTCAATGGGCGTGCGGTCCATATATTCGCGGATGCCCTTGTACGTTGCAAAATAATCGTCGATCACCTTTCTTGCCTCGGCCCGCGAGATGCCGACCCGCTGCGACAGGCCAAACGCTTCGACGGCGTAGGCGATACCAAAATTAACGATCTTCGCGAGCCGTCGTTTTTCTTTTAGATCCTTTTCGTCGGTCGCACCAAATACGAGCCGTGCGGTCTGAGCGTGTATGTCCTCGTTGTTCTTAAATGCCGCGAGCATGTTGGCGTCCTGCGTTATATGAGCGAGGATACGCAACTCGAGCTGAGAGTAATCGGCGGAGATAAGCTTGTTGCCTTTTTCCGGAATAAACGCCCGGCGTATCTCCTGCCCCAATTTTGTCCGGACTGGAATATTCTGCAAATTTGGCTCAGTCGAACTCAGACGCCCGGTTGCGGCAACGGCCTGATTAAGACAGCCGTGAATGCGGCCATCGTCGCGGATCATCCGCGGCAGCGCATCGGCATAGGTCGCTTTGAGCTTGTCCATTTCGCGGTAGTCGATGATGTACTGGGCAATATCATAGGTCTGCGCCAAGTCGACCAAAACGTCATGGCTTGTCGATATCTGACCTGTCGCAGTCGTTTTGCCGGTCGCTATGTTTAGCTCGCCACATATTTCGCCGACCTGCTTCGGTGAGCCGATATTAAACTCGCGGCCTGCGAGCTCAAAAATCTTTTTGCTCAGTTTCGCAAGTTCCGTAGTTATGTCTGCCGAGAATTTGTTCAGGCTGTCGCCATCGACTTTCATGCCGGCGAGTTCGATATCGGTCAGAACGTCGATCACCGGTATCTCGATGTCGTTATATACCTTTCCAAGCTCATTTGCACGGATCTTTGCCCGCAAAACGGACGTTACGCGTGCGGTGAGATCGGCGTTTTCGGTCGCTCGAAATGCGGCCTCGTTGAACCCGTCAGGTATCGACCGGGCGGCATCAATATCAAGGTAGATCTGAGCCAGAAAGTCTGGGGAATAATTGGTCCGGACGGGATCGAGCAGATACGCCGCGATCATCGTATCGTCTTTTACGGATTCGGGACGGATGCCGAGCTTTAGCAATGCGCCCGTATTCCGCTTTGCATCATGAGCCATTTTATCGAGAAATGGGTTCGACAAAATATCTCGCAACGGCCCGACGGCGGCGTCGAGGCCGTCAACAAAATTATCAATGTCAACGTAGAACGCTTCGCCGTTTCCGAGGCCAATGGCGACGCCGTGGGGAGCCAGTTTTTCGAAGCAGCTCGATTTCTCATTCGAATTTGCGTCGTTAACCTGGAAACTCCACTGCGGAATCTCAAATATACGTCTCACAAGTGCAGCGAGGCTCGAGCTGTCGTTTATGACCGAGTATTTGGCTTCGAGACCGGCGCCGGTGTGCGTCGGGAAATTATCAAAAAGTCCACCGGCTGACTGGGATGGATCTGCAGGCGCGGCTCCATCATCAAATTCCTTTAGCAAGGTTTTGAATTCCAGTTCGCGGAACAGTTCGAAGGCCTTCTGGCGGTCGGGAGTGCTCCGCTCGAGGTCCTTGAGGTCGAGCGTTACCGGCACCTCGCAATGGATCGTTGCAAGTTCGAGCGATTGGTTGATGATGTCTTGATTGTTAAGCAAGCTTTCTCGCTGCGTCTTGTGCTTTATCTCCGCGGCATGCTCCATCGCGGCCCTGGCAGAGCCCCATTCCTGTATCAATTTGAGAGCGCCGACCGCGCCGATGCCGGGAGCCCCCGGAATGTTATCGACCGAATCGCCCATCAGCCCAAGCAAATCGATGATCTTGTCGGGGCCGACTCCGAATTTCTTTAGGACCCACGCCTCATTGCACCATTCGATCGGCGGCACCGGAACCTTTCGCTTAACGTTTGTCGAATTGCTCCGCATTGCAATGACGTAGGGATCGCGAACGAGCTGGCACAGGTCTTTATCGTTCGAGACGATAACCGCCTGCATCTCCTTGGCGGCGATCTGCCGGGCAAATGTTCCAATAATGTCGTCGGCCTCGAAACCATCGGCTTTTATGATGGGGATGCGATATGCCTCGCAAACCCGCTCTATAAAAGGTATTTGGGAAGAGAGGTCGTCCGGCATCGCCGCGCGGTTCGCTTTGTAATCGACATAGGCGTCATGCCTGAACGTCGGAACGTCCGTGTCCCAAATGGCGGCGATATAATCAGGCCGCTCCTCGTTCAGCAGTTTGCGGAGCATGTTTGTAAACACAAAAACGGCCTGTGTGACCTGGCCCTTGCTGTTTCGCAGAGGATCCTGCTTCATGCCCATCGGGGCGAAGAACGCACGATAAATATGCGACATCGTGTCGATCAGAAAAACTCTTTTCATTTGAAATACTTTAACACGAGTCGGGGAGTTTTACGGGAGGCTCGGAGTTTCGGCGAGCTGCCGATGCATCGCCTTTTTTGAGTCGCGGGCAAATGCTTTTTGGAGATGCCGGCTCAGCGGATAGCCAACCTTTGCCAATAACGCACCTGGCCGCGAAAACGCGAAAAGGTCATACCAGACCTCCCCGTTCGACTGGCTGTACTCGACTGAAAAACGCTCTTCGCCGATCTCGCCGTGTTCGGTCAACGTTCCGTACGCAAAGCCGAATCGGAGAAGCTCTTTGGTTTCGTCGTCGAAGTCATAGATGATCCGGGCGGCGTTCAATGAGTAAAATCCATAATGTCTAGCCATTATTGCCACGGTTTTTTCTGGCTCGATCGGAGTGTTTGGATAAAACAACTTTACCCAGCCAATGTCGAACATTTTCCAGGTCCGTATGGAGCTCTTTGCCTTTTCGAAATCTGCTGGCCCGTTTCCGATCCTGATCCGGTTGTGATCGATGTTGTAACCGGCGGGTCGCGTCGAAGCTCTGGTCGCCCCTAGTTCTGCATAGGAAAAGCGATCGTCTTCGCAATCCGAGAGGAATCGTTCAACTGTTAATGTGTCCGGATGATTTAGCAAAAACATTTTGTTGACTACTATACCGCGACACTGTGCTTTTGGTCCGCAGGTTGACACCGAAATATCGGTACGATATTCTTTACGTTCGCCTTTTGGCGGACAAAGCGATATTTGCCAGGGTTCTGTTTTGTTTTGACCGGTTCGTCTAGGGGTTAGGACACCGCCCTTTCACGGCGGCAACACGGGTTCAAATCCCGTACCGGTTACCATCCTCTCATTCAGTTTTTGCATCAAACTCTTTTGAACCAATTCGCTTTTTTCGAGCGAATTTTCTGTCTTGAGGGCTAATGCTGAAAAGATCCATAATCGTAATATTTTGCACGCTGGTTTTTGTTGTAGGAGCAGTTGCACAAAACGCCACCGACACGGTGCTCGTTCTGCCGTTTGAAAACACATCGGACAAACCGGAGTTCAATTGGGTGGGCGAAAGCTTTGCCCGATCACTTTCGGAATTGCTGCGAGTGCCGAACCTCAACATCACCTCCAACGATCAGCGAAAGATCATTCAGCAAAAGCTGCGGATACCTCTGACAACGCTTCCCAGCCTGGCAACGTCTCTCAAGCTCGCCCGCGAAACAAATGCCAGCATCCTGATCTCCGGCACCTACAATATCATTCCAGCACAGGCCGACGCGGCCGCAACCATCAACGTGACCGTTAAGATAGTCCGCGTTAACGAGGGCCGCTTTATGAGTGAGGAATTGCCCGACGGCCGCCGGATAACGCGTGATATTAATCTTAATGACGCTCTCGGTAACCTCCAGTCCATTCAGGGCCAGATCGCCTATCAGATACTTTACCAGCGTGATAAATCCCTGCCGTTCTCGCAAAACCAATTGATCGAGGCGGCGAGTAAAGTGCCGTCACGTGCCTTTGAGGCATATACAAAAGGCTTACTCGCCACTAGTCCGGAGGCTCGAGAGAACTATTTTAAGAATGCTGTAAGGCTCTTTACCGAGTCGACGCCAGACGGAACATATTCCGATGCGGCTCTCGAGCTTGCCCAGCTTTATCTGCTGCAGCGAAAATTTCCTGAGGCTATCAACTATTTTGAGCAGGTCATCAACGCCCACCAGCAATGCCGCGACAAAGCCAGATCGGAGAGCAAGCCGCCGCAATGCAGTGACGATAGCTATGCCGAGGCATCTTTTTATATCGGCCTTGTTCATTTGCAGCAGTTCAACTTTGAACGGGCGATGGCCGTGCTCCGGCCGCTGGCCGAAGACTTGAAATTGACGAGTGTCTACAACGCCCTCGGAGCGATCGAGATCCAGGCGTCCCGAGCGGAAAAGAAGAATCTCGCTAGAGCGGCAGGCCTACTGACCGATGGCGTCGACCTTCTAAAAAAAGCTGCCGATTCGGCTCCGGAGGACGGAAACATTAGGTTCAACTATGCTGTATCGCTCTATTTGAGCGAAAACCAGAACGATGCGGCCGCCCAGTTCAGGTCTGCGATCGTCGCCAACCCGCGTGACGGAGAAGCTTATTTCATACTGGCCAAGATTCTCGATGCACTAAAGGACACCACCGCCGCCGAGATGGACAACCAGGCTCGAAGGTTCCTGACCACTAACAACCGGTACGCGAACCTTCAAAAAGACTGGGATAAATCAAAGTCGATAGATACGATCCCGCTGCGTGTGCTGCAGCCGTCGCGGAAGGATTTTGTTGCGGTCATACTCAGCCGAAAGCAGGGTGCCCCTGTGCAACAGCAATTGAATGAGACGGATACGCTGCTCGCCCAAGCAAGAACACTCGTCAAAAACGGTCAGGACGACGAAGCCATGGCAACACTGCGACGGGTTCTTGCGAGCGAGCCGATGAGTGCAGAGAGCTATCTCCTGCTCGGAAAGATACACCTTCGACGCGGCGACCTGGAACAGGCGATCAGCTCGTTTAAAACCTCTGTTTTCTGGGACAATCGCCTCGTCGAGGCCCACGTCAGCCTCGGTAAGATCTACGTTGAAAAAGGCGACTGCCTGCAGGCAAAAAACTACGCCGCCTCTGCCATGGAAGTTGACTCCGAGAACCAGGACGCCATCGCCTTACAAAGACTGTCAGAACGTTGTTCGAAATAGTGCGCCGGGCGAGTTTAAAGTTCAAGGTTCAAAGTTCCAAGTAACAACTCCTTAGGTTTTCCAAATATTTTTATGCGTCAAAAGCCCAGTAAAATGGGCTTTTCTGCATTTTCCTAACCTTGAACTTTGAACTTTGAACTTTGAACTTCATTCCGTGGCACGCCACGTGCTACCAGGTACAGTGGCTAGCTTGATCAAACGATCAAGACCCCGCCGCCATCACTACTCCGAGCGCGGTTTGCCACTGTGCTTGAACACCTTCCGAGCGTTCCTTCAGTTGTCCTTCCATTAGAGCCTGGCTGAACAAGCCAGGCTTTCCTTCTTTTAAATCAATGATTATTGGGGTTGTCGCCTGTTTGGGCGTAATCATTCAATATGATTCGTTTTACACGTCCATAGAGAGCCGTCGCGACGCCGCTCGTGCAGTCTGACCGAAATACCATCAGCCAGCCTGACTGATTGACAGATTTTGTCACAACAAAGATGACGTTTATTGTTTGTTCTCTCATTTAGACCGAATTCCCGCGCCCACAGTAAACATTGAAAGCCCGCCAGCTAATAATTGGGCTTTCCTGCTAGAATGGCGGAATGAAGTTAGCCGCGATCGGCAGAATAATTCCGTCCTGGAAAAACGCGCTCCTCACCCTCCTTGCGGCCGTCCTGTTGATACTCGCATTCCCCGATTTCGAACTCTGGTGGACCGCATGGTTCGCCCTCGTCCCGTTAATGTGGGCGGTCGATCGCGAAAAGGCTTCGGTGGCAAGATCGTTCGTTGTTGGGTGGAATTTCGGGACTGTGTTCTTTTTTGGTACATGTTGGTGGCTGACGTTTGCTCCGATCACCTATGCCGGGTTTCCGCCGGTACTCGCGTATTTTCTGATGCTCTGCGTTTCAGTTGCCGTTGGAATCTTTCCGGCGGTATTTTCAGCAGTTTTGGCGATTTTGTTACGAAGATATGGGAGTCGGGCATTTCTGGCAGCGCCGTTTGTCTGGGTATTCACTGAGTTTCTGCGGTATTGGGTGACGGGAAATAATTGGAATGCAATCGGGTATTCGCAGTTCTCCGATCCCAGCGTAACAATATATGCATCGATGGGCGGAGTGCTCGCCGCCTCGTTTGCGGTGGTCTTCTACAATCTGGTCTCTAGAGGGTTGATTCTCAGAATTGTCGCCCTTGTTACCTCGCTAAAGCGACGCCGGGTTCGACAACGCGATGAATCACCACATGACCGTCCGATGTTCTCCCTGATCAACGATGATCCGGACGAAGACCGAAATGCACTGATATTAGGAGGTCTTTTGATCTTCGGTATTCTAATGATGTGGCTGACGCCGCGCTACCCGCTCGACGGTGGAACTGCCTCGAACGTTGTCGCCGTCCAACCCAACGTTCCAATGTCGGGCCTCGACTATGAGAAATTGGGCCAGCTTCGCAAACACCAGACGGACCTCGCGGAGGCTGAGTTAAAATCGATCGAAGAGGTGCGTCGAACTTTCAGTACCGCGGTCCCGGCCGGACAGCCGCGGCCAACTGTTGTCATTCTGCCGGAATCGCCGATGGACTTCATGTACGAAGGCGATCGGAATTTTCAATCGTTTATCAACGATTTTGCACGCCGGAATAATGTCAGTGTGCTGTTCAATTCTGCTGAACCGGACAAGACCAACGGGAAGTATTTCAACTCGGCAGTAATGGTTGGGCCAGCGGGAAGCGAGGTCGCGGAGTATGATAAAATCTACCTTCTTCCATTTGGCGAGGCTGTACCGCCGATTCTCGAAGGTATCCTGCCGGGGTTTGTCGGCAATTTTTCGTATGGTCGAAAATACGACCTGATGCCGGTCGGAGACGCCAAAGCCGGGGTGATGATCTGTTTTGAATCGCACTTTGGCCAGCTTTCTCGAAGGTACGCGCAGGACGGTGCGGATGTGCTGATTGAAATGACAAACGACGGCTATCTCGGCCCGACGCCTGTCCTCCGACAGCATCTCGCAAACGCCGTGTTCCGTGCTGTCGAAACAAACCGTCCGGTGCTGCGAGTAACAAATGTCGGTGTCACCGCCTACATTACAGAGCGTGGCGAGGTCGTCGACCCGGCACCGACCTACACCGAAGCCACCCGCGTCTGGAGCGTCTCAAAATCCGATGGCTCCCAGACA
>JBBRSH010000169.1:0-7388 GCA_038245555.1 Pyrinomonadales bacterium | reverse complement strand
TTAGGATCCCGAGGATCTCTGTGTTCGCCTGAGTTGCGCCACCCATCGCCGTCACGAATTCAAAATCCGCCTCAGTTGCGATCTCGAAGCGTTTGAGCCCCTGAACCGTTTGGGCGAAATCCGAACCTACAAGTCCGCGGCCATATTCGATCTTGTCCCCAAGCGTCGTCGAACAAGCTACGGGCCTGTCAGTTATTAGATCTTCCATCTTATAGACGACATATTCGTCGGCTGAAGCAAATTGGGAATAGTTGGAAGCAGGCTCTACGAACAGTGTTTCGCCGCCGGTTCTAAAGAATCCTTCGAACTTCTTGCCGGAAACATTGAATCGAGCCGATGAATCGGGGTCACCGTTTACGGTCCCTTTAAATGTCGTGATAGGCTCACGGTCCGCAACTGTATCGCGGCCCATATTCGTGTCTTCCGCCCTGTACCGGGAGGAACGCAGGTCGTTAGGTTCGAGAGCGACCTGTATGGTGGCTCCGCCACGTGCAAAAAATAGCTGCGTAGATCCCTTTCGAAGAGAATTGTCGGCGATACGCACCGTGTCGAATTTCAGAAATGATGAAGAAAGATCCTGCCTCATCCTTTCCGACTGTCCAAATGTCAGAACGACTCCCAAAAGGACAACTGAAACGGCGGCGACCGTTCTAAGCAAGCGGCTTTGTATCATGATAAATTATTATCTTCGTTACTGAACTAGTTGTGGAAAGAGGGGCTGGTTGACATTACCGGCCATATTGTAAGGAAATGTTCAACCGTGTTAATATTCCACAAACGAAGTTAAAAATCAAATGTTTTTTCTAGTCAGCTTTTTCGGGCGATTATGGAAGATTCTGCCGCCTCAGGTCAGGACTCTGCTGTCACGATCGACTCATCCCACTTTTACTGTTTCGGTCGCGGGAATAATCACGAATGCCGGTGGCCGCGTCCTGCTGCTTGACCACGTATTGAGGCCACGATCAGGCTGGGGACTTCCCGGCGGTTTTATCGACTTCGGCGAGCAACCGGACACTGCTTTACATCGCGAACTCAGGGAGGAAACCGGTATCGAGATCCACGATCTGGAGATCTATCGCGTCAGAACCGTTAAGAAACACGTTGAGGTTCTTTTCACTGGCCGGTCGGACGGAGAACCCCGTGTTCTAAGCCGCGAGATCACTCAACTCGGTTGGTTCGCCGGCGATGAATTGCCGGCTGAAATGAGCGACGATCAGAAGTTGCTGCTTCGTAAAGTTTTACGGTCTGATGTTTGATAAAAAATCTCTCAATAGCTAGAATCTGAAACTTGGTCGTCATACTCCAAGGAGCAAATCAATGGTTAATCTGATCCCGCCACCCGAATCGGTAATGAAGATCCTTACGGAAACCGGAGCTTATCAAAAGGGGCATTTTGTTTATCCGAACGGCAAGCACGCGTCACACTATTTCCAGATGCCACTTGCGTTTCGCTATTACGATAACGCCCGGATCCTCTCGGTAGGCTTGAGCCGCATGTTCCGAATGGAGAAATCGATCTCCAGTCGCCTTCCCCAGATCTCGGTAATTAGCCCCAGCCCGGGCGGGATCATGGTCGCATTCGGCGTTCGAGAAGCTCTCGAGGCCAATCAGATCTACTGGGCAGAGATGGAAGACGGCAAACGCCAGTTTCGGCAGTTCATCGGCGAGGGCGACGTTTATCCGGCGATCATCGTCGATGACCTTCTCCGCTCGGGGCGTGCGATCAGGGAAACGATCGATCTCGTCCATGGGCTTGGGGCCGAAGTCATAGGTGTCGGAGCGATCGCGGCCTTCGACAATGCGCCGACCGATTTTGACGGAATTCCCGTCAAGTCTCTGCTTACTTTCGATGTAAATTTCTATGAAACTGAAGACGAGTGGCGACATTCGCGAAGTGCTTCAGAGGTTGAGGAACAGAAGGTGCGTTTCTAACTGCACTACGAAATTTTCTTATAATGGTGGAGAACAAAGCGTCTCCATCCTTTTTTTGTTTTCGATTCGGCGACCCACGAAAATCCCCCATCGGTTTCCGGCCAATAAGCCATTCGGGCACGTCCGGCCGGCATGTCCGCCTCAAACCCGATCGCCTCAGGATGAAGGTCAGTTACATCCGTCATAACGCCGTTAGAACGCTTTCCGTCTGAGGTGAATGACCAGAAGCAAACCTGCTTTTCTTCACCTACACCGATCAGTGCCGTTTCCTCGTAGGCTCCGGTGGAACCGCCAAATTCCCATCGCGCCGAGAGCATTAGATAATGTCCGCCGAGCACGGATTCGAACTTGCGAGTGCAGCGAATGGGACCCATAGGCGACTCTGCGTCTGCCGCCCAACTGCCATGAAGCGGCTCGAATGGCCCGAGCTTACCTCGTCCTTTTTTCCATAGCTTTGTCATTTCTACCTATAGAGACGTCTAGATCGCATGCCTATTTGTCAGTGCTTTGTCCATCGTCACTTCGTCGACAAATTCGAGGTCGGCTCCGACCGGCATGCCCATCGCTATTCTGGACACGTAGACGCCGAGCGGCTTTAGCAGCCTTGCAATGTAGTTAGCCGTGGCCTCACCTTCCGTTGTTGGGTTCGTCGCGACGATGATCTCGGTGATCTCGACACCTTCATTATTTTCCGGCTTAAGACGTGGAAAGAGATTCGTAAGCATGAGTTCGTCCGGGCCGATGCCCCGGAGCGGCGATAACGAGCCATGAAGTATGTGATAAAGCCCGCGAAACGATCGTGTTTTTTCGACGGCGACCAGGTTATAAGGTTCCTCGACGATGCAGATCACGGAGCGGTCGCGTTTCGGATTGGAGCAATAGAGACAGGGATTTACGTCAGTTAGATTATTGCATACCGAACAAAAGACGATCTTTTCCTTGACCTCACGAAGTGAAGCCGCGAACTGCTCCACCTCTGGGGTGGGTCGTCTTAGTATATAAAAAGCCAGCCGTTGAGCTGACTTTCCGCCAATTCCCGGCAAACGCTTAAATTCATCGATCAGCTTAGCGACCGGTTCTGAATAATCCAACATACTAGAAGTGAATGAGTGATGAATGACCAGGATCTACATGAGAGACGTTATTTACCAATAAACACTCACCGTTCAACGACACTTACATAAGCCCGGGAGGCAGCATTCCGCCAAGTTTTCCCTTCAGCGATTCTTCGATCTTTCTACGGGCTTCATTTAAAGCGGCCACAGTAAGATCCTGGATCATTTCTACATCACCGTCTTTGACCAGCTCGGGCGAGATGGTAACCGAGACGACCTCGAAGTCACCGCGCATTTTCACGCTGACCGCACCGCCGCCGGCTGCGGCATCAACTGTCATCTGCTTCATCTCGCGTGCCATCTGCTCCTGCATTTGCTGAGCCTGCTGCATCATCGCGTTTATGTCTAAGCCACCAGGTAAATTCATATATTTTCTCTTCTCTGTACGATCTCAGAACTCCAGAAACCCACGCGGCAATTGTAACATTCGTATTCTTGAAAGTCTTGGCCCTTAGATACTCCATATGCTCAATAGCCGGTAAAGTAGCGAAAGGGGACAAGCCCTCCAAGTGGGATTAGACTTTCGCGAAACGTGTGAACCTATGCAGGACGGTCAAACGATCGTCCTTCCGTTTTTGCCTTCGAATTGGCGGGCCAAGTCGGGATCTTCATCTCTTTTTTACCCATGTTCACTTGTCTATCTAAACAACAATTTGTATCTTTGCGTATCAGTTCTTGCATTCTAAAGAACCGCTTCTCGAAAAAACAAATTATGCTGTTTAGAAACTCGCTCTTGTCGATCGTTTTCGTGCTTTTCGTTACTATATCGGCCAACTTGTCGGCTTTTTCTCAAGCGTCGGCGGCCTATATGACCGAACCGTCGTTTTCGCCCGACCGAAAGGAGATCGCTTTTGTTTCCGGTGGTGACATTTGGACCGTACCAGCGACGGGCGGTACGGCCCAGTTACTGGTGTCGCACCAGGCGACGGAATCGAGGCCGATGTATTCTCCGGATGGCCGGAAACTGGCATTCGTTTCTAATCGAACGGGAAACGGGGACATCTACGTTCTCGACCTGGTGGGGGGAATTTTAACGCGGGTTACCTTCGACGATGTTAATGAGGCCTTGGACGGCTGGTCGCGCGATGGGAAATGGCTCTATTTTTCATCAACGAGCCGCGATATTGCTGGAATGAGCGACGTCTATCGTGTTGCTGCAAGTGGTGGAACACCGATGCAGGTGTCAGGAGACCGGTATACAAGCGAGTTCTTTTCCGCGCCATCGCCCGACGGCCTGAGCGTTGCATTTTCAGCCCGCGGAAACGGCAACACGCAATGGTGGCGTAATGGCCGGAGCCACCTTGACGAGAGTGAGATCTGGCTGAAGAAGGGCGAATCTTATACCCAATTGACGCAAGCCGGAGCCAAGCAGCTCTGGCCGATGTGGAATGCCGACGGTTCGCGTCTTTATTTTGTTTCTGATCGGACGGGCACACAGAACATCTGGTCTCAGACGGTTGGCGGACAGGCCAAACAGCTGACAAATTTTACAGATGGCCGCATTGTTTGGCCGAGCATTTCATACGATGGTAAAGAAATCGTCTGCGAGCGCAATTTTAAGGTATGGCAGATCAATGCCGATACCGGCAAGGCAAATCAGGTTGCGATCTCGCTGCGTGGAACCGCTTACGGGCCGATGACCGACCGCACGAATGTTTCGACCCAAATTCGGGAAATGGCATTGTCGCCGGACGGTAAGAAAGTTGCGATGGTCGCCCATGGCGAGGTATTTGCTGCGTCGGCAAAGGATGGCGGCGATGGCGTCCGAGCGACCGATACAGCTGCTCCCGAAAGTTTTGTTACGTGGACGGGCGACAGCAGATCGGTCGTGTACTCGTCGGAACGCAACGAAAAGATGCAGCTGTTTCAGTACGATTTCACGACCCTAACAGAGACTCAGTTAACACAAAACGGAAATGACTATTCACCCTCCTTTTCGCCCGACGGCAAAAGTATGGCGTTTATTCGAAACGGACGCTCGTTGATGGTCTACGACATGGCAGCGAAAAATGAACGAGAGGTCTGCAAATTTTATGCCGATTCGCCACCTCTGATCGGCAAACATTCCCTCGCGTGGTCCCCAGACAATAAGTGGATCGCGTTCCTGACCAATTCCCCGGAAACCCGCTCCTATACAAATGTTTCCGTTGTTGCAGCCGCGGGCGGCGACGCTGTGCCAATAAGTTTTCTGGCTAATTCGAACAGCAATGCACTTTCCTGGAGCCCGGACGGAAGTTACATTCTTTTCGATACGAATCAGCGTACCGAGGACAATACGATCGCGAGGATCGATCTAAAACTGCGGACGCCAAAGTTTCGCGAGGACCAGTTTCGCGACCTCTTCAAGGAAGAGAACCCGCGACAGAGGCCCCAGCCCGGTGCCGTGCCGAGCCCGACCGCGGCGCCCGCCGCAACGCCAGACAAGAAAGACGACGACAAAAAAACCGAGGTCGTATTTACTCAGATCCGCGACCGGCTGCGCCTATTGCCGATCGGCCTCAACGTAGGTTCACAGGTGATCAGTCCGGATGGAAAAACACTCCTGGTCTCAGCGAATGCGGAGGGACAGTTCAATCTTTACACGATCACCCTCGACGAACTCGCGACGGACACCACGGCTCGCCAGATCACGTCAACGCGCGGCGGCAAGTCCGAAGCACAGTTTTCGCCGGATTCAAAGGATATTTATTACCTCGAAAACGGACGTGTGATGATATCGAATATTGAACGCCGTGACGCCCGGCCCGTAGCGATGACTCTTGAAATGGATATTGACTTTGCCCGCGAAAAGATGGAGATCTTCAAGCAGGGGTGGCGATATCTCCGCGACAATTTTTTTGACGACAAATATCACGGCAACGATTGGAACGCGGTCGAGCGAACCTATGAGCCGCTGGTAGCAGAAGCCCGTTCTATGGACGAGGTCCGGCGACTCATGTCGCTTATGGTCGGCGAACTTAACGCTTCGCACCTGGGAGTCAACGGAGCCCCGACATTTAACGGAGCACCCGTCGGCAAACTCGGTCTACGGTTTGATCGCTCGGAATATGAGGCGAACGGCCGCCTAAAAGTAACTGAGATCGTCAACCTCGGCCCGGTCGATGTCGCTCGCAGTGTCAAGGTCGGCGAGTATCTGCTAAGCATCGACGGTGTAAAAATAGATTCCTCCAAAAACCTCGACCAGATGCTGGAGAACATGGTCAATCGACGTGTCGATCTCTCATTCGCGGCATCGCCTGACGGCACCGGAAAACATGATGTTTCGGTCAAGCCGGTATCGACCGGAACCGAAAAGAATCTTCTTTACCGGCAGTGGGTCGAGGCTAATCGTGCATACGTCGAAAAGACGAGCGGAGGCCGGCTTGGTTACGTTCATCTGCCCGACATGGGGGCCGGCAGTCTTGCTCAGCTTTACGTGGACCTCGACGTTCAAAACCAGGGCAAGGAAGGTGTCGTGATAGATATCCGTAACAATAACGGCGGATTTATCAACCCTTACGTCATCGATGTGCTATCTCGCCGGGGATATCTGAATATGACCGAACGCGGCCGATGGATGGTTCCGGGGCGCAGCAATCTCGGCCAGCGGGCATTGGAACGACCGACCGTTTTGGTGACGAATCAGCATTCGCTTTCGGATGCCGAGGACCTTACGGAGGGTTATAGGGCTCTTAAATTAGGTAAGGTTGTCGGCGAACCTACCTCCGGATGGATAATCTTTACGTGGAATGCAAACACCTTTGACGGAACGACCGTCCGCTTGCCGCGTCAGCGGATCACGGGCCTTGACGGCAAGGACATGGAGCTTAACCCGCGACCGGTTGACGTGAACGTTACACGCCCGATCGGGGAAACCTATACAGGCAAGGACTCGCAGCTTGACGCCGCGATCAAATCGTTATTGGCTGATCTCGGACGTTAGAGAGAACGAATATATCCTGCGATCTGGGCGATCTGAGCCGCCGTGAGTTTTTTGCCAAAGCCGGGCATCTTGCCGCGGCCATTGGTGATGACCCGTTTGACCCTGGCTTCACTGAGGTCTTTTGCATCACTGGTTGTCAGGTCATCGGCTTCTAGTCTTCGCCCTTCTTTGGTTTCGCTCCTCCCGTTGCTGCCGTGACACCGAGCACAGTTTTGTACGAACAATGACCGCGGCGAGGACATTTCAGCGGCAGTCAATCCGGTCGCCTGTGTTTCTGCGGTCGAGAATACAAAAATACCTGCGACTACAAACCCCAATGCAATGCTCGATTTGATGATCAGTTTCATAGGTCGAGATCCGCTCCTTAATAAGTTCTACTGCTTCGTAAAGCTTTCTTTATCCCCCATTTAGTCTCCGAT
>JBBRSH010000168.1:0-7540 GCA_038245555.1 Pyrinomonadales bacterium | reverse complement strand
TAATGAGGCGATCGGACTGCCCGCGGATGCTCGTGACCGGCGTCCACTAACGGAAATTGTGCACGAACAAGGTCGTTCGTTTGAGGACGTCAAAGCCAACCTTGAAAATGCCATCAACCGTTTTCGCACAACTCCCGAGCCGACGAGTCCGGGAGGTAGCCCGTGAGTGAACAAACGCTAGAATGGCTCTCCATCTACGGCCTGCCTGTTTATTTCTTTATTCTCGCGGCATCGTCGTTTGGAATTCCTATGCCGGTAAAGTTGACGATGCTTGTCTTCGGCTCGTTCGTTGAACAGGGCGAAATTGCATTTTGGCAAGCCTTGGTCATCGGAAGCATCGGAGCGGTGTCCGGCGATCAAGCGGGATATCTTTTGGGACGCCTTGGCGGTCGAAAGGCCGCTGATCGGATCACAAACCGCTTTGGCGGTGCGGAAAAGCTCAAGCGCGCCGAGGACTTTTCAAAGCGGTGGGGCGGAACCGGGATTTTCTTTAGTCGCTGGCTCGTCACGCCGTTCGGGCCATGGCTCAATCTTACGAGTGGGCTCACCCTCTATTCCTGGGCGACTTTTACTACCCTGAGCATTCTTGGCGAAACTTTGTGGGTTCTTCTATATATTATGCTCGGAATCTATTTCAGCGACCGCGTGCAGGACACAGCAGATCTATTGTCCAGTCTGACGTGGGTTTTTGTCGGCATTACCGTCGCTGCAGTGCTAGGATGGAAGTTGTTTCGCAATCACGAGAACGGTAGCAAAAATAAGTTGTCGAATCCATCTATACCCTAGCTCTTGTCAGATACGCGTGAGCGGTACCTTACTGAGCCAACTCATTGCCACAACAAGGTATAGAGCCCAATAGATCTATCGAGTTCTACAAAAAGATGTTTGGCATCGAGCCGAGCAAAGTTCGGCCTGGATATGCGAAATGCGAGGATCAGAACCCCTCGTTGGATCGAGAAGTGTAGTTTAGAAATTCCCGCTAAGCCGAGCGAACAGCCACGACTATTTCCGCCTTTTCCGGGTTTTGGAACGATTCATAGTTTTCATTCATCGCCAACGTGAATTTCGCGGGAGCATAGAGTTGTTACGATACCCTTTGATCCAATAAAGGGTTCTTCAACGAAGGTCTCTAAGGCATATCGATTCTATATGTGAACCGGTTGTTTCGCGGTATCTACATCAGGTTAACACCTATCGATCAAACCATTTTTGATTCTGCTGTCCGAAATCAGACACCGCTAACTGTCTTCAGACAGAATTTGAGACGTGATCCATTTGTCCCCTCGTGGAGAAAAACCAGCGAGACCCGTAAACACCGTAAGAATCCGGCAATTACTGACATTAGACGAAAACGGCACGTGCATTGCATATAGGTGGTTGTTTGCAAACGTTTGGCGAGGGAGTCTCAGTGTAGTCGCTGGGTGAATTATGGGGGGAATTTATTATGTTCTTATTTAAGCGGAAGACTTCTAAAGAAATCGGAAATCGAGTTGCGATAGCCCTTGTGCTTCTTGCTCTTTTCGGTGGCTCAGGTCAGATCGGTTGGGCCCATGGCGGTGAAGATCATGGTGACCAAAAACCAAAAACGACGTCGAATGCTAAGGGAATTATTTCTCATTCAACTCGGTTGGGCGATCTTGAATTGATGGTAAAGCATCCTGCGATGGAACCGGACAGGTCCACGACCGGAGTGCTGTTCATAACGAAATTTGAGACCAATGAACCGTTCAAACTTGTCGTCGCTAAGGTTGAAGTTGAATCAGCTAACGGAGGAATCTTTACTGCTGCGGTTGAGGCCGGCGAACAAGCGGGAACCTACAGTGTCAAGTTCCCGGCCAGCCCCGAGGGCGTTTATAAAATGAGAATAAGCGTATCCCATGACGGCGAAACCGACACCGCTACTTTTGCCGGTATCGATGTTAAAGCTCCGGCTTCTTCCGCTGAAGGTGAAACATCCTGGTTTACAAAAATCGTGATCGGGGCCGTTTTCATACTCGTTATTTTTCTCCTTTTTGGGCTTGTGTATTTTGTGTGGCGTTTCACTGGAAGCTCAGGGATCAACGAGGAAGCCCTTTCCGCGTGAGAACAATGGAATCGACTTTTTCGAACAGAGTATTGGGTTTACAGCCTAGTTCAAGAATCCTGAGCATATATCTCTCGATGCTGGGTGTGACTGTGTTTATTTTCGGCAACTCTGAAATTTTACGAGCCCAGCAGACTACTGTTTTGACCGCACCGACGCCAGTTACTTCGCTTCAATATATCGGTCAGGATGGCCTAAGCGTCGAGCGTTTGGTGGAAAGTGCGGGTAATCGACGGGCCGATCTGTTAGCTGCTCGCCAGCGCCTAGTGATCGCGAATGGACGGTTGGTTCAAGCAGGGCTGCGGCCAAATCCGGTATTTACTACGGAATATGGCACTCCGCGTTTTCTCGGCGGCGAGGCGGAATACGATTTTTCGGCCGGATTGGCACAGTCTTTCGAACTTGGCGGCAAACGTGGTAAGAGACGAGCCGTCGCGGAACTTGAGCTACAACAGGTACGGGCTGAGATATCCGCTATCGAACGACAAATTGCGGTTGAGATCCGGCGGGATTACACGAAGGCGATTGCGGCGGCGCGGCAGCTCGATGTGGTGGAAAGACTGCTGGCTGCCGACGCGGAACTTGTACGGGTTACAGAAGCCCGGTTAAATGAAGGTGATGTTGCCCCGCTGGACCTGAATTTGGTTAAGGTTGAGAGTGACCGCCTAAAAATCCAACGAATTGACGCGAGAAACGATCTGGAAACAGCGCTTCTAAGAATTCGGACGCTAATCGGTGCTGAGATCTCAGAGCCACTGCGTCTCGCACCGCAAGCGGATCGCCCGCCGCGACTTGAAATGGGATTAAGTGAACTCACTGAAAAAGCTATAAGTGACCGGGCTGATCTTCAGGCGGCTCTCCTGGGCGAGCGTATCGGGACGGCAAAAATTAGTTTGGCCCGTTCTCAAGCAGCTCCTGACATTACTCCATCCGTGCGCTTTTCGCGCTCCAGGGCATTTACCGACTTGCCGGCATCGGCTGGTGGTGGAGTAGCCAACAACTTTGATAATGAACTAACTTTTGGCATCTCAATCGGCTTACCTGTTTTTGATCGTAATCAAGGCGGCATTGCTGCCGCTGCGGGAGAGCAAATTCAGGCTTTACGGACGCGTGAGTTTTTAGAAGCTACGATCCGACGAGATGTTGCAGTTGCTTTTGGTCAATATCGGGCAGCAGCGGAAAAACTCGTTATCTACACAACTCAGATCATGCCACGAGCAGAGGCGAATCTACAGACGGTCAGGGCGGCTTATAGTGCGGGTGAGTTTTCGGTGTTTGAAGTTGTTAACGAACAGCGTCGTTTGAATGAGAATGTTACCAACTATAATAAGGCTTTAGAAGACTATTACACTACTTTGACCGCACTCGAAGCGGCGATCGGCGGAGCACTGCCGCCATCAGCCTTCACGCCCGGATCGACGTCAGTCTTGCCGGATATCAAAGCAGTTCCTAGCCAGTTCAACAAAGAAGAATTTTTGAAATCGATCAGCGAGGACAAGACCGAACGTCTGGGATCGTTGAGAATGACCAAAACAAAGATACAAGAGGAGAAAAAATGAAAATACTCATAATCGTAGCTGTTATTACGGCCAGCCTGGTGTCGCTAGCATGTTCCGGCGGTACACCGCCAAATGGCAACACATCCACGGCCGCGAACAAGGCGCCGACGAACTCAACTGCTGCCAACAACGCAGTGCCCGAGAAAGCCGATGAGATTCCGGCGTCCGTCAAAGCGGCTCTGCCCGCAGCTCAGACATTTACGGCAATGCATAAGGAGCTAACCGATGCCCAGATTGCGTCGATCGAAAAAGATACGGGCGGAAAGGTGTCTGAAAAAGATCACCACTCGTATCCCGGATTTTCTACCGCAAATGGTACTAAGACGCAGATTGGAGCGGTAACCCTTGTAAAGGCGTCCGGGAAAGAAATCATTGTGATCTATGAGAATAAGGACGGATCTCCGTCAATTAAAGAGATTAAAGCTGAAGGCGTGCCGGCAGGTTTCTTGAGCCAGTTTGCGGGCAAAGGCCACGACGACGATCTACTTCTAGGAGCAGACATTAAGGCAAATGGGGCAAAGGAAGCTGAGGCCAAGGCGATCACCGATGCCATCCGGATCGATGTTTTATCCATGCAGGCTTTATACGGCAAGGCACACGCACACTAATGTATTGGTTAAACAAAAATACTATGTTGCGAGAGCTCCACCATATTGGCTTTTCGCGAGCGAAGGCTTCATTATCGTTCGTCGCAGTCATTATGGCCATGTCTTTGCTCTCGGCACACGTTAGCAATGGCCAGGAAAAGGCTGGAACGGTGGCGTCAGCAGTCTCGACCATTACAGCCGAACGCAATGTTCAGAATGAAGGTGGACAGTTGACTGTGATCCTGAAACGGTCGCCGGGCGACCCGCGTGTCGGAGAGACAGTCCACGTGCTTGTCGCTGTGAGCGAAACAGTGCAGGGCGGTTTCAGTTCCGGACCTCTGCCGATTGAGAAGGCTGCGGTTTTGTTAAGTGTCATACGACCGGATGGCTCGACAGTCGCCGACAATTCCCCAACAAAAGAGGAAACGGGCGGTTTCTATCGCGGTTCTTACCGCTTCGACGGGGCAGGCGATTACAAGATAGTCTTTTCTATAACCACCGAAGACAAGAGAGTATTTTCAGCAGATTTTCCCGTCACGGTTGCCAGGGCACCGATTCGCACGTCTTTTTGGATCGGACTTCTAGTTCTGTTGCTGATGTGCGGACTTTCGACAGCCGCCGTCATTTACGCATTGAGAAAAAGGGAATCCCTAGCGTTTCGCCGGGTTGTTCCAGTTGGAGCCGTCGTACTGACGGTTTTTATTCTGAGCACATTTGCTCTGGCATATCTTCTGCCGCCATCTCAAACCCGTGAAACAACCGCGATTCCGGCTACCGCTTTCTCAACAGCCGCGGTAAACGAACTGCCAAAAGGGGCGACGATAACTGTTCCGAAGGAATCGCAGCTTTTGTTCGGGATTAAGACGCAACTCATCGATATTCGGCAGATTACAAGCGGCCTGAAAACAACGGGCATAGTTCGCGTGAAGCCAGACGCGAAAGGAGTTGTCACGGCACAAGTTCCCGGAAGGATTGTTCTGAATCAATCAGTAGCGTTAGGCTCCGCGGTTGGTCGCGGTGAACAAATCGGATACGTTGAACAGGTACTTGATGTATCGGGACAGACAGGGCTCGAGTCTCAGAGAATGGATGTAGAGGCTCAACAACGGGAGGTCGAAGCCCGCAAATTGGAACTGCGAAATACTGCTCTATCGCTTCAGTCGCAGCAGGCTCAAAGTAGATCTGCCGCACAACAAGCGCGGACTCGTCTCGCACAAGCACAGCGGGAACTTCGAAGATCTCAGAACTTACTCGAGGTTGGTGCGGTTCCGCGAAAGAGGGTTGAAGAAGCCCAGACAGCCGTCAAGGTAATTGAGGACGAGATTATTTCCGCAGATAAACAGGTCGGCTTGTTGGGTGACCAAATAAGAGCGGCCCAGGCGGGACAAAGCATCTTTCGCTCACCAACTGTTCGCCAGCCTTCACGCATTTTCCCGTTGATATCGCCAGTAACGGGAATAATCGATCAGATCAAAGCTACAAGCGGTCAACAGGTCGCAAGTGGAGCAGAGTTGCTGAACATAGTTAATTTGTCCACTGTTCTGCTCGAAGCACAGGTCTTTGAAAAAGATTTGCCAATTGTCCGCGAATCGACACGGGCCAGTTTTACTTCATCTTCATTGGCTGGCGAGGTTTACACGCTCGGTACAGCAGACGGAGACGGGCGGCTAGTTTCGATCGGCCAAACGGTGAATGATCAGACGCGAACGTTGCCGGTCATATACGAAGTTAAAAACCCGTTCAACCGGCTTAGAGACGGAAACTTTATTGAGATCACCATTGATACCAGTGGTAAAAAGCAGGTTCTTGCGGTACCGAAATCAGCAGTAATTCGCGAACAGGGTGAGACGTTTGTATTTGTCTTTGACGGCGGCGAAACATTTGAACGGCGGCCGGTGGCTCTGGGAGCCGAAGGTGCTGATTTTTATGAAATAGTATCGGGCCTGAAAGAGGGAGAGCGTGTAGTCATCGAAGGCGTTTATCAGCTGCGAACGACGCAGGCCGCTGAGTAGGGTTGTTGCTTTATCGGATGACGCTTGCCTGGAATCCAATCCCAATAGAAATCGCACAAGGAGTGATTATGAAATTATTTGCTATCACATTTTTAACAGTTGCGGCATTGTTCGCTTTTGGTTGCGGCGGAACACAAGGCAATCAAAACGAGCATTCCAATATGAATCATTCGCCTATGGATCAATCGCCGGTCGATCAGTCGGCTGCGAAGTTCAAGGCCGAGTTTAAGACTGCGCCTGCCGACGCGAAGGCGGGCGAGCCGGTCGAGCTTTCGTTTACCGTGAAGAATGCTAACGGCGAGATCGTGAAAGACTTGCCGATAGTTCACGAGAAGCCGTTGCACCTGCTAGTTGTGTCTGACGACCTGGCTGAATACTATCATCTGCATCCCGAGCCTCAACCAGACGGAGCTTACAAGACATCCTTCACATTCGTGAACGGCGGCAACTTCAAACTCTATGCCGACTTCACTCCGAAGGATTCTCCTCAAGTTGTTGAGAACTTCATGCTGAAGGTTTCGGGTAACGAAAGGGCTCGAGTCGAACTGAAAGCCGATGAAAAGTTTGAGAAGACAACTGATGGGCTAAGGTTCGTGATGAAGCCGGATTCGGATCTGGTTGCCGGTGCGGAGGTGATGCTTAACCTCAACGTTTTCGACGAGAAGACGAACAAGCCGGTCACAGATCTCGAAAAGTATCTTGGTGAATACGCCCACTTCGTAATTATCAGTCAGGATTTGAAGCAGTTTGTTCATGCTCACCCGATGTCAAAGGAAGAACACGGAACCGGCGATCACGACATGAGCAAAATGAACGGTAAGGATGCGAAGGTCGATGAAAGCAAACCGCACTCGCACGCAGACAGTCCGAATACGAATGGTGGAGCAAAGCCAAGTCCGTCCGAAGTGTCCGCACACACATCATTCCCGCAAGCCGGTCTCTTCAAGGTTTTCGCACAGTTTCAGCGAGGCGGAAAGGTAATTACGGTGCCGTTCGTTGTGAATATCAAGGAAGGGAACACGACCGCAAAGCCCGTAAAAGCCGCAAATGTTCCCGCCGGGGCGACCCAGGTTACAGTCTCATCCAATGGCTACGAACCGGCGTCGATCTCTGTCAAAAAGGGTCAACCGGTAAAACTCGCGTTCTACCGAGCTGACGGAGACAACTGCGGCGGCGAAGTGATCTTTGCCAAACAAGCAATCAAGAAAAAGCTCCCTGTCGGGGAAACCGTATTGGTGGAATTCACGCCGACGGAAGCAGGGGAGATCGCGTTTGCCTGTGGGATGAACATGCTCACCG
>JBBRSH010000167.1:0-7560 GCA_038245555.1 Pyrinomonadales bacterium | reverse complement strand
GCCAATCTACTGGCGGACGAAGAGCTTGTCGACCTTATCGCCGACGCCGGTGCGAAATGGATATTCATCGGAATGGAATCGATCGACCCGGTGAATATGGCGGACGTTAACAAGACGTTCTCAAAACCAGCAAATTATCAGGGAGTGCTCGAAGGGCTGGCAAGGCGAAATATTTACGCGATCACCTCCTTTATTGTCGGCATGGATAATGACACGGTCGGTGTCGCCGATCGTACGGTTGACGAGATCGAGACCTGGGCACCGGGACTTCCGGTTTTTGGGCAATTGACGCCGTTTCCGGCCACACCTCTTTATGATCGGCTCGAAAAGGCAGGGCGTCTCGAACGGCCAAAACATTGGCTCGATTTTGCTCCGTTCGTCATGGCCCATAACCCTCTCAAGATGAGCATTGAAGATGCGAAAAATGAGACCTTCTCGGCCTGGTCGCGTTCGTACAGCCCGGAACGTAACTGGGAAGCGATCAACTCGATCCGCTCGGCCCCGATCGACGTCCGTATCAGCCACCTAGTCGCACGACTGTTTTTCCGCGGTATCTATTTTCCGCAGATGAGCAAATGGGCGTGGATCAGCTTGCTGTTCTCTAACCGCCGCCCAATACTGAGCCTTGCCGGCGAAGGCATCGGCACCTGGCGAAGAGCTCGCAGACGCCGTCGTCTCGAAGCGAGAGAAGTCGGGACCGCACACTAAACAACACAGCCCATTGCCGCGAGTGATAGGCCGGTTGCCCTAATGACCGGGTCGATAATGGCATGGCTGTTGTCGCAACTTTCCTCAATACTTCATAGATGCGACACGCTGTGGATGTTCTTTTTTTCAACAATTGGAACTTTTGAACGAAATAGGTGTTAAATTACCTATGAGTTGAAAAAATCTACCGAAATCGGTATCTAAGTCTGTTGGAGGCATTTCTTATGTTTAGAATTTCGATCATCGCGGGAATTGCGTTAGTTTTTGCATTTGTTCTTTGTACTTCTGGAGTTCTGGCACAGGATCCCGGACGGGAGTTGGTTCCGAACCAGGCGCCGAAGATCATAAACGGCGGAGTGCTTAACGGCAAAGCGAAGGACCTGCCGATGCCGGAATACCCCGAAGACGCTCGGTCCAAGGGGATCGGCGGAAAGGTCATCGTGGCCGTTACCATCGATGAATCGGGCAACGTCATAATGGCAAATGCGGATGTTCAGGATCTGAAACTAAGTACGAATCCCGAAAACGAGAGACGCGACGAAGATCCTTTGACCGTGGGACTTCGAACCGCCGCCGAGAATGCCGCCAGAATGGCAACATTTTCACCGACTGTATTGAGCGGCGTTCCGGTCAAGGTCACCGGCAGCATTGTATACAGCTTTGACCCGGAGTCGGGCAAGGTTGGTTCACCACCTCGTCAAGTAAGCGGCGGAGTCCTCAATGGACGGGCCGAATCGATGCCCGCACCCGGATATCCGCCAGCAGCGAAAGCTGTTCGGGCCGAAGGAACGGTGACCGTCCAGATCCAGATCGGCCCTGAGGGCAATGTTATTTACGCTGCGGCTGTTTCGGGCCACCCGCTGCTCCGTGCAGCCTCTGAAGCAGCCGCCCGCGAGGCCAAATTCGCTCCGACATTATTGGATGGGAAGCCTCTTACTGTAACCGGAGTTTTGACGTACAATTTCGTGGCGCCGAAGAAAATTGACCAGTAGGATTAGAGGGACGCATAGTTCCTAAAGATCAAGCCAGCCACGCGGAAAGCTCACCGCCTTTCCGCACAGGACTCGGGCGCTGAAAAAAAACGGCTTTGCTGAAGTAATGACTCGGCAAAGCCGCTTTTTCATTCCTCAGCTTATTTTTATTATTTGGCTCGAGAGCGACCGAATTCGGTTAGAAGCGGTCGGAGGTGTGCGACGGCGGCGGCGTGGGCGGGGCCGTTGGTGGCGAGGAGGCCGTTTAGATTTTGGAGTTCGGCTCGGTCGTAGCGGAGGTCGTCACCGAATAGATCGGTAAAACGGCCGCCGGCTTCTTCCAGGATGACCTGTGGGCCGCACGAGTCCCAGAGTTTTGTTCGCGGGCCGGGATGGATATAAATGTCGCACGTCCGGTCGGCGATGAGGCCGAGCTTGAGACCGACCGATCCGCGGTTTACGATTCCGCGAAATGCAAAGTGTTCGCTAATACGCTTCATTCGGGAGCTGGGATGGTTTCGCGAGACGGCCGCGGTCATCTCAGACAGCACAGTATGGCTGGAAGTCTGCATTCTGACGGGTACGTTGTCGCCGATCTGGGTGAAAGAACCGCCGCCTTTCACGGCATAACTCATTGAATCGTGCACAGGCAAGAAAACAACGCCAACGATAGGGACGCCAGCCTCGGCTAACCCGATCTGTACGGCAAAGTCACCATCTTTTTTTACAAAACCGGCCGTGCCGTCCATTGGGTCGATTATCCAGACGCGCTGGGCCGCGAGACGTCGGACGGTGTCGTCGGGCTCCTCTTCCGACAGGACTGCATCGTCCGGAAAGGCGGCCTCGAGGCCATCGACTATTATTCGACTGGCTTCTTTGTCGGCGATCGTGACGGGTTCGTAAAGGTTGTCTACGCCGAGCTTTTGCTCGGTTGCAAAGTCCGTTTCGTAGTGTTCGAGAATCCGTTTTCCGGCAAGGCGGGCAAGGTAGACCGCGGTCTTAAGCTCGTGCTGCAGCATTAACAACAATGTATCACGAAAAGAGGCCGCCTTTTCAGACGGCCTCCAGACAGTTTCAAAGTGATCTAGAACTTCTTAGTCGCAGCGGGCGGTTTGGTTGAAGATCCGAGCAATTTGACCGACGTTTTCGTGGTCTTTCCGTCACGCACGACCTCGATCGAAATGGTATCGCCTATCTGCTTTTTGTCGAGATAGCGATACAGGTCATCGAGATCGTTCATTTTCTCTCCATCGATGGCGGTAATAACGTCACCGAGCGAGACATTGCCGTTCGTGTCCTGCGTCAGGCCTTTCAAACCTGCGCTCGAAGCAGTGGTTCCGGGCACGACATTACGGACGATAAGCCCCGACTGGATCGGCATGCGATAACCTTGTTCGGCCAAGCTCGAAACCGGGATCAAATTTGCTCCCAGTTTGGGCCGGCGAACCTCGCCGTATTGGATGAGCTGCGGAATGATCCGTTTTGCAATATTTACCGGGATCGCAAATCCAACACCGACCGAACCGCCGGCGGGTGACAGGATCTGCGAGTTGATGCCGATCATTTTGCCAAATTTATCGAGCAACGGGCCGCCCGAGTTTCCGGGGTTTATCGAAGCATCTGTCTGAATTGCCGCATCTATCGGACGTCCCGTCGGAGCGCCGGGCATAGGCCGCGAACGGATCGGACGCTGAAGGCCCGAGATCACGCCGGTAGTAAGGGTTCTGTCGAGGCCAAACGGGTTTCCGATAGCCAGGACTTTCTGGCCGACGACCAACTTGTCCGAATCCCCAAGGGGTACGACCGTCAGTCCCGCTGGAGGATCGATCTTGATGACAGCAATGTCCGTGTCAGGATCTCCGCCCACTACCTTTGCGGGGTAGTTTTTGTCGCCGCCAAAACTCACGGACAGTTTCTGAGCGCCCTCGATGACATGATAGTTGGTCAGGATGTTTCCATCGGCGTCAATTACCGAGCCTGACCCATTCCCTTTGCCTTCCTGGACCTCACCCCAAAAATCCTGTTGATATGATGTCGTGTTTACGAACGCAACGCCGGGCGATATGGCCTTATAGACCTCGATATTGTTTGTTTCGTCGGTTACGCCTGACGGATCCGTTATTCCCGGCGGAGCCTGCTCCGCAAAAGCAACCGCCGATCCATCCTTTGCCTGCCAAAATCGGCCGAGGTTATATAGGAGGGCGGTAGCTCCGACAGCAATGAGTGCCGATGCAAACGCAAGAAGTAGTATCTGCCTTGCGGACATCTGGTAGACCGAATTTTTGTTCATAATGGCTATTCACCTCTAAATAATAATATGCTAAGGACTGAGATGCAGAGAAAATCCTCGTGCGTTGTGTAGGATACGAAAAAAAAGAACCCGGTGTTTCCATAAATGAAACCCGGGTCGCAGAGAGAATGCTGAAAAAGATGAACTAAACTAGAAACGCAAATACCTGACCTGAGATCTCAGCGAGATCGTGAAGCGGATTGTTCGAGACATAACCAAACGCGGCCAGCCCCGTAAAGAGATGAATGCCCATGAGTCCGATATAGACCGCAAGTGCGATCGAAACCCCATACCGGGCAAGCGGGCGGGTGCCCCATTTGAGCAGCACTATCGCCACAACCGCACCCATTGCAACCTTTACGGCCAGGAACGGGCCATTGCCGATATCGAGCAGGCTCGCCATTAATTGGTTTCCTTCGGTTGCGACACCGCTGCGGACCCAAACAATGGTCAGGAGGGCATCGAGAAGGTTTAACATGAACAGTAATATTGTTGGTGCAACTAGCGGCATAATCTTTTGCTTTCGCGGTGCTAAAACTTGTTAAACCTGTTCCTTTAACTAATTTGCCCCCGGCTTCAGGACCGGGGGCAAACAGAGGATTGTGAATTACCGAAACACTAACTTTGACGCTTGGAATATAGTTTTAATAACATCTTATTTCAGGAATTAGTAAAGTTTTTTTAGTTCATTTGCCACCAAGCACCTGCAAAAACCTGTAAACGAAGCTCAGGAAATGTCTGTGATCGATAAATGGCAACCCTGCGGATCATTTTAGGCTCAAACGTCCGGCTTTTCGCGACCTGGGTATTTTGGGGTCGGGCACGATAACGAAATATTTTGGGAGAGATACAAACAGATGAAATTATTTGGATTTAAAAACATAATTGCTTTAGCAGCGATCGTTCTGGCAATCGGATCCGCCGACACTTTTGCACAACGGCGAAAACCCGTTCTGCACCGCAAGCCGGTTGCAAAGAAACCGATCGTTCCGGTCGAAAAGGTTTATACAGTCGCAGCGGGGACAATGCTTCGCGTCCGGATGAATTCCTCGCTCAGTTCGAAAACCGCGGCTATCGGCCAGACATTTACGGCGACCGTGACCGAACCTGTGTATTCGAGCGAAGGTATTGTCGTTATCCCGACTGGCAGCACAGTGATAGGACATGTGACCGCATTGTCGGCCGCCGCAAAAGGCGGTAAGGTCGGAACGATCGATGTCAATTTCGTTTCGGTAAACCTGCCGAACGGCCGCAAACGAACGATAAACGGTTCGCTGGCTGAACTCGACACAAAAACCGCGAAAAGCGACAACGAAGGCACCGCATCCGGTGACAAAACCAATCACCGGAAGGTCAAGTTTATCGGTGGTGCGGGTGTCGGCGGCCTCGTCATCGGCGGAGCGGTCGGCGGTGGAAAAGGGGCCTTGATCGGCGGGATCATTGGCGGCGTCGGCGGCTATATTGCCGAGAGACAGACCAAGGGCGCCGAGGCGGTCGTCAAATCGGGCACCGAATTCGGAGTCTATCTAAATCAGGCGACATCGCTGCCGAGATTTATCGAAGTCACTCCATAAAAGCTAGCATTGGATGGAAACGGGCCGGGGCTGCAATCGCACTCCGGCCCGTTTGATGTTTGTTAGAGCGGTCGTCAGGCGCTGTGGACAAGAAATTCAGGAGTTACGATGACGGGCGAGAAAAACCCCGCAGCCGTGTTAAAAAGGCGCAGCCGCGCCTGCTTGCGAACATTCGCGATATGACCGAAATTCCAGGTGACGATGTAGTCGATCTTGTGAAACGACGCGAGAGCCACATGGACGGCGTCCGCCATGTATCTACGGTGAAATATGCCGCGGTCGATGTAGCCCTCGGCGAGAATAGCGACCTCCTCGGCGAGTTCCAGCCGCGGCAGCGGCCGCACCAGCTTGAGATAACCGGTTCGGTGAGGCTCTTCGATTCGCTCCAGTTCGCGTTCGACGAGGATCGAGCTAAATGCCTCGTACTCCCTGAGTTCATGCTCCCACCAGCGAATGGTCAGATCACGGCGAAAAGGGTCTCCGTTGTCGAGATAAGCTCCAACGACCGATGTTTCGAGATAAAGGCTTGTTTTCATTAAACGCTGGGAACTAGTTTTCGGACTTGATCGAGGTAAATAGTACCTTGGAGTTTCGGAAGTCGAAAGTAAGCCGATAGTTTTTCAGAAAATTTCCGCCAAGTATTCCGGCTTGTTCGAAACCAGATGCCTCGTTAATAAGGTCCAGGTCAAGAGCGATCGCGACGATCTTTTTCCGTGAATGCGGGCCAAAACTGACCTTTGGCAGCAGGAATGTGGGTACATCGTCGGTGATTCCGGCCGATCCGATGACACGAAGCTTTTCGTCATTTGCGAATGGGAGGATCGTATCGGTTCTCGCCACGTGTTGGGATATCACCGAGACGCTGGCACCGGTGTCGACGATGAAATTGAGCGGTGCCTCGATTCCTTCGAGCACAACCTCGCCGCTGAGGAACCCG
Organism: Pyrinomonadales bacterium; assembly: GCA_038245555.1. Lineage (GTDB taxonomy): Bacteria > Acidobacteriota > Blastocatellia > Pyrinomonadales > Pyrinomonadaceae > OLB17. The sequence continues at coordinate 1,080 of JBBRSH010000167.1, read as the reverse complement.
CTTGACGTCAGGCGAAGCGGAAGCGAAAGCGCTGCGTCCCCGTCAATTCCCTTACGATCGGCATCCTTTTTTTGGAGGGAAAAAGTGCTGTTTCCATAGTCGACCGTCGCCAGGAATTTTGAGATCACGGAGAGGCCTATATAGCCGTCAACAGGCTGCTGGTCCGACTGAAATTTACGAATATAGACCGGTATGCTGCGGATCGAGACGTCACCGATCTGAATTTGGTTGAGAAAACCGTAAATGATCTCGAACCGGCCATCCCCGCCGATCCCTTTGGCAAATCCGCCACGGGTAATGGGCTTGATCTTGAGACGTTTGGCGGTGTCTTCGGAGATCACGGTGATCCCTGAGCCGGTATCGATGACAAAACGGAGGAACTCGTTCGAGCCGTTTACCTGAACATTAATGATCGGCCGATTACCGACCAATTCAAACTTGATCGAGGTCTGTTCCTTGCCGGAATTGGAATAGAGGCCTTCTCGTTGGCCAACAAAGTGTAGGAAATCAACCAAGCCCTTGATGCGGGCGCGGCGATCGATGTCAGCGGCATGTGAGACGCCCAGAAATCTATTGTACGCTTCGGCCGCCTCGTTGTAATGCTCGGCCCTTGCCGAGATCTGGGCGAAGGCGAACCAATAATCGGGCTCGCCAGGCTCGTGAAATAAAGCTTGCTGCAGGTAGCTCAGGCTCTCATCGATCTTATTCTCATAAAAATCGAGCATTCCGAAACCGGCCCAGGCGAGATCTTCGCGTCGATCGATCTTAATGGCGTTGAGGAAGAGTGGAGCGGCATCCTTAAAACGTCCCGCCGCGAGCAAGACGTTGCCGAGGACAGCAAAAGCACGGGCGTTTTTTTGTTCGGCCCGAACTATGGGCACGAGGAGCTCGAATGCCTCGACCAATTTGCGCCGTTTCGTTAGGACAAAGCCCAGTTCGACTTTGGCATCGGAACGATTGGTATCGATCGCCACAGCTTTTCGAAGAAGAGCTTCCGCCTCGGGCAGCGATTCGGCGCGGACAAGCTTTTGGGCCTGTTTGATCATCTGCCGGACCTCGTCGGTGCCGGCGGGTTGGGGG
>JBBRSH010000166.1:0-7593 GCA_038245555.1 Pyrinomonadales bacterium | reverse complement strand
CGGTTCGAGATCGGTGATCTGCTGATCGTGATCGGCAAGGCAGAGTACATTCAAGCTTTGCGCAACTCAAAACGAACATGAAAATTTTAGTAACAGGCGGCAGCGGTTTTCTTGGCACACAAGTTCAGCAGGCTCTTGCAGCTGACGATATGTCGCGGCGTACAGGATATGACATCTTAAATTTGCAGGACGCGACGCGCGTTAGCACCTATGATGTCGTCATTCATCTTGCGGCTGATCTGGACAAACGGGACACGTCGGCGGAACAAGTTTTTCTAACAAATGTAGAAGGGACCGTAAATTTGCTGCGCGAGATGCGAAAAGACGCCGTTTTTATTTTCGCATCGACCAAGGATGTCTACGGACGCTTCGCCGACGGATACAGCGAAGTTCCCGAAACATGCCAAACGCTTTACGCCGGGCAGTCACCACTTGAATGGTCAAAGCTAATAGCCGAACGCTATGTAGAGTATTATTCGCACGCACGCGATTTTCGCTCATGCATATTTCGCTTCTCGACCGTGTATGCTCCGATGACCGAGGGAAATCAGTCAAATTTTGTGACGTCGTTTGCGGATGCTATCAACAAAGGAGAACCGATACGACTTATCGGCGACGGTTCGGCAACGCGTGACCTCTTGCATGTGGAAGATCTGGCGGATGCGTGTACGGCATTTTCTACATCAGTTATCCGTCACGGCACATATAATCTGGGAGGCGGCCGCACAAATGCGCTTTCGATAACCGGACTAATTCAAAAGCTCGAAGAAGTGTCCGGCTTACAAGCAGTGCTCGACGTCGAAAATACGCTGCCAGCTCCTGTACCGCTTAACTACGTCTCTGATCTGACCTTGGTAAAACAAGAATTGGACTGGGAACCTCAAATCGGTTTAGACGAAGGACTCAAAACACTTTTCTAGCGGGTAGATCGCCTGATGGCTGGCGGTAAGTTGTTTTATTGCTACACTTATCTCGTTATAACTCGAACTCACATGAAGATACTCGTACGCGGGACAAACTGGATCGGCGACGCGGTTATGACCGTTCCGGCACTCAGAGAACTGCGACGAGTATTTCCGAACTCCGACATAACCCTGCATACACGGTCCTGGGCCGATGGTTTATTTCGCGATGCGGACTTTATAGATGAACTTGTCACTTATGACGGTGCGAAATGGAAATTCAAGGATGTCTTTGAGCAATCGGAGTTCTTGAAGGGGGACAGATTCGATCTGGCGATACTGTTTCCAAATTCTTTCGAATCCGCACTGACGACGCTTTTAACAAAGGTCCCGCGGCGATTCGGATATAATAAAGACCTCCGCGGTTTATTACTTACGGACCCGATCGCGGTTCCCGAATGGAAAAATCGCCGGCATGAGGTCTATTACTATCTGAACTTAATAGCGGAAATTGAAAATAGCATGCTCGGTCAGCAGACCGTTTTGGACTCTTTTCCGAACAGTTCCCTCGTGATCTCGGACGAACGACGTGCAGAAGCCAGAAGCTTTATGAGATCGGCCGGGATCGATATTGACAAAAAGATCGTGGCCCTCGGCGTCGGCTCGACTAATTCGATGGCTAAACGCTGGCCGGCGGCCCGGTATGCTGAGTTTAGCGACCGAGTACAAACCGAGCTTGGAGCTCAGGTCATACTCCTGGGTGCGAAAAATGAGGAAGACGTTTCCAACGAGGTCCGCGAGTTATCACGGACGAAGCCGATCGTGATGACCGGGGCGACTGATCTCGCAATGGCATCCGCAATTCTAGGCGAGGTCGATCTCTTCGTTTCAAATGACATGGGACTGGCGCATGTTGCACCCGCGATCGGTACGCCAACCATAGTTATTTTTGGGCCGACGAACGACACTACTACCCGGCCGTTTTCGAAAAACGCGGTTGTAGTGCGAAAGGTCGTCGAATGTTCACCTTGCATGCTCCGCGATTGTCCGATAGATCATCGCTGCATGGCACAAGTAACAGTTGAAGAAGTATTCGATAACACACTGCGTCTATTGAGTTTAGATAAGTAACAATATGACTTCACGGCCAGCAATTTTTGTCGATCGCGATGGAACACTTATAGAAGAGGTTGACCATCTATCGAGAGTCGAGGACCTACTTATACTTCCGTCTTCGGTTACCGCCGTTAAATTGCTGAAATCACGGGGGTTCTATGTCGTAGTTGTAACAAATCAATCAGGGATCGCACGCGGGTATTTTGATGAAGCAGCCATGCGACTCATCCATCTTGAGATCCAAAGGCAACTTGATGGTGCGATCGATGGCTTCTATTTTTGTCCCCATTTGCCTGACGCCGGGTGCCGCTGCCGCAAGCCGGCTCTCGGATTGATCGAAGATGCATGCAGCGACATGGCGATCGACCTTTCCAGGTCGTGGATGATCGGCGACAAGAATATCGACGTCGAGACAGGACACAACGCTGGAATCAGAAGTGCAATGGTTTCAACTGGTTACGGCAAGGAGCATCAGATGTTGCTTAAACAACAGCCTGAGGTTTTCGGCGATGATCTTCTGGACGCGGTCGAAAAGATAGTTTCGCAAGATCAATAAGTGTGAGCTTTAGACAACTGAGCCTAAGTATATATTACGCAAGTCGCCCGAAATCGTCCTCGAGACGAACGATGTCATCTTCACCAAAATAATCGCCGGTCTGCGTTTCTATAAAAATAAGGGTTTCAGCGGAGTCAGGGTTCTCAACACGATGGGCGGTTTCGAGGTCGATGTCGACGGCCTCACCGGCACGTACTAGAATTTCACGCCCATTTAATGTTACTTTAGCAGTGCCGCGAACCACGAACCAATGTTCGGAGCGGCGTGCGTGAAGCTGATAACTAAGCCGTTTTCCCGGTAACACTTCGATCCGTTTTACTTTATAATTTTCGCCTTCGTCGAGGACTTGGAAGCTGCCCCATGGCCGCTTGTCAAATAATGACGAGTTTTCACTTGAGTTTTCCGCTCTCATTTTATTTTGGCTCCAAAGTATGACCAGTTTAGTCGAAAAGGTCGAAACAACCAATACAGACCTGATGCAGCGGATCCAAACGCTGCTCATCGGCCGGCTAATGGTGATCTTTCTGCTGCTGGTCACTAGTTGGGTGTGGCACAGCGGCAGGCTGCGGCTGTCATTTGATAATTTTCCACAGGGACTCTTCCTGGTCTTCCTAATATCGGTGGGTTTGACCATCGTTTATTTCTTCCTGTTGCGGCTAAGCAAGAATTTCGCCGTCCAGATACGCGTTCAGTTCGTTCTCGATGTCCTGCTGATCACGTGGCTTGTATGGCGGACGGGCGACCTCACGTCGCCGTACATCACGCTATATATAATGCTGATCAGCGTCGCCAGCATCTATCTGAAGCCTCTAAACACGCTTCTAATGGCAGTATTTTGCGTTTCGGTCTTTGCCGGGTTGGCGGTCCTTACGGTCAATGGGATCATCGAAGCGTCCGGCCCCCTCCAGGAAACTGGCAAGGCAGTTCAGATCGTCAGCTTTCACATCGTCGCTTTTCTTGTCGTCGGGCTGCTTGCGTCGCGGTTGTCCGACCGGCGATATTTTGGCGAGGAACTTGAGGAAACCGCAAAAACACTTGCCAGCCTTCGCGTACTTCACGAACGGATCATCGAATCGATCCGGTCAGGCCTCATCACCACCGACCTTGAAGGTCGGATCTACACCTTCAACGCCGCGGCGGCGGAAATAACAGGCCATACGGCGGACAGCATTAGAAAACGCTCGATATACGAATTTTTCGGTGATATCCACATTCCGATCGAGATATCACTTGACGCTGCGATCCGCGGTGAACAGCCGCCTCGTTTTGAGGCGGATCTTCTGACACCCGAGGGTTTTGCCGTCCGGATAGGTTACGGCATCACTCAGCTTTTCTCGGAGTCAAACGAAGCCACCGGGCTGATCATCACGTTTCAGGACCTTACGGAGATTCGCTCGATGGAGGAAAGTGTCCGTCGAAAGGACCGACTCGCAGCGGTCGGCCGCGTCGCGGCAGGCCTCGCCCATGAGATACGAAATCCGCTTGGTGCAATGCGCGGTGCGATCCAGGTTCTTGAATCGACGACAACTCCCGGTTCGGTCCATGCAAAGCTAATGGACATCATTCTCAAAGAATCGGACCGGCTTAACAGCATAATCACGAATTTCCTCAGCTATGCACGGCCCGCGGCCGTAGAATTTGCCTCGACCGACGTACAGGCTGCGATTCGCGAACTGTTTACGCTTCTAACCCATAGTCCGGATGTAAAGGTGAATCACAAACTGGTCGACGACTCGGGCACCGAGCCGATCATTATCATCGCAGACACATCGCAGCTCAAACAGATCTTCTGGAACCTTGCGCGAAATGCGATACAGGCGATGCCCGACGGCGGCACGCTCCGCGTTGGACTCGAGGCGATCCAGAATAACCGCATCCGGATCGTCTTTGACGACACAGGGATCGGAATGGCCCCGGATCAGGTCGAGCAACTGTTCGAACCATTTTCAACTTCGACAACCGGCGGAACGGGACTCGGGCTTTCTATCGTCTACCAGATCGTTCGCGATCATAATGGGGTCATCAGTGTTCGAAGCCGTGAAGGTAAAGGAACAACGATCACCATCGAGCTTCCTCGTGAAAACCGGCCAAATGCCCTTCTTAATGGAAGTGCCGAGGTTCAAGCGGCAGCCAAATCGCCTCTTAACCGCTACCTGACGGTCAAAACGGATGAAACAGAAGTTTCCTCTTGAAATAGCCGGGACTAATCTGTGAAAATAAGGGTGTTGGTTTCTTACTTGACTTCAGCATCCCTCACTTTTTTCGAACAATTCAAATCTCGCAATGGCAAATGTATTAATCGTCGATGACGAACAAAGCTACAGGCAACTTCTAAGTCTCGTATTTGAGGGGGATGGCCATGTCATCCGGACCGCGATGAACGGCCGCGAAGCGCTCGCATTACTCCAGGCCGCGCCCGCCGATGTAATAATTTCGGATGTAAAGATGCCCGACATGGACGGGATCGCAATGCTCCGGGCCGTGCGCGAGACTCAGCCTGACCTTGGCGTGATATTGATGACGGCGTTTGCATCGGTCGAAACTGCCCGCGAAGCCTTCAAGCTCGGAGCCGACGATTTTATCCAAAAGCCGTTCGACGTCGAAGAGCTGAAGTTAATAGTTAAGAAGACCCTCGAAAAACAAGAGCTTATCGTTGAGAACCGCGCATTTAAGCGGGCTCAGCGTGAAAAAGGCAGGGTAAGCAACATTATTGGTTCATCAACCAAGATGATGGCGATCTTCCAGATGATCGAAACGGTGGCCGAGGTCCAGGCGACCGTCCTGATAACTGGCGAAAGCGGCACGGGAAAGGAACTTGTTGCACGTGCAATTCATGACATGAGCCCTCGGGCCGAAAAACCGTTCATATCGATCAATTGCGGAGCCTTCACCGAAACGCTGCTTGAATCGGAGCTTTTCGGATATGTAAAAGGATCGTTTACCGGTGCGAACGCCAATCGAAAGGGATTGTTCGAGGCGGCGGATAAGGGAACGATCTTTCTCGATGAGATCGGCGAAATGTCGCCGGCAATGCAGGTCAAGCTGCTGCGGGTACTCCAGGAACGCCGTGTCCGTCCAGTCGGTGCCCATGATGAGATGCCAATAGACGCTCGCGTCATCGCCGCCACCAATCGCGACCTCAAGCAAATGGCTGACGAAGGTTCATTTCGCGAGGACCTTTTCTATCGGGTCTCAGTGATCCCGATCCATTTGCCGCCGCTGCGCGAACGTCGCGATGATATTCCTCAGCTCATCGATCATTTTGTAAAGAAATTCTGCGATCAGGCAGGCCGTTCGCTGGAAGTGTCGCCCAAGGCGATGCAGTTGCTCGAAGACTATGCCTGGCACGGGAATGTCCGCGAACTGGAACACACGATCGAACGGGCCGTCGCCCTCGAACGTATGGGAGAGATCCAGCCCGAACGCCTGCCAGATCATATAAGCAACTACAACCCCGAACGGATACGTTCTGAATTTGATCTCCCCGAAAACGGTATCAACCTGGTAAGCCATCTCGACAACCTCGAAAAGACCTACGTCGTCGAGGCCCTGCGAACCACTGGCGGAAACCAAACCCGTGCCGCCGAACTCCTCCAAATGCCCGTCCGCTCGCTCCGACATCTCCTCGACAAACACAATATCCGCACGTTATCCGCCCAAATGCGCGGGAGCGAGTAAGGAAGTCTTGAGTCTTCAGTCTTAAGTCTTGAGCAGGAAAAGAAAGTATCACTTACCTTTCGAGACTCTTTCTCAACGCATAGATCATTCGACAAATCTCGCTTAGAAAATCATAAATGGTATTGAATCTTTCGACATCGATATAGTTCAAATCATGCGCGACGTAGAGGTGTGACTGGACCTCATAGGCCGACGCGTGGGCGATGCTCAAGAAATTCGCGAATTCCTTGTCCGATTTCCTTCCAAACCCTTCGGCAATATTTGCCATTATCGAGACGGTCGCCCTTCGAATTTGTCCCCTCAGTTCAAAATCGCGGCTAAAATCTCCCGTCGCTGTTTCCACATAAACCAGATTCGTCGCCTGCCGAGCCTTTTGCCACGCCAAAATATCTTCAAACTTTCTAAATGCCGCCATATATTCTCCTTGATCCAAAATTCTCAACTAGGTAACCGGAAAAGGAATACTGGATTTTAGGCCTTCCGTCAAATAACGACTCGTTACCGCTCATGGCTTTGGACTTACGACTCGAAACTGGTTCTTCTGACAAATATTGTCAGGCCCCGATTACCAAAATCTGTAAATCCGGCGTCTACGAGGCACCGATAACGGCTAAACCTGCAACGGGCCAACCGCATAACCCCTTAAGACTCAGGACTTAAGACTCATGACTTCCCCGTGGCACGCTGATTGTATAAAGGATTGCGGCCTGGGAAGGCACACAAAGATTTCTAAAAACTTCAGGAGACTGTGAATTACAAAATGAAAAATCAGAAAGGTTTCTCTCTTATCGAACTTCTTATCGTCGTCGTGATCATCGGCATCATTGCCGCTATCGCAATCCCCAACCTGCTTGCCGCACGTCGCTCAGCGAACGAAGGCTCGGCAGTTTCCGCTATGCGTACACTGCATGGTGCTCAGATGACCTATGCTTCGACCTATGGTAACGGCGACTACGCCGGTGTCGTAGCAGGGACTGGTACAAACGCTGCCTTAACCGCACTTTCGACGCCTGGTTTGATTGACGGATCTCTGGGATCGGGATCAAAATCCGGATATTCCTATGTCGGCGGCCGCGTGGCTGCAACACCAGCTCTTCCCGCGACATTCTTTTTTGCCTGTGCCCCCCTAACCGCTTCGGGTGTAACGGCGACAGGAACTCGCCTCTTCGGTATTGAAACGGACGGTGTCATCAAGGTCAACTTGACGGTCAGCACGACACCGATGATTCAAACCGCAGTCGCGTCCGCTTCAGCCCTGGCTAACTAACTCTTAACTGTTAAAGACTACGGCGGGAAGCAGCTTCAGGTGCTTCCCGCCTTTTTTTATTCTCTCGCCTCTTT
>JBBRSH010000165.1:0-7835 GCA_038245555.1 Pyrinomonadales bacterium | reverse complement strand
CGTCCGGATCAAGCATAACGGTGACGAAGTTGCGATGGGCGTAGTTTTCTCTATTGGCGTCATGATCCGAAATCGTGTCCGGCAAGGGCAAGGCCGCTCCGGCCCCGCCCGGTGACGAATTTGGCCGAAGCGCATTTATTACTAAGTCAGCGGTAATAATGGTGACATCAATGGACTCGACGGCAAGACGAGTAGCGAAGTTCCGTAGTTCCCGGTAATTGCCTTTCCATTGCAATTGTTCGACTTCGCATAATGCGTTCTCGTCTATAACAAACGGTAAGTCCCGACCAACCGATGGACGTTCGTCTTCCATCTGACGCAAAAAGAGGTCGCGGATCGTTCCTTTTTGGCAGCGGAGCGGGATGGTTTCAAGCTGAAGAATATTCAACCGGTCATACAGGTCAGGCCTAAAGGAGCCTTCGGATACCATAAGCTTTAGATTGCGAGACGTAGCGGCGATCACGCGAACATCTATTTGGCGTTCATAGGTGCCGCCTACGCGACGGATGCGTTTTTCCTCGACAGCTTTTAAGAGTTTTGCCTGCAAACTCAGTGTCAGCTCTCCGATCTCATCGAGGAACAATGTTCCGCCGCCAGCAGTCTCGAACAGCCCCGCTTTTGGTGCCGACGCTCCAGTGAAAGCTCCTTTCTCATATCCGAACAGTTCCGACTCAAGAAGGTCAGCAGTGAAGCTTGCACAATTGACGCTCACAAAATCGGATTTTGATCGAGCACTAAGCTCGTGGAGCCGTCGGGCGATGGTAGTTTTGCCTGTCCCACGCTCTCCCGTGATCAACACGTAATGTGGGACCCGGGCGAAACGGGCGATCTTTGCCTCAAGCTCAATCATTGGGGAATCTTTCTCTGGAGCGTTTTGGTTATGCATCGACTCTATCTCCTTAATTTTCTTTACTGGTCAATGCAGATGTAATACAAAAACTGTGCCGCATGAAATCGAGGCCGTGCGAATCGGTAATGAACAGTATTTATCGGGGTAAGAAGTGATACAAGGATCTTGTAGCTAACGAATCGATGCGGTATGAAGTGTCCACGGCGTAGACACTTTGTTTACGAAGTGAACAGTTTGTCTTGCGATGAGTTATTTTGAACTGTGAGATTAGCGACTTCCGAAAGCTCAGGTTCGATAAGCCATTCCGGGAGTCGCACAGGCTCTTCCCTCGCTAAAACCGAGGACTCCGCGGCAAATTCCGGTAGGAATCCGATATCGCATGAGTCGGCGGGATACAGACCAAGAACTCGTTCAAGACAGGCTAGAGCGGCCGGTTGTTCTTGTGAAAGAAAGAACCTTTGCTTCCCATTCTGAACTATATTTATCAACCCGAAGCCTCTAAGCTCGCGGATCTGCTCGAACGTTGACGGGCAAACCTCCGTAAGAAGAACTCCTTGAAATCTAGTCGTTCGAATTCTGATATCTCCGATCAGATTTACGGTGTTTTTCTCAAAATCCACCATACGCAGTATCTCAGATGCGGTTGTCGGAATATTTGACCGCAATCCAAAGTGACGGCGAATATCCCTGAGCCATTCCTCTGAGATCTTTACGCCGACAAGCCGTTTTCCGTCATCGGTCGTCGTCCTGACGATATTGAGCGCGTCATGGCTTAGGGTCTTTAGGTACTTCCAAATTGGCAATAACGCTCCACTCAATAAGTGGACGGTTTTATACTCGTGCAACGGTATTTTGCTCTCTTCTTCCAGCCACCAAGATTCTGCACGCGTCTTTGGCACCAAACGGTATTTTTGGTTTAGTTCGCTTTCGCGAACATAAGAGAGATTTCTTCCAACCGGTTTTGAGATGGCGAACATATGATACCGATCGCCGGTTTCGGGATCCGTGTGTGACAGTGTTCGCCGGACCGCAACAAACGATAGGTCAGAGCGGTGCTGGAAAAACTGGATGTAGTCGCTCGCGCACAACTCCGCGTACCTTGCCGGCGTCGTGGCTACTTTCAGATCGAGCTTGTAATAGATTGTCTTCGCAGCAGTAAGAGCATCGGAGTGGAGGACCTGCGGCGGCTCGGCAACGTCGACCGACACTGCCTTCAGATCTTCCATGCCGTCATCCAGTTTCCCTTTTTGTTTTAGGTATTCGATCGTTTCAAGAAAAGTCGAATAGTAGTGATCAAACAGGGCGTTCTGCCTGTCGACTTCGAGCGAAAGCAGACGGTTTAAGAACCGCGGGATATTAGTCCTCTCGCTTTCAGGGACCTCTTCAACGCCATCCACGGTTCGTCCGAGTCCCATATCTCTTACAGCCCGCTTCGGGTCATCGAGGCCTTCTATTTCGCAGCCCCGCATGATGCTTGTCAACACAATGTTAAGAGCCGAACGGCCCTCTTTGGATTCGAGATTGTACTTGTCGAGATTCCCGGCCTTTTCCGCACGTCTATCACCCTTTGTAAGGGCCCCCATGTTTCCGAGTCTGCGGGCGATAGTAGACGAAAACCTTTTCTCTCCACCGAGTTCAGTGAAAACAAGCAGATACACTGGCGGTGCTACCTGACCGGTACGGTGTGTGCGGCCGAAATCCTGGATCTGCTTGTCCGCCGACCATTTCAATTCCGCCGCGATATGCAAGCGTCGCTGGCGGTTCCCGACATTGCGTCCCGCGTGAAGGCTGTCGCCGGTCGAAGCAACTTCGGACATGATAGCTATCCGCTTGTCACCATTTTGGAAAGCATTCTTTTCGTGAAGATTTATTAGTTTTGACGGAACGCCGGGAAGCTGGCGGTTCCGGTATTCGAGTGTTCCCGCAGCCGTGCGTATCAGCCGCTTCTTCCGACCCGTCATCTCCGCTACGTTCTCGACTCCGAAATAGTTAACCAACTGGTCCAGCGGATGTTCGGGTACGTCAAGGACGGAAAGTTTGTCGAGAAGTTCGGCCCTGAGCTGCAACGCCGCCCGGCTCTCAACCTGATTGCCTTCAGGATCGAGAACGGGAACGTGCTCGATAGTTCCGCTGTACGGATTTGTGCGTTCCTGGAAACAGCCAGTCGGGAAACAGTTCGCGACAAGGCGTGTGAGCGTCTCCCGTGGGCTGAAGTCGAGACCGTCGATTGCTTCTTCCTGATCGGCCGCACGCTCGATCTGTTTCTTTGTCTGGCTCTCGCCTGTACCCGTGATGGAGAGTACCACGGATTCCTTGCGAGCCAAGGCATCTTCAATTTCACGAATAAGGGTCGGAACTTTAAAGGCTGTGATGAGATTTCTAAAGCACCTCTGATGCCCGGCCCAGAATTGATTGACCGCAGTGCTTTTTGTTGCCTTCCCGGAGTTCGTCAGTTCCAGGGCCCGATGTATGTTCCGGAAGACTTCCTGCCAGCCCTGGGCCATATTGTCGTACATTTGTCTCTGTGCGGGAGTTAGCCAGTGAGTCACTTCGCGGAACTCGACCGCAAGCCCGGATTCGGGATCTGTTCCCATGCTCAGATTGCCGCACAGGTACCGTCCCATCGCTTTCAGGTCACGGCAGACCATTTCAAGAGCACCGATGCCGCCCGATTCGATCTCCTCGGCGAACTGCTCGAAACCTAGCGGGAAGTTTGTTCCGTCACCCCAAAGACCGAGCCTCGACATATATGCAAGATGCCGAACCTCGCCCGCTGAAGTCGCAGATGAATAGACGATCCGTAAGTCCGGGAATCGGGCCGGGTCCTGAATTTCGAGTACGGCCGCACCGGTTTGAGTCGATTTTCCGCGATCGTCGGCAAAAGCATATTTGGCCTTATGTCCCTCGTCGAAGATGACCGCACCGTCTTGTCCAAGCCACCGGGTTATCTGATCGATGCGGCGATGCCCAAGCTTCGAGCGAGCTATCAGTGACCGGTAGGTGCAGAAAAGAATCCCGTCGCTGAGCGCAATTTCGCTGTCGGACGGAAAATCGTTTATCAGCTTTATGGGCGGCGTAAGGCACAGTCTTTCAAACTCATCCGACACGGCTTCAATGAGATCGGCTTGAACCGAAAACCAAACTGCCCGCCTTCTGCCCTGAAACCAGTTATCAAGAATTATTCCGGCCAAAGTCGCGGTCTTTCCCGTACCCGTGCCGTCGCCGATGCTGATGCCGGCCCGCGAACCGTCCCCAAGTCTCTGCTCATGGGCCTGACCGGCATATATAATCCTTTCCAACTGCATTGCGGAGAGTTTACCGGTATCGGATAGCTCCCTTGGCAAATGTGGACGGTAGCTGATCGGCGGCGGTTCGACATTTGCTAGACCCGGCGTCTCGACGATCACCCCCGGATGCGGAGATCCCCCGACGATATGGCGTGGAGAGTAAGCAAGCGTGTGATTAGCCGAATCCTGCTCATTCACTTTGGTCGAAGCTGCTACCGCTGATCCCGAAAAAAGCGCACCTGTTCTGGCTGGAATTGACTCCTGATTTGAAAGCATTTATTTATTCCGTTGTAGAGTTGAAACGTAGCATGGCTGCAACTGCCCGCTCGAACGCATCCTCGACAGAGGAAGCACTAATACTCACGTGTATTTCGATCAAAGAGGTCGGATCGGGCGTGCCGATTGCAGTTTTACGGCCAAGGATCAGTGTGACACCCACGGTAGTGCCGTTTCGGTAGTATTCGTTTCCGGGTAATTCTATTGATGCCGTCACACTGATATCCGGCAGCAGAGACTGCCAAAATATTCTTCCCATAGCACTCCGCGGTGAACCGTTTTCGCCAAGAATGATCGCGAACCTTCCGCCTTTCGCGAGTCGCCTTAGTGCTGATTCGACATGACGGAATCCGAACTTCGATTGATTTCGCTCCGTGCGTCCTCCGCTCGATGAGAAGGGCGGATTGGCTAAGATAACGTTCGGGACAATACTCCCCGGCAGGAGATCGTCAATAAACTCAGCATTGTGCCCGGACGGGTCCAGGCCAAGAAGCTTAGCAATGCGGCGTCTCCGCACATCTATCTCGTTTGTGAAAACTGTCGCTCCGGAGACAAGCGCCCAGACAGCAAGGCTCCCCGTGCCGCATGATGGTTCGAGTACCAAGTCTCGGCTGTTGAGATTCAACAGATACGAAGCAAGATATGCGATCGAAGCCGGAGTAGAAAACTGCTGATACGTATTCTGTGTTATGCTTCGCCATGACTGCGTCGGAAGCCTCTTTTGCAGAGGCTTGAGTGTTTCAGTGCAGGAAGTAGAAGGATCAGTCGAGGACAGCAATCGTTTCCCAAATTTTGTCTTAACAAGAAGATTCAAAGCAGATTCTGCGACCTCGTGACACAAATGAGGATCGGTCGATAAGCCGTGAATTCCGGCCGCCCAGCACAATGCCAACAGTTCACGATTCGTGATCTGTCTTTCATCGGTATCAATGATCGCTGCAATCTGCTCAACAAGAGAGACGGGTATGCGCGGTGGTTCGATAGGCTGGTTCATCTTGCTATTTACAGAACGATTTCTAAAGCTCTGCCAGCCGCTCGTTTACTGTCTTACGTTGTAAATAATTGTCGGCTGGCCTGTTCAAGACACTCAGGAGTAAGACGCTTAAGCCACTCGGTGCAGGTCAGTGATCCTAATTTAAAGCCCGCCAGCAGTGCCTCATCTATACCTTTAATGGATCGGTCCCAGGTGAGAATTCGCACTTTGTCGTCATATGCAAACAACCTTTGATCTGCGGACCGAAGTCGCAATAGTGCTGCTAGTGCTCGGGCCACATGCGGATTGGTGAAACTGTCATTGTCGAAGGCGATCTCCAAAGGCCTGCTTCGTGCGGTCTCAATGATCTCTCGATGAGAACTTGCGACACCGCTGCTGCCGACAACATAAGTTTCAGTTAGGAATACTTGAGTGGTTGCTGCTTTCAGGGCGCCTTCTGTAACCAGTACGGGACACTGTAAAGACGAGCCCGGCGCCGCGTGATGCAGCGGCGATCCGGGACCGCAGCCCGTTCGTTCCTTTGACGAGGAAAGCCAAACATAACGCCCGGACTTATTACGAACGTATCTCATGAACCGTATCTGGCAGGCCCGGACAAGCCCCTCGGCTCCGACGAACGGGATCAGCATTAACTCTTCGGTTGAATCCCGCGCACTCCAAAGACGCAGTTTGCCGCGTATATCTCTCCAGAAACCGGGTATGCCGCTAAATAGACTGGCATCTCCGCCGATTTCTTTCGCAAGCTCTCTAAGAAGTCTCTCCGCCAAAATGTTCCGCTCATTAACAGTCTTCGGGAGACTTCCGTATTGGAAGTGATCCTGTATCCCTCGCTTTAATAAACCGCCATTTCCATTCACGATCTCGTTATTAAATGATGCAGGAGAAAGCTCTATCAATTGGCGATAAACTCGGTCCCGGACTGCAGGCGCGGCAGGCAGGTTTGCAAATACATGTTTCGCCTTTTTTGGGCCTTCGTAAACTACTCTGCGGAGGTCGAAATTGGATTCCTGGTGATAAAACACTCCCCAACCATAACGGCTGACGCGATCGGCGTTTATATTAGAACGAGCACAGAACGAGATCGTTTCGGTTGCGGTCATGCTGCACCAATCTGGCTTTCCACAGATACAGCACGGACGTTTTTTTGAAACCCTTTTGTACCCGGTTGCAGCCATTTTTTTGCTTTTTTTCTCTACAATCCTCAGAAATGTCCACCGCTTATTTTTTAGTTGATCTAATAAATATGGATATGCGGCGCAATATAGCGGGGCCCCAAGGCTACTGCTGGATGTTCAAACAATGAACAGCGCCGAGAGGGAAGGCTCCGGGCGGAAATTGAATGATGTTATTGGGTTAGGATCTTGAGAGAAGAAGCAATTTGGCATTGCTTACGCGGTAATTCTTAAGAAGTCATCAGAATTTGTCGTATAACTGGGCGAAAGAGGATGTCTATTCATCTGCCACGATTTCTCGCGCTTTATCGGCATGCCGAATCTTACGGTCTGCCGGCCATATTTTTGGTTTAGCCGTTCGATAGCTTTCATTAAATGACGGTCCTTGATATACCTCCCGTCATTGAAGAGCCTTCGCGACTCGCTAACGTTCGGCTGTGCTATAAAGAAGGCGGTTAGAACGTGGATCTGATGTTCACTTAATATTTGCCAAAGCCCGTGTCCCCCTCGTGGTTACGAGCGGCAATTCCAATTCGAATACTGAGCCGTCATCTCCTTGACGAAATTTCAATTTGCCATTATGTTGCGACACGATCTTGTGGGCCACACTTAATCCAAGTCCGATACCCTTGTCTTTCGTGGTAAAGAAAGGGTCAAAGATTTTCGGAAGCAACTCGGACTCGATTCCGCCTCCGGTGTCTTCAATTTCAAAGACACATCCTACATCCGATTGATATGTACGAAGGACAATACGCCCTCCCTGTGGAATCGCCTGTAGCGAATTGATTGCTAAATTTAGAATTACCTGTTTGATTTGCTCTCGATCCGCCATGACTTCCGGTATATTTCGCCCCAGATTTTTTTCAATAATAACCTCTTGTGCCACGGCTTGATTTTCGAGCAGGGAACTAACTGATTCGACGATCGCGTTCAGATCATTCGGCTCGATGGATAAAGTTGCAGGCCTCGCAAAACGCAGGAATTCGCCAACGAGCTTGTCTAATCGATCGATCTCCGTTTTAGCGAGCGTTGCAAATTCCCGCCGGGGGCTATCAGGTTTCAGTTCGTCTTCGAGTATCTCAACGGCACCTTTGATCGACGCAAGCGGATTTCGTACCTCGTGGACAATACCGGCGGAAAGCTCTCCAAGCGAAGCCAGTTTTTCGGCTTGCAGTAATTGCCCGAAAGTCTGCTGGAGCTCTTCATAGGCGTGGCGCTTTTGCTCAGCATTGCGTTCGGCCCGGATCCTCGCGTAT
>JBBRSH010000164.1:0-7885 GCA_038245555.1 Pyrinomonadales bacterium | reverse complement strand
GCTACCTTTACACCGGTCGCAAACAACATGAACACCGCCCGCTACAAGCTCCAGGGAACGGCCGTCGTATTAAGAAATGGAACCGTTTTGATCGCTGGCGGCGCAGATAGAGCGGAGATATTCGACCCTGCAACAAATACCTTTCGATTGGCCGGAGGTAGCATGGGAACGAAACGACTTTTCTCGACGGCGACAATGCTTAAGAACGGAAAAGTTCTGATCACCGGCGGCTACCACGACGGAAATAACGTAAGTGAATCCGCGTGGATCTTTAGCGTATAGTCACAGAGCGAATTGGACGTATGAATCTCAAATATCAAACCGGTTTTGGAAATGAATTCGCGACTGAGGCGGTCGAGGGAGCCTTGCCCGTCGGGCGCAATTCGCCGCAGAAGGCTCCATTGGGCCTGTACGCCGAGCAGTTGTCGGGTACGGCGTTCACCGTGCCACGTGCTCACAATAAGCGGACGTGGACATATCGTATTCGGCCCTCGGTTACGCATAAGCCGTTCGAGCGGATCGGTAACGGCCGTTGGCAAAGCACGCCGGACGACATCGACGTTACGCCGAACCAACTCCGTTGGGACCCGATTCCGATACCTGCCGACCCGACCGACTTTATCGACGGAATCACGACCATCGCGCTCAATGGCGACGCGCTCGCTCAGACAGGCATCGGCATTCATATCTACGCCTGCAACAAGGGCATGGGCGACCGTTATTTTTACAACGCCGACGGCGAGATGCTGATAGTTCCCGATATGGGGCGGCTCGGCATCCTTACCGAACTTGGAGCATTGCAGATCGGGCCAGGTTCAATTGCCGTGATACCGCGAGGTGTGAGGTTCAGGGTCGAGCCCGCAGCGGGTGATAGTTGTCGCGGCTACATCTGCGAAAATTACGGCCAGCAGTTTCGGCTCCCTGATCTTGGACCGATCGGAGCGAACGGCCTCGCAAATTCGCGTGATTTTGAAACGCCGGCCGCCTGGTACGAAGATCGGGAAGGCACATTTGAACAAGTAGCTAAATTCGGCGGAAACCTTTGGTCCTGCGAGATTGACCACTCACCGCTCGATGTCGTCGCCTGGCATGGCAACTATGCTCCGTATCGCTACGATCTGCGACGATTTAACACGATCGGCTCGATCTCGTTCGATCATCCGGACCCGTCGATCTTTACTGTGCTCACGTCGCCGTCAGGCGAGCAGGGGGTTGCAAATTGCGATTTCGTAATCTTCCCCGACCGCTGGCTCGTCGGCGAAGACACCTTCCGCCCACCGTGGTACCACCGCAACTACATGTCCGAATACATGGGCCTCATCTACGGTGCCTACGACGCCAAAGAAGAGGGCTTCGTCCCCGGTGGCGGCTCGCTTCACAACCAAATGTCCGCCCACGGCCCCGACCTCGACGCCTTCGAAAAAGCGTCGAACGCCGACCTCAAACCTCAAAAACTTGAAGGCACAATGGCGTTCATGTTCGAATCACGCTACATCATACGGCCAACTAAATTTGCGATGGACTCCTCGAAACTCCAGCATGAATACTGCGAGGTGTGGCAGGGTCTGAAGAAGAATTTCCGTATTTAGTTGCTTTGCTGACAAGAAAACGATGACATTACCAATCTCGACAGAATATAGCGTAGGAACCACAACATCTGGCAACCCTTGCGTTGTAATTAAATCACAAGCTGTAGATTTTGAAGGGCGCTCGGTTGGGGAGGCGACGGAAACGGCAGTAACGATAACTGAGATCGAGCAACTTGTTGGGTTTTGCCTGAGGTGCGGAAATAATGAATTGCTTAGGGCAGTTAGAAGACCAATCTATTCGATGACACATGGTCCTGACCATCCTTTCGCTACGAAGTGATTTTTTAGTTATCAACAACATATATTCGTTGTGACCAACCAACTTAAGTTCACGGCACGTCCCAACAAAGGAAAAGTCGCTATTAATCAACTTGCGCTCGAACCAATTGGCTTCGACCTGAGGAGGATGAGGCTTGGCAGCACCTGCAAGCGGAACAATAGTTCTTGTCCGATTTCCATTCAGCGATCTCAGTGGCGTAAAACTTCGTCCCGCACTTGTTTCGGCGCAAGCCGGACGTGGTGACACCGTGTTGTGTCAGATAACCAGTCAGTCCTACACAGACGCCTCAGCGATCGAAATTTCTCAGCTTGATATGAGCAAAGGTACACTGAGTCGAACGAGTTTTATACGACCGGGAAAACTCTTTACGGCCAACGAAACGATAATATCGAGGAGTATAGGTGAACTGGTCAGTGTGAAATTTTCCGATGTGATTGAGGCAGTAGTTTCTCTGTTTCGAAAATAGACCGACCATGTCGTCAGCATTTCCGTTTGCTTAAGTACAAGGTGACCTTGAACCAGTTTATTGGGTTCGCGACGCCGACGATCGATGGCATGACGGCTTTGCGGCATTTGATATAGAGACATTCCACAATTTTGGCGAACGAGGGTATAACTGAGTAATGAAACAGTTAGCCCTCGTGCTTTTTGCCGTCCTAGCAATTGGGAACTCATTCACGACGCAGGCGCAAAATGATCCGTATGTTCCCGAAACCGATCAGCTCGTTCTAAGAAAGCTCGACAATTGGCAAAACTGGAAATTTGGCCTCCTGATGCATTGGGGAACGTACAGCCAATGGGGAATTGTTGAATCGTGGTCTATCTGCTCGGAGGACGTGCCTTGGTGCCGTCGTCCGGAAGGCATCAGCTATGTCGACTACGTAAAAAAATACGAGGCGCTACCCAAGACGTTTAATCCCATCGGGTTTGACCCGGACCACTGGGCCAAAGCCGCGAAAGATGCTGGGATGAAATATGTCGTTTTTACGACCAAGCATCACGATGGCTTTAACATGTTCGACACGAAATACGCCGATTACAAGATTACGGCGGCGGATGTGCCTTTTCACACAAATCGGCGATCTAACGTAGCAAAAGAGGTCTTCAACGCCTTTCGCCGTGAGGGAATGGGTATCGGGGCTTATTTCTCAAAGCCCGACTGGCACAGCAAAGATTACTGGGCTCCCGAATGGGCCACGCCCGACCGCAATAACAACTACGACACCGCCAAATACCCGGAACGCTGGCAGCGTTTCAAAGACTTTACATACAACCAACTAAATGAACTGACGACGGAGTACGGCCCGGTCGACATACTCTGGCTCGATGGCGGCTGGGTAAAACGCCGAACGCCGCCTTGGGACGCAACCGTCGGCAGCGGCGAGGTTCCGTGGCAGCAAGACATCGATATGCCGCGCATCGCGGCGATGGCGCGTAAAAATCAGCCCGGCATCATCATCGTGGACCGCGATGTTCACGGGCCTTTTGAGAATTATCGAACGCCCGAGCAGACCATTCCTGAAAAGCCGCTGTCATACCCGTGGGAAACGTGTATGACGATGGCAACCTCGTGGTCGTACGTTCCGGGCGACGTGTATAAACCTTCGCGGCAATTGATCCATCTGCTGGTCGACATCGTTGCAAAAGGCGGTAATTTCCTTCTCAACGTCGGCCCGAGCCCGAACGGCGAATTCGCACCTGAGGCCTATGATCGGCTCCGTGACATCGGCGACTGGATGAAGATAAACGGCGAAGCGATCTACAATACGCGGCCGATAGCTCCGTACAAAGAGGGCAAGGTGTGCTATACGACGCTCAGGGACGGCACCGTTTATGCCATCTATCTCGCCGACGAAAATGAGACCACTCCGCCGGCAAAGATCTGGCTCACCCGCCTGGCTCCCGACAAAGATGCGAAGCTCAGTTTGCTTGGTGTCGACGTGCCTCTGACCTGGGAACGGATCGGAAACGGCGTGCTCATAACAATTCCGGAAGAAGCACGTAAAAAGATACAAGGAAAGTATGCGTGGACGGTGAAAATTTCCCGCATTTCTCACTAAAAAATGGAATCTGTAACAAAAGAGATCAAGTTTATCGCTACCCCCGAAAAAGGCGAAGTTTCCGCGTTGTTGATGCGGCCCGAAGAGGCGACTCATTTGCTGATACTCGGGCATGGTGCAAGTTCGAACATGAGGACACCGCTTTTGACAACGATCGCGGAAAATCTTGGCCGTGAGAAGATCGCGACTCTTCGATATAACTTCCCTTATTCGGAAAAGGGCGGTGGACGCAATTCGCAGGCGACATGTACGGAGACGATTCGCTCAGCGGTTGCGGCCGCTCACCAGGCGGTTGACGACCTTCCAATGATCGCTGGCGGTCATTCATTCAGCGGACGGATGACATCGACGGCACAGTCAGAGTCACCGATCGACGGTGTCCGCGGGCTCGTATTCTTTTCCTTTCCTCTGCATCCGGCCGGTGAACCAGCAATAGCAAGAGCTGGGCACCTCGCCAACGTACATATCCCAATGCTGTTCCTCAGCGGCACCCGTGACGCTCTTGCCGAACTAGATCTGCTCGAGCCCGTCGTTAAAGACCTCGGCAAACGTGCGACGCTCCACCTCCTCGACACAGCCGACCACAGCTTCAAGATACTAAAAAGAACCCGCGTTTCAGACGAAGATGTCTTTGTCGAAATTGCACATGCGGTGCGGAAATGGGCGAACGGCTTGAAATAGGACACGTTGATATCTTATCGTCACGACATGTGCCGAAATATTAAGACGCTTTTCAATTTCGATCCGCCCGCAACAACAGACGAGGTTCACGCCTCGTCGATCCAGTTTGTGAGAAAGCTTTCAGGTTTTTCGAAACCGTCAAAGGCAAACGAAGCCGCTTTCGATCTTGCTGTCGAACGAGTCTCGGCGGCCGCACAGGAGCTGCTCAATTCGCTTGTCACAAACGCGTCGCCTCGTGACCGCGAGATCGAAGCGGCTCGTGCGCGGGAAAGGTCTGCTCAACGCTTCGGGTTGTAAACATTGCTATTTGATCGGCGACGATACATGCTACCCAGTCTCAAAAACAATGAGTTCAGATCCGAAACGTGAAGTTCTACGACATTTGTTGGCAACAGTTGTTTTTCGCGGCCGAATCGCGATCGCGGAAGCACCATCAGATTTTGCCGATTTTCGAGCGTCCGATTCATCACGATCGTCGGTCGAAATTCTCGCTCACCTCGGCGACCTGCTCCAAGGTTCGTATTATCTGCTAAGAGGAGAATACGTCGAGTTGGTTTCGGCTCCGCGAACGTGGGATCAAGAGATCGAACGGTTTTTCGCGGCGGCAAAGGAGCTTGATGAGTTCATTGCAACGGATTTGCCGCTCGCTTACGCGGTTGAGAAGTTTGTCCAGGGTCCGATCGGAGATGCTCTAACGCATGTCGGTCAGATCGTTTTACTCAGGCGAATGGCGGGAGCCCCGATCTCGCCAGTCCCTTATTTTGAAGCCGAGATCGTACCGGGCGAATTTTGAGAGAGACATTTATGGGGATTGATATTCAAGGCCTTTGCGCACTAATACAGGTTTTTGATATGCCGCGGGCGTTAGCATTTTACCGCGACATACTGGGGTTTGAAATCGTCAGCGATTCGGGTAACGGTGAGGATTCGAGCTGGGTCTGGCTGCGGCTAAACGGCTCGGACCTGATGCTCAACGACCAGTACGAGCCGGGCAATGTGCCGGTTGAGTGCCCGGCGGAACGCGTGCGGTGGCATGACGATACATGTCTTTACTTCCGTTGTCCGGACCCTGATGCGGCGTACGAGTATTTGAAAGGCAAAGGCATCGAGCTAAAACCGCCCAAGGTCGCCTCGTACGCTATGAAGCAGCTTTATCTGCACGATCCCGACGGATACGGCATTTGCTTTCAGTGTCCCCAAAAATAAGGAGAAGGACGTGAACCGACGAGAATTAGAAACACTTTTTGGCGAAACCGTTCGGTCGGACCAACAGTCCTCGGCCGTTTACGAGCGGCTTGCCGCAGCCGTCGTTGAAACGTACGATTCCGGCGACAAGAGTTTTCGCGAACACATCAGCAACCGGTCACGGCGTGTGGCGGAAAGCACGGGACAGGCCTTCGATCCCGAACGCTTTGATCTTGCCACGGCTCGCGCGTTTATCGCCGATGAGGTTGGATTTACAAGTTGGGACGAACTGCTCGATGCCCTTGAGAACGGGCGGGATGACCGACAACCGATTCTGTTTCGATACGCGGTGGCGGCGTTGTCGCGGGGCGATTTCACAATCCTTGAACGCTCGGTCGGCGGCCCGAATGCCTTTGAACATATCGTAATTGACTGGTTTGAAAAGGGCTATTTTACTTACGAATCGGAAACGCTGGCCGAGGCTTTTGCGGCTGCGTGCTGGCTTGGGCACGCGAAAACGGCGGGGTATTTGCTGGACAAAGGTGTCGATCCATACGCCGGAATTCGAACCGGGCTTTCAGGGTTTCATTGGGCGGCCTCGAGCGGCAAAGCCGACGTAATTAAGATGCTTGTCGCAAGAAAGATCCCGATGGCAGTCAAGAGTATCTACGACTCGACAGTCCTCGGACAGGCACTTTGGTCGGCGATCAATGAATCTACTCCTTATCACGGCGAATTGATCGAGGTACTGATCGAAGGCGGTGCATATATTTGGCCGGACACGCTCGAATGGTGGGACGGCCAGGATGTTCCCTCCGCGGAGACAAAACGGCGGGTCGCCGAGGCTCTCCGTAAAGCGGAGGACAAAAAATGACCTCGGCTGGGCAAGATTCACAAAATTTCACAAGATGTAAGGACATTTGCAGCAACCGTGAATTACAACTGATCTACGGAGCGTAAAATATGGAATCAACACAGGCCCTTTCGATCCAAGGAATAAAGGAACGTATTTATTCGATCGACTTCCTTCGCGGCATCGTGATGATGATCATGCTGATCGATCACACTCGCGATTTTGTTCACGCCGGAGCGATGCAGTTCGATCCTACAGACCTTTCGAAGACGAATGTTGCTGTTTTCTTCACCCGATGGATAACGCACTTCTGTGCACCGATCTTTGTTTTTCTCGCGGGTACAAGCATTTTTTTGCAGAAATTGAATGGAAAGAGCAACGCGGAAGTTTCACGTTTCTTATTTACCCGCGGGTTGTGGCTCATCATTTTAGAATTTACGGTCGTCCGGTTCGGCATCGTCTTCAATCTGGATTACTACACCTCCTTCGGTATGGTGCAGGTGATCTGGGTGATCGGAGTTTCGATGATCGTGATGGCTGCCTTGATCCATTTACCGACGAAGATCATCGGAGCTATCGGCGTTGCGATGATCATACTGCACAACCTGCTTGACCGTTTTCAGGTTCCGCCGAACATTGCGTTTGCAGGGGAACCGTCGCCTGATGTCTGGCAGGCAATTTGGCTGATATTGCATCAGCAGGGCGTTGTACCCAGTCCGGGGACCTCGGGAGCGTTTGTGGCCTACCCGCTGATCCCGTGGATAGGTGTCATGGCCGCGGGATACGCTTTTGGCACGCTGTATGGAATGGAACGGGAACAGCGGCGCAAATGGCTGATCATTCTCGGCAGCCTCGCGACCCTGCTCTTTATCATTATTCGCCTTACGAATATCTATGGTGATCCATCCGCGTGGTCGACGCAGGATACACCGGCATTTACATTTCTCTCTTTCCTCAATACAACAAAATATCCGCCATCACTTCTGTACTTGTTGATGACGCTCGGTCCGGCTTTTCTCCTTCTAGCCCTAACCGACAAGATCGACGGTAAAGCGATCTGGCAGCGGATCGGCATCACGTTCGGCCGCGTGCCGATGTTCTTTTATATTTTGCAGTGGTTCACGGCTCATCTCTCAGCCGTTGTGCTTAGCTTGGTGGCGGGAAAGGAGATCAGTTACTTGTTCGGAAGTCCTATGGGAAATGGACAACCTCCTCCGGCGGATGCCGGCTTTCCACT
>JBBRSH010000163.1:0-7934 GCA_038245555.1 Pyrinomonadales bacterium | reverse complement strand
CGACATGCGATGGGTTTATGTACGCGGCAAGGTCGAACGCGACGCTGCGGGTAAACCTCTTCGTTTCGCCGCGGCTTTGATCGACATCACCGAACGCAAAAAGGCGGCCGAGGTTAAATATTTTTTGGCGTCGATAATCGAATCTTCCCGCGATTCGATAATTACCGTTGATTTTGACACGACGATCACCAGCTGGAACCACGCGGCAGAGTCGCTTTACGGTTACCCGGCCGAGGAGGCGATCGGAAAGAGCATGAAAATGCTGCTGCTGCCTAAAGACCTCGCCCAGATCTTTGGCAACATTGACAAGATACGGCTGGGCGAGTCGGTCGAGATGTTCGAAACAGTTAGGCTTGACAAAGACGATAAGCGGCTCGACCTCGAGGTCGTCATGTCACCGGTTAAGGACTCATTGAACCATGTCGTGGGCGTCTCGACGATCGTCCGTGACATGACTGAGCGCCTGGAAAGCGAGGAAGCACTTAGATTTAGCGAGCAGCGGTTCCGGGTGGCGGTTGAGGCGATGGACAGTTTGGTTTGGACCAACAACTCGCGGGGCGAAATGGTGGGCGAACAACCCGGCTGGGAAAAGTTTACAGGGCAAACCGCTGATCAATATCAGGGATTCGGCTGGTCGAATGCCGTTCATCCGGATGATGCCGATAAAACGAAAGAAGCATGGAACGAATCGGTCAGGCGGAATGAGACCTTTGTTTTTGAGCATCGGCTGAGACGCTACGACGGCGAGTGGCGTGTATGCGCAATACGCGCGGTTCCGGTAATGACGGCGGACGGCGAGGTAAAGGAGTGGGTGGGTGCACACACCGACATCACCGACCGCAAGCAGGCTGAAGAAGCCCTGCGTCGTTCGCGTGAAGAATTGGAAACTCGCGTTAAGGAGCGTACCGCCGAGTTAGAGCAGGCTAACGAGAAACTCAAAGCTGAAAATGAACGGCGGCTTCGGGTCGAAAAAGATCGGGTCGCGATTTTGCGCCGCTTAGCATCTGCACAAGAGGACGAACGCCGGCGGATCGGGCGCGACCTGCATGATCAGATCGGTCAGCAGATCACGGCTATGCGGTTCAAATTACAGGAGCTGCAGACAGGCGACGTTGAAAGCTCGATAAAAGAAAAGATCGTTAAGGCCCAGGACTATGCTGAGCAGATGGACGCCGCTGTTAGTTTCCTTTCTTACGAACTTCGTCCTCTAGGCCTCGATGATCTGGGGCTCCGTGCCTCGGTGGGTGATTTTGTCCGGGCCTGGTCACTTAACCACAGTATTGCGGCCGAATTTTATGCTCCAATGACCGAGAGGCGGCCGCTAAACTCAGAGATCAATATTCATGTTTACAGGATTGTTCAGGAAGCCTTAAACAACATTCTAAAGCATGCGAAGGCCAGCAGCGTTTCGGTCGTTCTAACTTTTCAGGATAATAATCTGATCTTGACCATTGAGGATGACGGCGTCGGATTCGATTCCACTGGCAAGAAGAAACCCGCCACTCGCAGCGGCGGTCTGGGCCTCGTCGGCATGAGCGAGCGATGCCTTCTTCTTGGCGGAACCATGTCGATCGAATCAAAGGCCGATAAGGGAACCGTGATCCACTGCCGTATTCCCATCCCGGCCAAATAAAACGGTATCCCATTTTCGTTATGATACATGGGAGTACGCGTTCCGCCGACGCGATTAACCTATGTCATGTAAATAGCAATTGAAACTCGTGCGGTTTTGTAAAAAGCGAATATCCGATCTGCTTACCTTCTAATAAAGCTAACGCCGACTGGCAGGGATGTCAGTCGGCGTTTTTTATCTAACTCAAGTTCTCAGTTTGATAGACCTTTCAGATCTCTAAAACCTTGAAAAGCCAAAATAAAAGACGTTGAAATTTTGTCGGCGGATAAAAATTTATCTTTTTCCCTTAAACATCTTTTCGACAAAAAACCAATAAATAAAAAACGGACGGCGGAATATCTATGTGATAATCCACCCTCCGAAACCACAACCGGTTCTTCCTGGTTAAAGATCAGCGAATTATCCCCCTTGTTTGAATGGATAATTTTTGCCTAATTCGAAGATCTTAAAACCTGGTTTGCGGTCAAGCAAGCTGTTGAAATCAAGGACTTGATCTCGCATCCGTTACTTTCATGTTGTGTATGACAGCGCACAGTCGACGCCTAATACCCTAGATTATATTTATATCTTCTCAAATATTTTTGATGCGTTTTTACGCGATCTGGCCGTTCAGGCGGCAATGACATATCTCTGGGGGGAAATCTATGAAAAAGACATTGACTGCAAAACTTATTGCGATCGGGCTGTTTGTGCTGATCGGTGGATATTACGGGTTTGATCTCGCCCTTGCTCAAAGGGCGAAACCGGGCGCGACATCGGTAATGAAACAGAGCGATGACGGCCCGGCCGATCAAGGGCCGGCGATCGCGCAGAGACTAGATGGCAACGCAGCTTCGGGCCGCGAGGTATTTCGAAACGAGACGTTTGGCAACGAGGGATTTTGGACTGACGCCGCCCGCGTCCCGCAGGGCGTCGTCAAGTCGAAGCTGACTCCGCTGAAAGCCCTACAGGTCGGACTGAGTGTCGATGTTGATGCTCTCGATATGGCTACGCAGCAGGCAGTTGCGGCGGAGCTAAAGAAAGATCCGACCGGAGCGACATCGAAACTGTTTAACGATCCAAAGACAACGATCAAGTTACTTAATGCTAATTCGGTCATCGGATTTGTCGTTAAGGACAGCAACGGCGATGGCAAACTGGACGTCTCCAAAGGCGACAAGGTTGGCGTAAGCTGTGCGATGTGCCATACGAGAACCGACGCTGCGATCTTGAACGTGTCGGGCGGCGGTACTATTGGACATCGCCAGGACGGCCTGGCGGCGCACAATCTGAATATGGGTGCGATCTTTGCAACAGCGGCAAATTCACGGGCCCTGTATCCGATATTACAGTTGTCGCTGGATGCGAATAAGGGCAAGACGCTTGGACGAGCACCGAAAGGGCTTACGGAAAAATCGAGCGAAAAAGAGGTCGATACCTATCTGACGACTCAGGCATATTATCCCGTTGGGATGTTTGACGACAGCCCGGACGGCAACGGCGATCCGATGCACAATACGCCGCTATTTCGACAGGATCTTGCGGCTCCATACGGCAGCGAAGGGGCCATTGCTAAACTCGATAATTTTAGTAATTTGGTTTACACGGCACTCTTTGACCCGACGAATCTAACGACACCGGGCGGGCGGGCGTTTTTGCATACTCTCGGCGGTGCCGCTGGTGATGAGATCGCTGATGATTACGTCAAGATTCTAAAAGACACCAAAGTAACCGGCTATCCTTACGTCAAGGGATCGACGACCGGAATGCCAGGCAAAGAAGAGACGTTTCTAGGTATTCGCGTCGACGATCAAAAGTTGCTCGACCTGAACGCCTATCTCGCCAGCCTCCAGGCACCAGCCGGTGACCACGGCGATAGCATGAAGATCGCAAAAGGGCGAGACAGGTTCAAAACGGAGGGCTGTGCGACTTGTCACAATTCAAGTCAGTCCAAACCGGTCCCGACGTTTATCGTTCCGATGAAGACGATCTTCCCTGGAGATAATCCAGTAACCCTCGCGCAGCGGATGCCACCGTTAAACCCGGTATTGGATACGGGCGGCAATTTCTTTGACGACAAGATGGCCGTAGTGAACGCCAGCATCCGTGGGGACATCCGAGGCACGGCGTTGCCTCTGCTGCTCGATCTGTCACACAAGCCGGTTTTCCTGCACGATAATTCCGTATCAACGCTGGAATTGTTGTTCGATCCGTCACGGGGAATGAGTTCTCCCCATCCGTTTTATATTTCGGACATTGGTGGACGGGCAGAACTCATCGCATTTCTGCGAAGTCTGGATACGCAGTAGTTAGATATGAGCCAACACCTTTTCCGCAAACTAGAATCCCCACTTTCCATAAGTTCGAGGACTCGGGGGAAAGTGTTGAATCGGCCATCGACGACCGAGGTTGTATCCTCTACGCTGTTTGAAAGAATCGCGAACAAAGACCGGAGTGCCGTCGCCGAATGCTTGGATACGCATGGCGCTCTGGTTTGGGGAATATCAAAAAAGTTTACGGAAAATAACCTTGAGGCTGAGAAACTTACCGAGGAAATATTTGCCTGCCTTTGGCGTTGTTCCGTTCGTTTTGATCCTAGTTATTTTAACGACCGGATATTTATTATGATCATCGCCCGCCATTGTATTAATACTCGAAAGAACTCTATAATCCAGTAAAAGATCGACAAATCGACTCTTCTCATATTTCGTCTCCGGCAGAAGTCGCAGGGCCGCAAAGAAAATGAGAACACGAATTGTTTGCTGATGAATCCTCTGAACCAGGCAGTTGCCGATGAAGACTTTGAGAGGCTCACGTCTAGCTCGCCAAAGGACAATTTCGTCTACAAAGCGGGGCATAAGATGTCGGACATCACTTTCCACCCACCACAATAATCTCTTTTTTTACATCATGCAAAACGAAGGAACCGGCGAGATCGGCATCACGGTTAACGGTGACCTCGTTGGAATGGCTTTGTATATGGGCGCGAACGACATCCAGCCGGGCGATATTGCAAAGCGCGGGCGGAGGACGCGACTCGGATGAAAGTAAAGACCTGCTGACGATGACCCAGCCCTCATAAAAGGCCATCTGCAGCCGTCTCCATACGCGCTGCCACTTGACTGCTCATCAACCACTACGCGCCTCCGACAAAAGCACGCCTGATCACCCATGACCTGATCGCCAGTATACTCTTAGATACCATCAGAAAAATGGGCGTGCCGTTGTAGTTTACGAAGGAGACGAGTTTTGCGGCTTCGGAAACGAGCTCGCTCATAAGGCTTTTAAATTAGGCGTTACGGTTTGTTCCATGACGAGATCGAGTTGAGGGTGCCAACTAAATAGACACCTTCCGGAATTAAACGACAGTTTTGGATGAACCTCAGTACACAGGTCCACTCTGCACTTTAGGTGCACAAATTCACCATGTGGTTCAGGAATTCGCCGCAAACCATCAGTTTCGAGAATGCACGGAAACAAAGGTAGACCGTGCGGGGCTCGAAACATCGGCCCGGGTATTGGGAGTTATTATTACCGGACCGGTTTCATCAAGTTTCTCCATTTTCCCGCTCTCAGATTTCAACAAATACCGTTTGCCGGAACGCGGATCGTAATAGACTTCTACGTTAAGCGGAGCCAAGTCTTCCCTTTTATCTCGCGGGGTGTTGTCGAATTTTTGCGTAGAGAGCGAAGTGCGGAGAATGCGGGACTTTTCCGGGCCCTGCGTCTTAACCGGAGTTATCGGTCCGAACTCAATATCTAGTAGCGGTACCCTCTCAATATATGCCGAGATCACCTCTGGAAAATTGGCCTTTTGAGATGCGTCGAGAAACATTCCGCGACTCTCAAGCCACCGGAAAATCTTTAGGCCTCGTCCGACATATCCGACTGTTTCTGTGTACGGCGGCACCCCTCCCACAGTCCTTTGTCCGATAGCGTTGATCGTCTTTGCACCGATGCGAAGTGGCTTCCCCTGCTGGTATGCCAAAACAGTACCTTCGCCAGCGTTATAGGCAGCAAGGACGGAATCTAAACGATTACCCACCGTTCTCGACAAGTATCCAACATAGCGGGCTGCGGCACGGATTGCGGCCGATGGATCGTAGGGGTTTCGGAGGTCGAAACGGGCGGCTGTTCCCGGTATGAACTGCATCAACCCTTGAGCTCCCTTATTGCTTGTAAGCCACGGCCTGAACCGCGTTTCGTTGTAGGCGATCGTCCAGAGAAGTTTAGGATCAACACCCTCTGAATTCGCCGCCGCCAAAATTGTTGACTCGAAATATGCAGCACGCGCGGGCAAACTAAGCCGCGAGAACTGTTGACGAGTCATTTGTTGTTGCTGTCCCGCCGCCAAAACGCTGAATAAAGCAACTAAAACCCCGCATGTCATCCCATTCTTTATTGTTCGTAAGATCATTTCGTTTATTTCCGTTCTCCCGATTTCGAAGTTTTACAAGCCTGCTTTCATCGACAAATTGGTTTGTCTAAAAGCGCGGCCTTCTTCTCTGCATTCGGCAAGGGGTGTGCCAGTCCTGTCTGAGGCCGTAAAAACGCCTCCAGAGTGCCTCACGTTTCAAGCGGCACGCATTTTGCTCAAGAGCATCTCTGAAAACTGACGCATCTTTTCGAAAACGAAAAAATGCCTGGTTCTTAAATCACAAATAAAGCGAGGAAAACTTGAAATGGAAAGACAGCAAGAGAATATCTGTTCAGTAAACCTAACAACCGCACCGAGGGGTTGCGTCAATCAATCGGTATCTTTCAAACGCAGGATCTGGATGACCATTCGAATATGCCTTCCGGCTCTTCTGCTCGTCGGCACTAATTTGCTCCTAAGTGACAATGTGTTCGGTCAAGGACCTATCTTTACCGGCGACGCGAGCAATCTTTCAAACATCATCCGCGAGGCGCTTAAATTGATGGCGATCGTTCTGTTCTGCCTGGGCGCTGTCGGAATCGCATGGTCTATCTACAACAAGATGACCGGCAAGGAGTGGGGGAGTCAGGCGTTCGGCTCTATCCTCTCATTCGCGTTTGGCACGATCGTCGCCGTCTTCTGGCAGATCGCTCAGGGTCGTTCCGTTGGTGTTGACACAAACTTTTAAGGAAATCTATGAGACGCAGACTCACCCGGCCCAACGTCTTCCGAGGCCTCAAACGGTTCGGCGTATTTACAACCGACTGGAAATATATCTTGGCCCCGACAGCCGTGGTGTACTTCCTGCCGTTCGCCTTTGGGATATGGATTTACCATGTCCCACTTGGCTTCCCGCTTGGATTACTCACCTTTCTGATACTGCTCGGGACATTCAATTTCTTGCGGGCCAGCAAGCCGGAAGGCTGGATGAAAAATCGGCTTGACGCCGCTTCCGATGGTTGGGCCAACTTTCGTCCACCCATCGGTCGCGAGTTCGAGAAAGTTGATTGGGTTACAAAAACAAAGAGGTAGCAAATGGACAACGCAAATCTTTCATACGCACATTTAATTTTCGCTCTTGCAAGCAGCTTTCTCTTCGCGGGAATTGGGCTTGCAATCGGCAGACGTGTATTCACTTTTTCGAATGCACACCGAAACAGCCTTGACGAGGTGATTGCTGCCGAGACTTCTCCATCCAGGCCGCTTGGCAGCTGTGTTGGCGAAGGACGGCTATTCCCGACCGAGATTCTCGGGCTTGAAGGAAACACTATCCGCTACACGGACGGGAGTTTTGGGAAGGCCTACCGTTTCGAGCCCGCAAATACGCTTTACGACGATGAAAGGCTTACCGAACAAAGAATGGAAGAGTTGAAGACACTCCTGAAATTCGATAAGCCAAACCGAACGATCATTCAGTTTCGGTTCTGTAATAAGTCGGACGAAGGCACGACACTCAAGAATCATTTGCGGACCCGCAACACGGATAAAAGCGATCCGCTGGCTTCGCTGCTCCAAGCCACCAATCTTGCCCTCTATGAAGAGGCAGTTCGAAGCGGCCGGGTGATGACACAGACGGCGAGCGTTTGGATCCGCGTTCCGACTCGTGATGCTTCGGATAAGAGTTTCATTGGACGATTCTTGCCGAGCCTGCTGAGGGAAATTCGTGAACATGGCTTTTTCTCTTTGGTTGTCCGACCCGTAGTTGCCGGAAAGAATCTTCGTGCGCAGGGCTATCTAAGCCGCGAGGCTAATGCCGAAAAGATCTGCCGCGAAAAGGCGAAACGAGTGTTCCAGGCATTTGAGGTGAATTTTCCAAAAGAACTGCGTCTCGGCGAAATGACCGCCCAAGAAGTTTTCGAGGAGATGTTTAAAAGCCACAGACGTGACCACAATGCAGCACCGCTT
>JBBRSH010000162.1:0-8148 GCA_038245555.1 Pyrinomonadales bacterium | reverse complement strand
GATGATTCGGTCGCGATAATGGAATATAGCGATAAGGCCGAGATCGTGGACGAGTGGACGACCGACAAGACGCAAACACTCATTGCCATTAACAAAAAGACAAACTTCGGTAGAAATTCTGCTTTCATTGACGCATTGAAATTGGCCACGGATCTCCTCCTTCGCGACCCACTCGAAAATCGTCACCTGATATTGATAACGGACGGAACCGATAGCGCCGGTAGGTCGTCGGCCAAATTTGACGCTTTTCAGCGCCTTTTAACTACCGATATTTCGGTTCATGTCATTAGTTACTCCTCGATGGAAGCAGCCGATATCGAGCCCCGCACAAAGGGAATTTCGAAGACCCCTCCGCCCAAAGCGATGCCCGATGAGGTAAAAGCTCAGCTCCCTAACGGGGCTCGAGATGCCGCAACGGCAGTGAAGATCGGCCCGACTATCAATCTTGACCGAACTCTGATCCGCAAGATGAAAGCCAGACAGGCCGACCTCGAGGCTAGCCAGGAGCAGCTTGAAAAGATCGCGGAAGGGACTAACGGCGAATACATTCTGCCGGTATCGACCGACGAAATGATCCTTAAAGCTCCACTCGTATCAAAAATGATCGACTCCTCCTATGTCGTGACCTACACGCCAAAGCTTTCAGTCAACGAAACCCGCGGCATCGCCGAACGCGTGATAGATGTAACGTCCAAACGCCCTGGTCTAATTGTTCAGGCCAGGCGAAAACTGCTCATCAATACCAAAACAAAATAATCGATCGTTATTTCAGGGTAACTCAGAGCTACTTCTGGAGTAGACGGATGGCGTCCCCGAAATAAACCAAAAGCACGGCGTTGCGTAACAACTACTTACGCCGGTTATCTGTTGCCTGAGCAACTAATTGTAACCGACCGTGTAGCATATTCGTCTAGAATTTCGACGGGCCAGCGCAGATCCAAAGTTTTTGATGAATAGTATTACTACGGCTTTGCAGAATGAAAACTACGTCGGACGCGTCAGTGATGACGTCGCTGACGTCCGTTCGCATGCCGAAAGTACTGATGCTCAACTCGTGGAACTCGTACTCGCCGGTAACAACGCGGCGTTCGAGCAGATCTTCGACCGGCACAAGCGACTGGTGGCGATGGTTGCGACCCGCTTTTTTCGCAAGCCGGAAGAGATAGAAGAGATCATCCAGATCACGTTCGCCAAAGCCTTCGTTGAACTGGAGCGATTTCGAGGACAGTATGACCGTTCGCTGATGAGCTGGCTGTCAAAGATCACCGCCAATGCTTGCCTGGATATGCTCCGGAGTCAGAAACGACGGCCCGAACGGCTTGATTGCGAACTTGCGGAACATGAAAAAGCAGCGTTGCTGGAGTTGACCGCGGTTGGTCTTGAGCAGGCCGAAAAGACATTGATCGATCGTGATCTTATCGACAAGGTGCTCTCGCGGATGGAGGACAGCGATCGAATCTTGCTGCAAATGATGTATGCAGATGAAATGAGCGTCGCCGAAATTGCCGACGTTCTCGATTGTTCAAGATCGAACGTTAAGGTCCGTGCATGGCGTGCCCGGGCGTCGATGCGAAAGATTTTGAAAAAGACCTTGTAACCTTACGGCATACGAGTTCGTCGTTTTAAGTGGAGTGATGAAGAGAGCCGACCTGAACAACAAGACCCTGGATGCCATTGGAGCGACGCTGGTCCGGCGCTCTGCTCCCAGAGCTGACGAGATCGAGAATTTGATCGCAGATCCGGTGCTCTTCGAGATGGTATTGAAGAAGATCGGATCTGACCGTTTGGACACGATCCGAACGGACACTACACCTGGAATGGCGGCGCCATTTTTCAACTCAAATATATTGAAGTTTGCCGGTGCAACCGCGGTCATCGTGGTCGCTTTATTGAGTATTTTGTCGGCAACACTGTCAAGAACAGCAACGCCGCTGATCGCCGTACTCGAAGTTCGTTCCCCGGAAATGGTTCCGGTTATCGCACGGCCCGTCAGTCCTCCTAAGTTTTCATATGAACTTTCTCCGGGCCGTGCGACTTTTAGCGATATCGGAGCTTCCGAGGCACGACGTGTCGTCAAAGCCGTTTATCATCCGCTACGCAACAGCTCTCCAGTTGAAGGCGACGGCCCATTTTATGAATTATCTGCCGGAGGCGACCCGTACGGTGCCCTGGATAACGGAAGAATAGTTAGAGTCGATATCAAGCGTTCGTCGCTGCTCGCCCTCGGCGTAAACCTGCCGCTGGAAAATGAAAGCGAGACAGTCAGGGCGGAACTGCTCGTCGGCACCGATGGCGTAACGCGAGCGATTCGCCTGGTCAAATAATTTTTGAAAATGAGGAGAACATCATGAAAGTGTTTGTTGGAATTTTTATAGCTGCCCTTGGCGCCATTGCTGCAGCGGCGCAGGAAACTCCGCAGCCGGCTGTTCGTGCCGCGCCGGCTCAAGCGGCAAAGGTAATCGCGGAGCTTGCCGCAAGTCGGATCAATCCGGTGAAAAATTCGCCATTTTCTGGCGAAGAAGTAAATGAAAGTGTTCAAACTCTCGCTGACGGCAACCGCATCACGCATAATTCGACAACAAAGATATATCGGAACAGCGAAGGCCGGACCCGCCGAGAAAACAAGGCCGGCTTCGGTGGTGCACTTGGCTTTTCATATACGCTTGCGCCGGGTGTCTCGATAGTGGATCCGGTAATTCAGCAGAAATACGAACTGGACGCGCAGCTTAAGACGGCACGTGTATATGATCTGAAAGCCGTCGAGGGTGCGTTGACGACAGCGACAGGTGAACTGCGGGCTTCACAGGAAACTCTCGCGAAACTCAAAGCGGAAGGAAAATTGACCGGGACACTTGAGGGTAAGGCCACAGACGAATTGATCACCAAGTTAAAGGCCGAAGGAAGACTGGATAAACTGAACGTAGCCATTGCTCCGCCGTCAGGAGTCATGGCCGTAACGGTCGACGGAACAGGTCCTTATGCCATCGGCATGGCCGCGGGAATGAAATCGCGATATGAATCCAGGACTGAAGACCTCGGTACCCGCGACTTCGAAGGTGTCGCAGCGGAGGGAACCCGCAGGATCACAACAATTCCTGCCGGTGCCGTTGGAAATGAACGGCCTATCGAGATCGTTTATGAAAGATGGTTTTCTAAAGATCTAGGGCTGGTTGTTTATTCAAAGACAGAGGATCCGAGGTTCGGCGAACAGACATATAAATTGACCAATATTGTACGAAACGAGCCTGATCCGTCGCTCTTTAACGTGCCGACCGAGTATCGCAAGATCGGCACATCCGGCTCCACTTATCGAGTCAGCCCAACAAGGGCCGAGGCGGTTAGAACAGTCGCCTCGCCGAGGGCGGCGACGACAGTTAATGCGGTCGGTAAACCTAACTAATACTGAGACAAATTGGTATTTTTAGGCGGGCTTGGCCCGCCTTTTTTGATATTTAAATTGGGAAAGAAGGTCGTTGTCGCCAGCGTGGTTTTTGCGTCCCAACTAGCAGCAATCTCCGCATTCACAGCAGCTTCCGCAATCACAACAGCAATCGCACCCGTCGCAGTCGCAACATCCCCCGCTTCCGTCACTCTGTTTTACAGCCTTCTTCGCTTCTTTCGTCACTCCGGAGGCTATGTCAGAAGGAGGTTCCATAAAAAGCGTTTTCGGCAGGGCTAGTACGGAGCCGAACACCGCCCCAAGGAACATCAAGTTGAAACCAAGATCGAAACATTCGCGGGCCGACTTAGCATCCCGGGTGTGGGCCATGGGAGCGACCAAGGCGACAACAAAGACAAAAGCAAAGACGACAGGCATTTGCCAAGAATAGTCCTTAGACAATTCTCGAGCTTTAACTACCGAGGCCGTGTAGTGGTCTCTTAAAGTACGCCATGGTTTTTTGGCGCAAGGGGCGTTAGTTTGTAGAACTGGAAGGTGGACGGATAGCTTTCGCTTAATGTTTTGCTCCAGTCGTGATACAAATAATTCGGTTTGAACCTTTGAAATAGGCAACTCGCGTAATTTTGTGGCGAGGTTATTCTCCAAACTATTGATCAACGCAACGATCTTACGCTTTACGGGATCTGGAATAGACTGGCCTTTGATGGCATACATTGTACGAAACGCATTGAAATGTCCTCGACGTACATCCCTTTCAAAATCCTCGAATGCGTCGATCAGATAGATCATCTTTCCAAAATTAAAACCGAGATCGAAGGCGATATTGCCAAGCTCACTACGGCCGATGTGCCGAACGCCGTCGCGAAAGAAAATTGCAGTCGTTTGAGCGGTTGCAAAAGCAAGATCATCCAACGATAACGCTGCCTTCTCGCGGGCAGATTGCGACTCGATCAACAACTTGATCTCGGCGAGCGGAAAGCTCCATTCTGCCAGTTGCTTTTCCGCTATTTTAAAATCACTTGAAAACAGACTCCTGGCGAACTTGTAGCTCCTGCCCTCGCCGTCATCGATATGGTCATTGATCTTGAGCTCAGCAAGTACGACGTTTGCGGCAGCGGCCCAACCCAGCGAGCGAGGGATCGAATCCTTCGGCAAGCTCAGGCAGTTGAACGACTGATAGGGTCGCTGCCAGTCAGCAACGTTTTCGAGGCTTAGCGACGTCAAAACTTCTGCCAGGAAAACCACGTCGTGATTTAAGAGCAGACGTGCCTTAGCACTGTAATCCGACCCGATGGTCTTGCACGTACCGCAATAGTTGAGACGCCTAAAATGCCTTTCGTCCACGGACATCCCGCATTTTTTCGCACGCATTAAGCCAAACACTGTTCACCTCCACTATTTAAAAAGACCCCAAACTGGACTTAACTGCCCACCCGATGAGAAATACACTAGCGACGATCGAACCGATCAGGACACCGATCAAAAGCAAGATAATTCCAAAGACGAAGATATAATCGCTAGTTTTGCCTTCGCCTTTCCCTACCGCCCTCGTGCGGATGAGGTTCATGTTCTGTTTGTTTGCTTTCCAAACGAAGTCGAACGCGTCCCCAACAAAAGGGATCGCTCCAACCAAGTAGTCGAGCCCGATGTTGAAGGCCATCCGCAGCAGCGTGATCTTAGGCACGCCGTATCGGACGCCGGCGAGCAAGATATAGAAGGATGCAAAGCTCGTGAGAGCGTCACCGACGTTCGGGATCAATCCGATGATCGCATCGAGCCCGAACCGCCAACCGACGCCCGGGATCCGGAACAGATCGTCGAGATAAAACGCGAGATCGTCGAGACCCTTGTCGACCTGCAGTTGACGGTCTTCGTCGATATATTTGACCGGTTTCATAAATTCACCTGAAAAAGACTTACTGTGATATGACCTCTTTGAGAATAAATTCGTCAGGATCGACCACAATTTTGACAGGTTTTGCGCTTTCCACTTTT
Organism: Pyrinomonadales bacterium; assembly: GCA_038245555.1. Lineage (GTDB taxonomy): Bacteria > Acidobacteriota > Blastocatellia > Pyrinomonadales > Pyrinomonadaceae > OLB17. The sequence goes on along the minus strand of JBBRSH010000162.1, from coordinate 2,753 downwards.
AACGTCGATTCTTTACTGTCCGGAATGATCTGAACACGTTTTGTGCCCGCAGCTGTCACAACGGCGATCGTCACGGGCGTTAAGAACGGCTCGTCGGGTTGCGACTGTTTTAGCCTGATCTCGATCATCCCGGCGCCGGCCGCTCTCCAGGAAGCTCTGTAGATGGGATGTCCTGCCTGATAAACCCAGCGGCGGAAAAACTCATCCAGATTCTTGCCCGACACCCGCTCCAACGAAGAACGAAGGTCCTCGGTTGAAGCCGTGCCCGAACGTTTGCTTTGGTAGTATTCACGGAGCCCGTCAAAGAAAACCTTGTCCCCGAGCAAGCCCCGAAGCGAATGGAGCACCCACGCACCCTTTTCATAGTTGTTAGGGTTGAGCAGATCCATTAGCTTTTCCGTCTGGGTATCGTAGATCGGATTTCGCCTATTTTTTTCATATGCAAGATAGGACTTCGCTTTATCTTGCATATAGGCTTGAAATGAAGCCTGCCCTTCGTCACGTTCCCTGAAAAGCCCGGCAAAATAGGTCGCAAATCCCTCGCTCAGCCACAGGTCTGCCCACGTGGATTCGGTCACCGAATCTCCAAACCATTGATGGGCGATCTCGTGTGCCACCACGTCCTCAACCCGTTCGGGGATCTTATGCCTCGGGCTGCGCGGCTTCGCAGAAGGAAAATCCTTAAAAAGGTTGGGCGCGAAGACGATCGTATTAGCATTCTCCATCCCGCCGAAACGAGTGGAACCAACGATCAGGGCAAGCTTTTCATATGGGTAGAACTCGATCAGCTGGTTAAATGTTCTAACGACAGATGTCGCCGGCGAAAATCCCTCCTTAGCGTATTTTTGATCCGATTTTGCGACGTAGTAGGTTATCGGAACGACGCCGCCCGGGTTGAGCGTTGCCGTCGCAAATTGACCGGCGGCGATCACCATGTTGTAGGGCGAAACCGAGCCCGTTTCGTTCCATACCCAAGTAGTCGTAGAATCCGCATTCTGCTTTTTCGATTCCAACACCCCGTTTGCGACAACCTCATTTCGCGTCGGAGCAGTCACCGTAAATTTAACAGAGGCTTTGGCTGACGGATGATCCAGACAAGGTATCCAGTTATGAACACGATCTGGCCAGTTGTCTCCGATGGCCGACGGCAGGCCGTCCTTGTCCTTTACAAGGGTGAGCCCGTCAGGCGGCACGCCTGCATAACTAACCGAGATATTCAGCGTCGACCAAATAACCGTCTTAGGCGGCAAATAGACATTCAGTTTGCCATCACGCTGATCGAAGTTGGCGATATCGCCGTTTACACGGACCGCCGAAACTCGCATAGTGCCAAAATCAAAGTCGATCATCGCCAGGTCCTGTTGCCGAACCAGCACCTTGACATCGGTCGTCGCGGACGAGATCTCTGATAGCGAGTCGTTTAGCGTGACTGCGACATCGAAATGGAGCGGCTGCCAGGTGTCTATGAGCCGTTCGTGACGGTCTGCAAACGCAGTCCCGAGCAGCAAAAGGGCGACGAAAAGTGTTGGCAATGCCTTTCGCACATTACGGAATAACGGATGAAGCATATTCATAATCGGTTACCTTGGCACTCATCGTTTTTCACGCGTTCAGCGGTTTGATTCTTACTTTCGAGTAAGGGGCCGGGCATTGGTCCCTGTCTCAACTATCTTTACCGTCAGGATCTTGTCGCCGCGCACAATGTTGTCTACGACTTTCATGTCTGTTTCGTTCACGTGGCCAAAGACAGTGTAGCCGCCGTCAAGATGCGGCTGCGGCGAATGCGTCACGAACCACTGAGAACCGCCCGTATCTTTTCCGCTCAATGCCATTCCGACGGCACCACGGTCATAGGACAGAATATTCACCTCACATCGGATCGACCAACCGGGCCCGCCGTTTCCGTCACCACGCGGATCGCCATCCTGCATCACGAAGTTAGGAACAACGCGATGGACCTCAAGGCCGTTGAAATAATTGGTTCGTGCAAGTTTGATAAAATTGTCGACCGTAAGCGGAGCTTCCTCAGGATTGAAAACAATAGTAAACACACCTTTTTCCGTCGTCAGCACCGCTTTGACCGAGCCATTCTTTCGCGAAGCGGCCCGACGATAATCCACATCGGTGTTGAGCACCTGGCCGAGCTTCGTGCCGTTCTTTGGGTCGTAGGGTTTGACCGTCGAAATATTCAGAAGCCAATTTTTATTACTGTCTGTGGCGGTATCGCTCCAACCCGGGAACCCTTTTAAAAGGTCTGCAGCCTTCTTTCGAACAAGATAATCCGGAAAATAGGTCGCCTGGCTCAACGCTGAAATTGAATTTCGACCCGCAACCTTTGCGAGGGCTTGCAGGATCGCCAACTGAGCGTCGTTATTCTGTTTGTCGTTGTTGAGAGCGTACTCTAGGGCCGTCCGCAGAGCATCTTCATTCTCTTTGGAGGCCGGTCGGTCAGCGAGAATACCCGCTGCCGTTGCCCGAACTTGGACATCGCTTTTTTTCAATGCTGAACGAAGTACGCTGTCAAGATCCGTAGTCTTGAATTTGGAATATGCCTGTAGAAAGTCAGGGACTGCGTAAACGCCTTTCTTGTCATCTCCGGCCCCCGACTCTGAGAGAACTTCAAGACCCCGTCTGAGGACGTCAGGTGCCTCGGCCCTCATCTTTCTTGTTTCGTCAGTTTTCGGGTCGAGCGTTGCGAGTTCAGCCGCCACCTGCGCCGTCGTTACAAGGTCATGCCAGTTCATTTTTGCACG
>JBBRSH010000161.1:0-8321 GCA_038245555.1 Pyrinomonadales bacterium | reverse complement strand
GATATGGAAGGCCCCAAGACCGCTGCCGAGGAAATGCAGATGATGCGTAAACTCTACCAGCAGATGGTCATGGACAAAAACCAGATCACGTCCGAGCCGCTCGTTCAGATCGGTGGCATCAAACGCGAAAAGAAAGAAAAAGATAAGGAAATGGCGGTTGCGAAGTAAGCTTTGTATCCAAATCGCATTGTTTAGCCCCGGTGAATCATCATCGGGGCTTTTTCGTGTTAGGATGTCGGTCCTCCTGAGAGGCTCGGCGTTTACCCTTACTCAACCCGCACAAAACTCCGCGATCCACGGCTCCCAAACCTTTTTGATTAGACAGTAAAATAAATCTTGACTAGACAGTGAATACACGTTATCATCGCCAGTGATGGGTAATGAAAGAGAAATTCTTGGAATAAAAGAGCTTGCGGCGGCAGTGGCCGACGCAAGCGAAGGACCCACATCCTACCGAGGGCGTGGAAATGCGAGCGATGTGGCGAATGAGCGGACGCTCAAATATTACCTGGCTGAAGGGTTGTTGCCGACGCCGGACAAAAAGCGGGGCGTGAGTCTCGTCTTTGAGCGAAAGCACCTTTTGATCGTGCTTGCGATCAAAAAGTTGCAGCAGCTCGGACTGGCGACGAGCGTTATCAAAGAGGCTCTCGATGGGAAGAGCGAGCAGGAGCTTGATCAGATCATAAAGGAAGGAGTACGGGTCAAGCTCGTCGACGACCCCGCAGAGATCAAGCGCTTTCGCGGAATGTCGGAAGGAGCCCTCCATAGCGAGTTTGGCGAAACCGTCCAGAAGATCGAGATCGCGTCCGAAACCAACGCTGCGGCGGAGTATTTTGAACGATCGCTCAGGGAGGCCCGCAGGGAGGATCCGCAAATGATGTTCTCGGCAATGGCTTCCCAGCCAATGCCCGCGGCGGCTTTTGATGTAGAGGAGGTCATGGAATTCGCCGGCTCAATGCCTAGCACGCCGCCGCCAAGAGGTGAACCGGAACTCGTAGGGGTTGCCGATGGTGCAACAGACTGGAGACGATTTGAAATTGAACCGGGGCTTGAACTCCATGTTCGAGACGATTATGAGACACCCAAAGGGTTTTTGGTTTGGCGGCGACTACTCAGCCGGATCAAAACATTGTTAACGAGGTAGAAACAGGAGGAAACAAAGATGAAAAGACCAACTATTGAGATAAGGACCGAACGGGCGAATCTAGTCGCCGGAAACAAACAGACCGTTGACGTGCTGGTGCGGATAAGTCCTCCTGAAATTGATACGGAGATCTCCAGCCGGCCAAAGATGAATATCGGCATCGCTCTCGACCGCTCGGGTTCGATGTCGGGCGAGAAGATGCGAGAGGCTCGCGACGCCGCTAAATACTGTGTTGATCAGCTGCTATCGACGGATCGCTTTTCGACGGTGATCTTTGATGACCATGTAGATGTTCTATTCACAAACCAACTCGTAACCGATCGCGAACTGCTCAAGCATGGGCTCGACCGCATCGAGCATCGCGGCTCAACTGCTCTATACGAAGGATGGCTGAGCGCCGGACGACAGGTGAGCGAAGCTTTCGACTCCGCGGCGATCAATCGCGTGCTACTGATAACTGACGGTCAGGCAAATGTCGGCGAGACCAATCCCGACCGGATCGTGTCGGGGGCACGCGAAGCCGCTGAACGCGGTGTGACGACCACCACGATCGGGATCGGCGCGGATTTTACCGAGGACCTGCTCATCGCGATGGCGGATGCGGGCTCAGGCAACGCCTGGCATGTCGAGGGGCCCGAAGACATGGCCCACATATTTGAGACCGAGTTGAAGGGACTGATACGGCAGTTTGCCCACTCGGTCACGCTGGCCGCTGAAACCGCGGAAGGTGTTCGCGTCGTCGATATGCTCAACGACCTCGGCCGCGACGGCGACACGCTCTGGACCTTGCCGGCACTCCAGTCGGGATCTCCTTTCGACGTGGTCCTGCGGCTGGAGATCTCCGAGCAGGCCGCGATCAGCGGCGAATTGGCAAAGTTCACGCTCAGATATCGAACGAAAGCGGTCGCGGAACAGCAGGACGTTGGCACCGGGTGGTCACCCGATTTTGACACGCAGTTGGCGGTCGACGGACTTGGCGTCGACACGACGGTCGCTGAGGCCGTTCGTCTGCTGATGAACGCCCGTGCCCGCCGCGAAGCTATCGCTCACATGGACCGTGGCGACGTCGGGGCATCGGTGGTTATTCTCAGGAGCGTCGCAGATCAAACGGAGATGGCATTTGAAATGGCACCATCCCCTGCCCTCGCGCAAGAGATCTCAGAACTTAACGACCTCGCCGGCCGATTCGAGAATCGCGTTGAACCACAAATGTCCCGCAAAAGGGCATTTTACCAAAGCGAAGCACGGCGAAAAGGAAATGTATAACTGCAGCTCGTCATGCACGGAAAGAGCGCTTAAACCGTCCCCAAAACCTCGTCGAGCGATCGACGAGGTTTTTTTCGCTGTGGCATGTACGACACCCGTTGGCATCTGAGAGCCCTTGCGAGAAAAAACGATTGACGCCTTGTTATAACGTTCGTTATAATGCGTCTATGTCAAACACCCTGAAAATAACCACTGTCGGGAATTCGGTGGGAGTTGTGTTGCCGCGAGAGATACTTGAACGCCTTCGGGTCAAAAAGGGCGACACGCTGTACGCACTTGAGACGCCGAACGGCATCGAATTGACGCCATACGATCCGGAATTCGGGGAAGAAATGGCGGTTGCCGAAAAAGTGATGCGGGATAACCGAGACCTTCTCCGAAAGCTTGCCGAATGACACGCTGGCTTAAGATTGATCGCGTCCTGGCCATCCATCAACTCCAGATCGCGGAACACGGTGGAACGCAGGGAGTGCGTGACGCTGGCCTACTCGAATCTGCACTTGCCCGACCGCGTAATGTTCAAGCGTACGAGCCAGAAGCCGACCTGGCGGCTCTAGCCGCCGCCTATGCTTTCGGCATCGTAAAAAATCATCCGTTCCTCGATGGCAACAAACGCACGGGTTACGTCGTCATGGAGGTGTTCGTCGTTCTGAATGGCAGTGCCTTCGCCGCCTCACAGGAAGAGAAATACCTTACGTTCATTTCCCTTGCCGACGGCAGCTTGGGCGAAGACGAACTGGCCGGCTGGATACGATCGAAGATCGTCCCGGAGTAACCGAATTTAGCACATCGCTGCTGCAACGCTGAAGCGGATATTGCCACGGCGGTAGTGGGCGGTCGGTGTCAGCAGTCAACGGTCCGAGCTACTCAGCAAATTGTTATCGAACAAGTTCCCTGCCCCGACTATTCATTTCCGTTGCGCAATTTTGGCAAGTCCAGCCGCCCCAAAAGGCCTGTCTGAGCGATGTCGGGTTCCGCGTCGCCGGAACCGGCGTTCCGCATTCGGGGCATCCGCCATTCGAATTGACCCTGTTGCGCACGCCTGCAGAATATAATAAAACCGCTACCACTCCAATCACCGCTCCGATACCTGCTGATAACATATTTTCCTCTCTCCGGGCTCTCGACCCGACCTCGTTCATAAAGCTTCACGCCGATCAAAGATCGCAAAAGATTGACGAACACGCCCCGCTGATTTTGCGAAATTTTGATCCGGAGGTCGATACGCCGAGTTTTTTCCGGGAATTTATCCTCAGCAGGCAGTCCGACGACCTTTGGTCAGATGCTAGAGCGGAAAAGGTCCGCTTCAGAGAAACTCCGAAACGATGGCTGCTCCGACGGTTCCGAGCAGCGCGATGAGGACGAAAAAGAGGATCGGGATCAATGCCTTTAGCCCGCGGGTTTTGAAAAGATGATAGGGCAATATCACGATCCACGCGACGTACAGGAACCATCCCAGGTCGAGGACCCACTGAACACCGCGTTTCCGGCTGTCGCCCCGCAGCCACAACCACATCGCCCAAGCAATAACCACAGGTGGCAATAAAGTAAGCACGACCGGAGCTTCAAGGCCGCGCAGGAAATACAGTCCGCCGAGGAACCGCTCAAGGAACACGGATAGAAAAATAAAAACGGCAGGCATGCTGATCTTTGGGCTATCGCGCAAATTCATAGCCAGTAAGATAACAGAGCCGCCTCAGGAACGGAAGGTTTGCCTTGTAGGACACAAACCGGTTCGTGCTCAATTAACGGCTCTGCCATAAAAGCAGCGGCCATCTGGTTCCGAAGCACATTATAAACATCAATAAATTTCTCGACGCGAGCCTCCGGCGGCTCGTAGCTCCAAAAGCTTTTTCCAGGACCTAGATGACTAATTCAGAAGCAGTGGGCTAATCGCGGTCGTTGATCACTCATTCCCGGAGCCGTCCCGGCGTTGTTGGTCGCGGCGGGCGAGGCGAGCTCGGAACATGTTTTCTTTTAGGCCACCTTTTTCGAGGAAGTCCTTTTCGAGCTGCCTAAGTTGCTGGTCGAGGAGATAGTTGGTTTGATGGATTAGGCAGATGATGATGTTGGCGACGATCGCGGGAGGACGCGTTTCGAAATAGGTCCTATAGGTCTCATAGGACTCATTTTCGCTACGGCCAAGTTTGCGGACGTAAAGAGCTTGTCGCGAGTTTTTGTCCCAAAGCTCATGACTGCGAACGCGAAGAAAATCGCGGTAGTCCTCTAACAATTCTTCAAGACTCGCGCGAGCCACGTTTACGAGTTTGATCTCGGTTTCGCGAGATGTGCCGCTTGCCTGGCTGCCTTCGAGGATGTTCTGTTTGCCGGAGCGTGCTGCCTGTAACATTTGGTCGCGGGTACGCGAAAACTTGTCCACGTATCGGTCGCAAAACAGCACGGTCGCATCGTAAATGATCCGCGACTTCTTGAACGACAACAGATTTTCGTACCCGCCGTGCGGCGGAATAAAGCCGTCTGTCACCCGGACATTGTAACGACACTTGACCACGAAGCAAACGTGAGTGTCAGCAATGGCCGCTCGGCATTCGGCTTTACATGCCGTAAACGTAAGTGCCGTCGATCATAAATGACGGCGACGCTTCCGCCGCTCGTTGTCGCGGGCCTGGACATTTATTCGACCCTTCCACGGGCTAACACTCGTGGCCCTTTTTGGTACTGCCCGCGACACGGGCTGGATGTTTATGCTTGCGGCAGGCTATCGCGCCAAGCCATGACTTCGAGTTCGACGCGGACGGCGTCCATGACCGGGACGACGGGCCGGGCTTCGAAGGTGAAGGCGGGGAGCATTGAGCAGAATTTGTGGACCTCAAGCGGGTCGTCGCAGTCGACGAGCAAGTAGCCGCCCCAATCGCCAACGCGGATCACGAACATCTCGATCTTGAAGTTCTCCGGTGCTGTCCATTGACGAAACACCTCGAGTATCCGCGTCTGTGCATTCTCGTACTCCGCCGGCGAACCTTGCCCTCTTTCATTCCATGTAATTATGTATTTCATTTCCTCTCCTTTTTTTGAATAAAATTGAAAAATAAGCACACGATTTTCCGCGAGTGCTGAACCCGTCGTTCCCAAACCTCTAACGATCAAGTGCCATCACTGTAAACGATACCTATGGGGTTTGCAATAAGTGAATGCACACCTGCCTATAGTGACTTTTTAAGACGATACCGAAATTTGCCTCTAGTCGCCTTTTAAGTATTTAGCGTAGCTTCCGTCAACGATCCCATCGAAGATCGCGGTTCGGGCGGACCGTTCATTCAGGCGTTTTATCTCAGCCTCGCGGGCACGTTGGGCAAGACGGGCTTCCCGTTCGTAATCGCGGAGGTGGTCGGTTTCGGCTGAGGTGCCGATAATAGCCGTTTGTGCGTTGCGATTCAAAACATTGGGAATGAAATGTAAGGCACCTCACAGAAACCAGCAGTGGCCCCGATATAATAGGAGTCACGGGCCTAAGAGCTCGAAGGAGGCAAACTCATGCAAGTACCAAATAAAGATCAGGTCGAAGGAAAATGGGAGCAGGCTAAAGGCTGGGTCAAAGACAAGGCTGGCGAGGCGACAAATAACCCCGAACTCGAAGCTGAAGGCGAAGCCCAAAATGCGGCCGGCCATGGCCAGGAAGCTTGGGGAAAATTCAGGAAGGGCGGGGGCGAAGCGGTGGACGCCGTGGGCGACGCGATAAGTAATGCAGGCGACAGCCTGAGCAAATAACAACTAGCGACAATGTAAATTGCAGAAGTCGAAATTACATGAAGCCGCCGATAACTAATGGTTAACCGGCGGCTTCATTTTGAACGCTCTGACAGGCGACATTATTTGCGAGAGCGTTCGAGAAAGACACGGTTTGTCCAGCCGTTTTCGGGGTTTGTATTTCCCGTAACTACAGAACCGCTCTCGACAAATCCGAGACCGAAGGCCGAATCCCGGTTGGAGATCTCGTTTGCGTTCTTGCCGGAGGTAACAGTTCGGTTGGCAAAAACCGCTTCGAATTTGCGTGTCTCACCATTTTCGTAAACCTTGACAGCAGTCAGAAGTGCCCCTTCGATACGTGCGTCCTTGAGCGTGAATCCGAGCCGTTTTGAGTTGTCCCAATCAACCGTATCCTGCCCACTGCCGCTGACCGAACCGTCGGATGCGACCTTGATGTCAATCTTGTAGCCCGCATCGTCGGTCGCATAAACTCCCGCATACTCGGCACGGTCCTTTTTAAGGACGGGTTCATTTTTTATGTCTACATAAACCTCGACGCTCAGTCCGGCCTTTTCCTTTTTCTTATACTTATTCTTATCAAGCGCCGCGATCAACTCCCGCGTCTTCTGTCCCGCGTCCTGAGCACAAACCATGGTAGTAAAACCCACCACAAACACGATCGAAACCAAAAGCAATAATCTGAACATTGATGTCACCTCTTTGAGAATTGTCTTTCTGGATGGGAAACACCGCGGGATCTGGCTTTGTGACAAGACGTTGTATGGATGACTTTTTAATTTCTGAAAAAGTACGCTAAACTTTCCCTGCTTTTCGACCCCAGAAATCAGTAACAAGGCCTATGCTCTTCCTGACGCAGTCTGCCGCTGTCTACGGCATTAACGCCCTCATCGTAGATATTGAGGTCGTGATGCGACCAGCGGCGGAGGGTGACCAGTCGCCGAACGTGACGATCGTCGGGCTGCCCGATACGGCAGTTCGTGAATCACGAGAGCGGATTCGGGCAGCGATAAACAACAGCGGCTTTTTCTTTCCTTTTCACAAGATCACGGTAAATCTGGCTCCCGCAGACGTTCGTAAGGAAGGAGCGAGCTTTGACCTGCCGGTCGCGCTGGCCATTCTGGGAGCGAACGGCGACCTGACCAACGGCCAAAGCATCGAAAATACGATGAGCGTCGGCGAACTGTCACTCGACGGCCGTGTGCGTCCAGTTCGGGGCGCACTCTCGATCGCACTCGCCGCCCGCGAAAACGGCGTCACCAATCTGCTCGTCCCCGAGGAAAACGCAGGTGAAGCTGCAGTCGTGCAGGGTGTCGATGTTTTCCCGATTCGCGATCTTCGCGAGGCGGCCACGCTCGTTCAAGACATCTTTGCGGGCCGCGATACGTCGATCAGGCCAATTAAGCTCGATATATCAGAGCTTCGATCGAAGGAGAATAAGTATCAGTTCGATTTTTCTGAGGTGCGTGGCCAGCAGACAGCGAAACGAGCCCTGGAAGTCGCGAGTGCCGGCGGCCACAATATTCTGTTCATCGGCCCGCCGGGATCGGGCAAGACGATGCTGGCAAAGCGCCTGCCGACGATCTTGCCGCCCCTTGAGTTTGAAGAAGCTCTTGAAATCACCAAGATCCACTCGGTCGCGGGTTTGACAGGCCGGTCGGGGCTGGTTACGGAGCGGCCGTTCAAATCGCCTCACCACACGGTATCGCAGGCCGGCCTGATCGGCGGCGGATCGATACCGAGACCTGGTGAAGTGAGTCTTGCACATCTCGGCGTCCTGTTCCTTGACGAGCTGCCGGAATTTGACCGCAGCGTGCTCGAGGTGCTGCGACAGCCGCTTGAGGATAAGACGGTCACCATCTCGAGGGCGGCGACTTCGCTCACCTTCCCGGCCGATTTCACCTTGGTCGCCTCAATGAATCCGTGTCCGTGCGGTTACTTTGGTTCGACGCGTGAGTGTAAGTGTTCACCGATGCAGATCCAGCGATACGTTGGTAAGATCTCAGGCCCGCTGATGGATCGTATTGATATTCACATCGATGTCCCCGCGGTCAAATTTGACGAACTTCGCGGTCGCGGAGTGCCTGAGAGCGAAGGATCTGCCGAGGTTCGCGAACGAGTGATCCGTGCCCGCGAGATCCAGCTAAAACGTTTCAAAGGGGAGGCTTTCTCCAATTCCGCAATG
>JBBRSH010000160.1:0-8507 GCA_038245555.1 Pyrinomonadales bacterium | reverse complement strand
CCAAACGCCGTCCGAGTGAACCTCAATCTTTTTTACGACTACCGTAAAAACGTCGAACTGTATCCGGTCTGGCAAAAATTCCTCCGGGACAATCAGCCCAAAACGATCATCTTTTGGGGTCAAACTGACATTTTCTTCACACCGGCAGGTGGTGAAGCGTATTTGAAGGACCTTCCGAATGCTGAAATGCACCGACTCGAAGCCGGACACTTTGCTGTCGAAGATCATTTGGACTACATCGCAAGCAATATAAAGCGCTTCTATACAGAAAAGGTCGCCGGGCAAAAATAATGGATTTCGAAGATAAGACTGAATAAAAAGGAGAAAAATAAAATGCAGAGAATAACAGCAATCAACCACGACGCAGCAGAAGGCAAGGCAAAGGAACTACTCGACGGAGTACAAGCAAAGCTCGGATTTGTTCCGAATATGATGGCAACGATGGCAACCTCACCGGCGGTGTTGGAAGCGTATTTAAACTTGAGCGGCACGCTCGGAAAGTCGCTCAATTCAAAGCTGAACGAAAAGATCGCTTTGACGGTTGCCGAGATCAACGGCTGCGGCTATTGTGCATCGGCTCACTCGGCTATAGGCAAAATGGTCGGTCTCGACGATGCGGCGATCGCAACTGCCCGCCGGGCGACATCCGAGGACCCCAAGACAGACGCAGGGCTGAAGTTCGCCGCTGCCTTGGTCATCAGTCGCGGCAAGGTTTCCCCAGCCGAATATGAGGCTGTTACGGCTGCGGGTTACACCGAAAAGGAGATCGCCGAGATCGTAGCCCATGTCGCGTTGAACGTTTTCACCAACTACTTTAACGAAACAGCAGGCACCGTCATCGACTTTCCGACGATCGAGTTCCCGCTTGTCAGCAAGGCTGCCGCAGCATAATTTCAGCGAATAGACCGCGGGTGTTTCGAGACTTTGGTTCTTTGAAACACCCGCATCTCAGGCTCAAGGAAAGGGAGAAAAGACATGACATTACCGATCATCAAACCACCGTTTACAATGGAAACCGCACTCGCCAAGGTCCAGGCCGCTCAGGACGCATGGAATACCCGCGACCCCGAACGCATCGCCCTCGCGTACAGCGAGGATTCCGAATGGCGAAACCGGACCGACTTTATCAAAGGCCGCACGGCGATCAAGGCTTTCCTCGCCGGCAAATGGGAGAAAGAGCTTGATTACAAGCTAAAGAAAGAGCTGTGGGGCTTTCGAAACAATCGCATGGCAGTGAAATTCGAATACGAGTGGCACGACGCCGAGGGCAATTGGTTTCGCAGCTACGGCAACGAGCTTTGGGAATTTGACGATGACGGGCTCATGAGCCGTCGCGAGGCGTCGATCAACGACGCCCCGATCAACGAGACAGAAAGGCGGGTCATTTAATCAGTCTCGGGTAAGATACAAATGACGAACACAAAAACACTAATGATCTTCACCGTATTATTTTTAGCGGTGTCTGGCGTTTCTTTTCAGTTTTTTCCTGACGAAATTCTTCGCTATTTTGGCGTCGAATCCAGCCGGATATTTTCAGTGTTCATTCAGCTTATTGGTGCCCTCTACCTCGGTTTCGCGATGATGAATTGGATGGCAAAATCTCTCGTTATTGGCGGAATTTACGCTCGTCCATTGTCGATGGGTAATCTCGTCCACTTTGCTATCGGTGCGATAGCGTTGATCAAGTGCTGCATTTCCGGGCCGACATCATGGTTCGTTTGGGCTGCCGGGGCGATCTATTCATTGTTCGCAATCGTTTTTGCCGTAGTTATGTTCACGCATCCAAAGCCGGCAATTGTGGGTAATTCGAAGTAATGCCCAGAGAAATGAAAAAAATCCTTGCGATCTCAGGCAGTACAAAACCTGGTTCGGCAAACGAGCGGATCCTGCGAGCGATAGGTCAAATGTACGCCGGTCGCGTCGAGCTCGAGCTATTTACGGCAATCGACCGGCTGCCGCATTTCAATCCCGATCTGGATAATGACGATCCGCCTGCTGAGGTCGTTGAGCTTCGCCGCTTGATCAACGAGGCCGACGGCGTTCTCATATCCACACCCGAGTACGTATTCAGCCTGCCGGGTGCCCTGAAGAACGCTCTTGAATGGACAGTTTCGACGACCCTCTTCACCGACAAACCTGCCGCTTTCATCATTGCGGCGACCTCCGGTGAGAAGGCGTTCGAATCACTGGCGCTGATCCTGCGAACCATCGGTGCAAAGATCGACAATGATTCGATGATGCTGGTCAAAGGTGCCCGAACAAAGTTAGACGACGAGGATAATATCTCTGATGAGCCCACCCGTCAGGAGATCGAACGGATAATAACCGCTTTGATGCGGGATATGGAATAGGTAATTACTATGTCAAACCCCTTCGCCAAGATCGCATTCACCGACAGTGTCAAGAAAGCTCAAGAGCATTACGGCACGCGCCGGGCCAACGAACGCCTCGAGAATCTCGACCGCCTCGCTGAACTGACCAATAACGAAGCTCTCTTTATCAGCGAACGCGACGGCTTTTACATCGCGACTGTCGGCGAGGAAGGTCAGCCGTACGTCCAATTTCGCGGCGGCCCCGCAGGCTTCCTAAAAGTGCTTGACGAGAAAACGCTCGGTTATGCCGATTTCCGCGGCAATCTCCAATACATCTCCGTCGGCAATCTCGCAGCTAACAACAAAGCTGCCCTCTTCCTAATGGATTATCCAAACCAGACTCGGCTCAAGATCTTTGCCGAGATAGAGATCATCGACGGGGCCGACGACCCCGCACTGATCGAACGTCTGACGATGCCCGACTACAAAGCCAAGATCGAGCGGGCAATGGTTCTCCACGTCACCGCTTACGACTGGAACTGTCCACAACACATCACCCCGCGTTTCACCCTCGACGAGATCGAAATCGCCACCAAACCCCTCCGCGACCGCATCGCCGAACTTGAAGGCGAAATTGAAAGACAGAAATCCGTCCGGTAATAAGGGTTCCATACTCGTTATCTTTTACCAATAATTCCAGAGGATGTAGCTTTTTTCAGGGTGTCTTATCTATAAAACATATACCTGTATATGCAATTTTATGATATAGTATTGGGGATGAAAGATGCTCGAGGACGCGAGTATTTATTTTTTGTATTTTCGATGAGATTTCGATTTGAAAACAGTATAAGTGAAATAGATACAGTAGTTTGCACGTATCACAGATCCGTGAGACACAGTGATACGGCCCTAAATTCGAAACGGCGGTCAAGTGCAGTGTTATGAAGATGTTAGCGGAATAGGGCTGTAAGACGGTGTCTTACTTGTATCACTGGCCGACCGGAAAAAAGACAAGTTTTGAAATGCATTTGAAACGACAAATATGAAGAGAGAAACGATCACAATATCGATCCCACCAACGATGAAGCGATATATCGAACAACGGGCGAATTCAGACCAATTCGGTTCGATCAGCGAATATTTCCGGTCGCTCGTCCGTCAGGACCAGTCGCTGGTGTACGGGCGGATCGGTAATCAGACACTGCACGAAATGCGGCGGCAGGCACAATTGGCATCGACACCGGGCATATTTAGCCAAAACCCGACTTCGCGTGTAAAATAAGTGTTTCGCAAGTTCTATTAATCGGAGATCCTTTTTTACATGTCTTTAACAGTAGTTGGTTCGGTGGCGTTTGATGCGGTTGAGTCGCCGTTTGGCAAACGCGATAAGATCTTGGGTGGTGCTGCCACTCACTTTTCGTTGTCGGCAAGTTTTTTTACCAAGGTAAACGCGGTCGGCGTGGTTGGGGGCGATTTCGGTGAGGCTGAGTGGGACGTTTTCAAGCGTCATTCGATCAACACGGACGACGTTGAGGTCGTACCTGACGGTAAAACCTTCTTCTGGAGCGGCCGTTACGATTTCGATATGAATACGGCGCACACGCTCGACACACAGCTTAATGTGTTCGAGAGTTTCAACCCGAAGCTGTCGGAAAATTCAAAGTCCGCCAAGTTCCTCTTCCTGGCGAACATTCTGCCTATGCTGCAAAAGCAGGTCCGCGAGCAGATGCCAAATGCGGAATTTGTCGCGATGGACACGATGAACTTTTGGATCTCATCGATGAAAGATGCTTTGATCGAGACGATCAAGGTTGTCGACTGCATTATTATTAACGACGCCGAGGCGCGGCAGCTTACTGAAGAGGCGAGCATACACGTTGCGGCACGAAAGATAATGGATATCGGCCCGAAGGCCGTAGTTATTAAGCGCGGCGAATACGGTGCGGTCCTATTTACCCGCGACAACTATTTTGTCGCTCCGGCGTACCCGCTCGAGAGTGTCTTTGATCCGACCGGTGCCGGTGATACTTTTGCCGGCGGATTTATGGGCTATCTCGCGGCGCAAAAAGAGATCACGGACGAGACGCTGCGCAGGGCGATGATCTACGGGTCCGTGATGGCCTCGTTCAACGTTGAGAGGTTTGGCACCGAGCGGGTTGACGGGCTCGACTATCCGGAGATCAATGAGCGCTTCAAGGCTTTTAAGCTCATGACCCATTTTGACGACATACAATTCGAGCGGGCGTCAACCGCGGTTTAGTCCCGAAGGTTCAATTCTGCCCATGGCCGAAAAAACAGACAATTCGCTTGCGCGTTTCGAACGACGTACGACCGCATACGGTATGATCGCCGCTGGCGCGTTCGCCTTTGTCTGTCTTATCTTCGGTGCGGTATTCGCCATATCTGATAAACAATGGTTCGCCGCCGGACTATTCCTTATTGGAACATTTGCCATGGCCTTTTTTGTCTTCCTGAACGTTAGCAGGAACCGACATCTTTCGGCCGCTGGCGACCTAAAACTCATCGAGTGGGACGCTGCCCTGCCCGAATTGCAACGCCAAAATGTAAATCTTGAAGTCAAAGAGCTTGCTCGACTTCTGGGTGTCGACGGCGACCAGGTGGCCGACCTGCTCTCGGCGTATATCGTCGCCGAGGACCTTGCTCTCAGGCAGATCCAGCAGGAGGAGAACCTTCCTCTGCTTCGCCACGTTCAACTCGGTGGAATGCCGTTCGACTCGATCCTGATCGAGCAGGACACGATCACCTGTATAGAAGTATCATTCCTGGTCGTCCCCGACGTACGCCAGGACAAGATCGAATCAATGCTCAAAAAAGTGAGCAGTGCGAAAAAGAACCTCGCAAAGATGAAGATCCGCATGCGTTTGAGGCTGATGCTGGTACTCGTCACCCAACTCACGCTGGAGGAGGAAGAACAGCTTCGGGCAATGCTTATTACGCGGCGGTTTACTGATACGCCGGTCGACATCGATATTCGTTTACTCGATTTCGAGGGCCTGCAGAAGATCTACGTTACAGATTAGTGTCGGCACCATTTGCGGTAGATCACGGACACGGCGTTTGAGTCGCGAAAACAGTTTTGGATTTCGTTTACAGCCGCCCGCTGCCGCAGGCGGTTCTGATAAAAAAGAGCTATGCTGCAAAACAAAGTAGGAATGATCTTTGGGGTCGCCAACAAACGCTCGATCGCATGGGCGTGTGCGAAGGCTTGTGCCGAATACGGGGCAAAGATGGCGTTTACCTTTCAAGGGGAACGTCTCCAGGAGAATGTTGAGAAGCTCGCGGCTGAACTCTCCGATTCGCTCGTCGTACCGTGTGATGTGTCGGATCAGGCGCAGGTTGATGCGGCGTTCGACGCGGTTGGTAAAAAATACGGTAAGTTGGATTTTGTTATTCACTCAATAGCGTACGCTCCAAAAGAAGCCCTCGAGGGCGAGTTTGTAATGACTTCACGCGAAGCGTTTCGGACTGCACTGGAGATCAGCGCATTTTCCTTGACGCAGGTTGCAGCGGCTGCTTTGCCGTTAATGACCGACGGTGGCAGCATTGTCACGATGAGCTACTACGGAGCGGAAAAGGTTGTTTCCAACTACAACGTGATGGGCGTCGCCAAGGCGGCTCTGGAATCGTCGACCCGTTATCTGGCGGCCGATCTCGGAAAAAATAATATCCGTGTCAACGCCATTAGTGCCGGCCCCCTCAACACTCTCTCAGCTCGCGGCGTCAAGAACATGGGTTCGCTGCTCAGCTATGTAGGTGAAAAATCGCCCTTGAAACGCAATGTCACGGTGCAGGAAGTCGGCAATACCGCCATGTTCCTTGTCAGCGATCTTTCTACTGGAATAACTGGTGAAACGATCTACGTCGATTGCGGGTATAACATCATGGGCATTTGAGGTCTGGTGCACCAGGGTCCGCTCGACGATCGAATTCACTATTTTTATGGCAATTACAAAGTCAAATAAAAAGGCTCCCAACGGCGTCAAGAAAAAGCCGGCTGTCCCCAAAACCGTTGCCGAAGCAAAAAAACGGGAGGCTGAACCTGGTTATTGGCACCTGACCGACGATGAAGTATTGCTTCGCTCGCCCGAGCTCGAAGACGAATACAAAACGTCAGATTCCTGGCGGGTATTCAGGATCATGGGTGAATTCGTAACGGGATTTGATCACCTCGCGACGATAACGCGAGGCGTTTCGATCTTTGGTTCTGCCCGAACCCACGAGGGCGACCCTTTCTACGAAATGGCCCGCGAAACAGGCCGTCTCCTCGGCGAAGCTGGGTTTGAGATAATTACAGGCGGCGGCCCGGGAATAATGGAAGCGGCAAACCGCGGTGCCCGGGATGCGGGAGCGGTTTCGGTCGGCTGCAACATTGAACTGCCGTTCGAGCAGATGCCAAATCCATTTTTGACTAAGTCGCTGACATTTAAATATTTCATGGTTCGCAAGACCATGTTTATTAAGTACAGCAACGCGTATGTCATCTTTCCCGGCGGGTTCGGAACCATGGATGAGCTGTTTGAGGCTCTGACATTGATCCAAACGCGAAAGATCCGCAACTTTCCGGTAGTTTTGTTTGGCTCCCAGTATTGGCGCGGACTGCTCGCATGGCTAACCTCGACGATGTTGAACGAGAAGATGATAAACGCGGAAGATCTCGGACTCATCCATCTAACCGATTCACCGGCCGACGCCGTGAATTTTATTATCGGGACCTTCAATTCCGCCGTCGACGATCGCTCAACGAAGTAAGCCGTTCATCCATTCCAAATACGGAGCGGAAATCTTTTCAGCTCGAACGGCAACGATCTCGGGCACCTCATAGCTATGGTTCTCTGTGATCAGATCAGAAAGTCTGCTCCAATGTTCGGAGAATGTTTTTATCAAAAGCAAATACTCGGGCTCGCTCCGCACTTCGCCTTTCCATTCATAGACGGACGTCATCGCGGGGAGGATCTGAACGCAAGCGGCCAATCCCGACTCGATGATCTTGCTGGCCAGTCCATCGGCTTCGGACCTCGTCGGCGTTGTTGTAAATACGAGCAGCATTGCTTTAAAGATACACGATGAACTGCCAGCCACGCACTTTCTCGATCGTCTCTGGTTTTGCTGCTTCGTTAGGTACTACCCAATATCGCCAATAGCGGCGACGCTTTTTTGAAATAGCGCTTGCTATTTAGCAACCCAGGCGTCATTATTATCAACGTAATCCTACTCTCGCGTTTCCTAAATAGGAACGCGCTTCGTCTTTAACGATTTCTGGATAAGTTTGAGAGCAGGCCCTGTTAATGTCTAATCAAGAAGTAGCTCTCGAAGTTTTTTGAGTATCCGATATCGTCTCCCTTCCGACATGGAAGAAGCTCCGATTCGACACTTCTGCTTAAGTCCCTTAGATGGGAAAGGAAAAAAAGAATGTCAATGAAATTATACGTAGGAAATCTATCCTTCAACACCTCCAATCAGGATCTTAATGACCTGTTTGGCGCGATCGGCACTGTCGAATCGACCAACATTATTGAGGATCGCGAAACCGGCCGTTCACGCGGATTTGGATTCGTCGAGATGGCGTCGCAGGCCGAAGGCGAAAATGCGATCGCTCAGCTCAATGGTAAAGAGGTAGATGGCCGTGAACTCAAGGTCAACGAAGCCAAGCCGCAGGAAAGCCGCGGTGGTGGTGGTGGTGGACGTGGCGGATTCGGCGGCGGCGGTGGTGGTGGTGGCCGTGGCGGCAACCGTGGCGGTGGCGGCGGTGGTGGTGGTTACGGCGGCGGCGGTGGCCGCTGGTAGTTAGCCAGCCTTTTTAAGGTCAAATTATATAATGCCCGCCCGCGTTTTGTGGCGGGCATCTTTTTTTCGCCTGTTTCAGCCTAAATCATGTTAAACTTGAATTATGTCATACGGTCCAATATCACTATCTCGTCGCCACGTGCTCGGTGACCTCTATGCACGGTGCGAAGCTATCGAGAGCGTACCCGTCTTTATGGGCGGGGACGACGGCGAAATGTTAGGATTCGTTGACGAAAGCCTCGGACATTACGCCGACGCATTTTGCTTTCACCTCTCTGAGGATGTCTGCAAAAAACTGTCGGCTGGTCATTTCACCTATTCATTTGAATACGATCTGGCGGAAGATACCGAGGTGTCGAAGCGCCGGGTCAAACTGAATCGGGTAATTCT
>JBBRSH010000159.1:0-8640 GCA_038245555.1 Pyrinomonadales bacterium | reverse complement strand
GACTGGCTGCTCGGTCACAATAATGATCCCCGATTCAAATTCAAAGCATTTGTTTCTCACGCGGGCGTTTACAACCTGGAAAGCATGGCCGGAGCGACCGAAGAGTTATGGTTCCCCAGTTGGGAGTTTAAGGGGTTTCCTTGGGACAATCCGGTGCTTTATGATAGGTGGTCGCCTAATAAGTTTGCCAAGAACTTCTCGACTCCGACGCTCGTGACCGGCGGCGAACTCGACTTCCGAGTTCCTTATGATCAGGACTTGCAGCTTTACACAACCCTCCAGCTAAAGAACGTGCCCTCGAAGCTGATAATTTTCCCCGACGAAGGACACTGGATCCTAAAACCTCAAAACTCGGCATTTTGGTACACCAATGTGCTTGACTGGTTTAATAAATATCTTCAAAAGTAATTTTTTTGATTCGCATGAAAACCTTTAATTGTGGATCTCTTTTTCTTGTAGCCTCGGTGATTCTGCTCGCGACTGTTCTTACGCCTTGCCAGAAGTCGACCCGGATCGACTTTAACCGAACATCCGACTTTGACGTTCAACAATATGTTATCCGTGCCAGCTTCGACCGAGTAAAGAAACAAGTATTTGGTGACACCACTGTCACGTTAACGCCCGTAGCTACCGATTTTCGAGGATTCGATCTGGATGCCGTCGGCCTAAGCTTTGAATCGGTCAAACTCGAATCGTCCGGAATCGCTCTTAGATATAAAACTGACACAGGCAAGGTTCACGTCGAACTCGATCGCACTTATCGTGCTGATGAAACTGTATCTGTTCGTTTCAAGTACACAGCTACGCCAAAAAAAGGGGTCTATTTTGTCGATGCAGAGAATGGCGATCCGATGGTCAGCCATTCTGCTCAAATATGGTCTCAAGGTGAGGCAGACGAGGCCCGACATTGGTTTCCATGTTTTGACTTTCCCAGTGACAAGGCAACGACAGAAGAATTTATCACGGCCGATGTCGATGAGACTGTTGTCGGAAACGGCGAGTTGATCGGTAAAAGCGACAACGGAAATGGAACCTCGACATGGCACTTCAAGATGTCGGTACCTCATTCGACCTATTTGGTGTCCTTTGTAATAGGTAAGTATTCACGGGTCGACGACACCTACGGCAATATTCCGCTCGGCTATTACGTTTATCCAGGCAGAGAGACGACCGCTCGAAATGCGTTTGGTAAGACAAAGAACATGATCGCCGTTTACGAGGAATTGACCGGTATCAAGTTCCCGTACAACAAGTACGATCAGACAATTGTTGCTCGTTTTCAATTCGGCGGGATGGAAAATATCACCGCAACGACGATGGCCGACAGCGAGATATTCTTTGGGGATTTCGACTTTGGCCGGGAGACTGTCGTTGACCTTGTTTCCCATGAGCTTGCCCACTCGTGGTTCGGAGATATGGTCACTTGCCGGAATTGGGCCGAACTGTGGCTGAACGAGGGGTTTGCGACTTACATGGAGGCGGCGTATCGCGAACGGATAAATGGACGCGATGATTACATTCGAAAAGTAAAGAACGATGCTCGAGAGTTTATGACGGATGACGCGATCACCCGTCGTCGGCATGGACTTTACAACCGGCTCGCCGGCGATGTCCCAAAGTTATTCGACGTATCTGCCGTTACTTACAACAAAGGCGGTGCTGTTCTGCATATGCTTCGCGAAACCGTTGGAACCGAGGCTTTTTGGAAGGGGGTTAACATCTATTTGACGCGGCACCGATTTGCGAGTGTCGAATCGACAGACCTCCGAGCAGCGATGGAAGAAGCTTCAGGCAAGGACTTGAACTGGTTCTTCGACCAATGGGTATATCATTCCGGAGCACCGCACCTGACGGTCCGTCAGACGTATATTCCAAGAACGCACACTTTGCAGCTAACTTTCACCCAAACTCAGCGTGCTGATTCGATTGTGCCTTCCGTTTTCCGACTTCCGCTCGAAATCGAGGTCAATTCGCCTACGGGAAGCATTCAGAAAGACGTGGTCCTAACCAAGCGAGTAGAAACCGTTTCCCTAAAGGCCGGTGCCAGGCCAACTTCCATTTCAATTGATAAAAATAGCAAGGTCGTACTGAAAACCCTTAAACTGATACCGCCCGTTAAAGAGCTATAAAGGTTCAAAACTAAACATAAAAAAAGTTCCGCCAATTGCTTGGCGGAACTTTCCCTTTGAGAAGACCGGATGTCTGCTTACTGTTGAAAAAGCAGAGCGCGAAGCACACACTAAAATCGCGCCAAAACGGCTTGAACTCTTGCTGTAACTTCTTTGCCACACCTACGAGGTTAGCTGCCGGGCTAGGAGCGAAAGATTACCCCCGTATCTCTAGGACAAGATACTTCGCCCCGGATATATCGATCTCTCGATCTATCAATGGTTCCCCCGCGCCGATTCACAATGAATCGACTTCGGTGATCAACTTTTCAACAATCAAAGAATATCACTAATAAATAGCGTTTTCAAGCGAAAGTTTGAAAAGAAATGTCAACGAGCAGGATAAAGCTGATAGAGCAGCAGATATACGATAACGCCGGTCACCGATACATACAACCAGACGGGGAAAACCAGCCGTGCGAGACGGCGATGGGCATCAAATTTACCCTTCAGTGCTCGCACCAACGTCCATATTACAAATGGTGTTACAAGTGCCGCAAGAAACGTGTGCGACGTTAGAATGGTGAAGTAGATCGGCCGGATGATGCCCTCACCCAGAAATTTGGTTGGTCCAAGTCCAAAATAGTATGTCCTCAACGCATGATAGCTAACGTACGAAAGCAAAAACAGGCCCGATACCGAACTGGCCACCAGCATGCAGAACCGGTGGGCGGCGATCCGCCGCTTCATAATAAAGACGAATCCGGTGCTTAAAAATAAGCCGCTCAAGCAATTGAGAGCGGCGTTTACATGCGGAAAGATTCCGAGGAGATCGATCATGCTATTTCCAAAACCCCAAAAGGACGAAAAGCACGATCCACAATGCTCCCATGAAATGCCAATACCAGCCAACGACCTGAGCGAGACTCTTGCGATGATTCATCACTAGCGGATTCTCAGTCGGATACCAGGAACGAAGTAGAACGGATGACAACGCCGTAATTCCCCCGATCACGTGAACGGCATGGACGGCGGTCAAAACGTAAAAAAAGGCAAGATACGGATTTCCTCGCATATACAGCCCACGCTGCATCAGTTCAAACCAGGCAAGAACCTGAGAGACGAGAAAGGTCACGGCAAGCCCGGTCGTTACCAGGAACCACTTTTTTGCGGCAAATTGCTTCTCGGCGATCGTTGCTCGATGAGCGAAATGGTATGCGATGCTGCTTGCGATGATTACCAGCGTGCTGAACCAGAGCTGTTTTGGAAGGGCTGACGGACGCCATTCGGCGACGTTATTAGTTGCGATAACTATATACGCCGCGATCAATCCGCCGAAGGTCATGACTACGACCACGAGAAGAAACCACGTCAGTATCTTGTATTTGTCGGGGGAAAACTCCTCCGGACCAGAAGAACCGTCTTCACTGCGGCCGTCGCCTCCGCCGCCATTGGGGTTATTACGATTACCGCCACCCCCGGAACCGGGTCGTGAAGGCCTCGGGGGCCTGATAACCACATCCTCCTCGATGTCTCCGATCATGTCGCCCGTCGCGATCTTCATAGCGTTATCGTTTATCCAGAACCATCAGCAGGAATAGCAGCGGAAGGTAGATCACCGACACCAACAAAAGTCCTCTTGCCGCAACGTTTGTCTTTGTCCGGGCCGCCTTAATGCTGGACCACATCAACCAGATCCCGAGGACCGACGCCCCCGCCAAAAACACAAAACCCGCCTGACCGAAAAAAAACTGCGCCAAACTAATCGGCAAAAGCATTACGGTAAACAGAACGATCTGTCTGAACGTTATGCGGCCTTCGGGTTCGACCGCGGGAAGCATCTTGATGCCCGCCGCCCGATATTGATCCCGATACATCCAGGCGATCGCGAGGAAATGGGGAAACTGCCACAAAAACTGCATTACGAACAGGGCCCATGCCGCCATCGAGATCTCATTGGCGGCCGCTGTCCATCCCATTAACGGCGGTAGAGCACCCGGGATAGCACCGATCGCCGTGCAAGCCGTGGTTCTGGTCTTTAACGGCGTATAGACAAGGACATAGCCCACAATAACTATCAGTCCGAGAATGGCAGTCAGCCCGTTTACTAAAAAGAGGAGATAGGCCTCGGCCGCGGCACACTGGATGATCCCGAACGCGAGGGCCTCGGCCGGGCTTACCTTTCCCGAAGGCAGCGGCCTTTTTGCCGTTCGCTCCATAAGCGGATCCAGATCCCGCTCGAGGTACTGGTTCAGCGTCGCGACTCCAAAGGCGAGCAGCGTGATGCCGATCATCGTGTTAATGAATAGCACCGGATTGAACGGTCCGCGGGTTCCCAGATAGAATCCGGCCGCCGATGTAAGTACGAGCAGAAAAGCGATCCGCGGCTTTGTCAGTTCTACAAAAGCTGCGAGCTTTACTCGAACGTTATAGGCGGGTGGGCTATCTATTTCAGCCGTTAAAGTGTCCATTAAGAAAGGTAATGCTCCAAAAAGACTTCAAAAATAAAGAATACCGCCTTGAAAAAGAATCTCCAAGGCGGACGCCTCCCCTGCATAACTTACGAGGCTACATCTACTGCATCGTAATGCTCGCAATATCGGTCAATAGATAGCGTACGATCGCCCCGTCCTTAGTGATCACGAGCAAAAATCCCTTATCGGCCGAAAACCGCTGCACTTCGTTCATCGGCCGTTGAAAGCTGGTGCCGTCCTTCAACATGACGATAAATTTGACGCCCGCTAACGGGTCTTTTTTAGTCTCGATGTTACTCTCTTTACCGACGGCTGGCGGCGATTTAGTCGTTTTTGCAGCTTCCGATGTTTTGCTGCTGCCAGTGCCCTCACCCGTTCGGCCATCCGCGAGTTTCTTTACCTCTTTTTTATCAGTCGACGTCTTCGATGCGGCCTTACCCGCCTCAGTGTCGGAGGGACTTTTTTTCACGTCACTCTGACTCGCCTTGCTGCTCGTCGGATCTGCGATGACGGCCCCGGCGGAGTTGAGGCGAACGCCCCCTGGATCATCGATCTCTTTCGCGACGGGTCCCAGGTCTGCGGCGCCCTTAATTGGCTTTAGTGCCACGAAGCTGCCCGCGAACTTGATCGCAAATGTTGCCGGATCGTCGTCGGGTGTGCGCCCCTCGATCCGCAATAGCAGCCGTTCCGGCTTTCTCAGATAAACGAGTCGCCCGGTTTCGTCCAATCCACCACTCGCGTAAATTACGATCTTGGTCAGTGGCCGTAAGCCATCGACAGTAAAAATATCGATGTCGCCGTTAAAATTCTTCGTTACTACGTTAATGAAAACATCACCTTGCTCGCCGTCAAACGCGTAAAAGTATGTCGTTAGCCGCGAATCACCGATATCTCTTGCCTTGATGCGGCCACGGATCTCGGGTCCGGTTACCGGTGTGGGTAAATTCTGGTTTATCGACTGCGAAACTGTCGGACTGGCCCCCAGGAAGATAAGCGTGGCGGCGAAACACAAAATAAAGCTTGAATTTGCAGTTTTCACGGGCGTTGATCAAGGTCCTTTCTGAAGTGTATTAGTCGAGATGTTTCCGCGTACCCGAGGCCGTTGTGGGCTTTGACGCTGTTTTCGTTCCCGAGTTCGGCATCCGAGGCCATTTCCGTACAGCCATGGCTGCTCGCCCAGCTTTCAGCCCTTTTTACCAGCCGGCTTCCAATTCCCTGCAGCCGGTAAGCAGGATCGACAAACCAGCCCTCGAGATAGCCTACGTTCTCGCTCGAACAATCCTCGACAAATGGCCTGATGCTGGCCTCAAGAAATCCCGCAAGCCGCCCGGTCCCGAGGTCGGCAACCAGGACGAACTGAGTATCGGGATGGTCAAGGATGTCCAACATTTCGGAGCGGTGTTCACTTTCATCAGTCTGGTCCCAGAGCTGTGACCGAAGACGAAACCATTCGCCAAGATCGCCCATCTGAAACGGCCGGACTGTATATTGTTGGTCGCCCATTGACCCCGATTTTAGCAGTCTTCCCACTTATGAACAACCGGCCTCAACCCCCGATCACTGACAACTGACCACCGACCAATGACCGCTGTCCCAGCTGTCCCGAGTGTCCGGCTGTCCCGGTGTCCCAAGAGTTTTGTTGGATGGGACAGTAAATGCTAAACATTGTACATAAAGCAGTTAGGTTAACATTGTGCTGTCCCGGCAGTTGTTCTGAGTTCAAAGACTATCGATATCAATATTAAGAATTATTAAATATCCATAGTTCTTAATAAATATCATTAAATATCAATAGTCACTCATATCGCTGTTCGACCACAGGATCTAGTCCAAAGCAACTCGTTTCTGGCGGCAAATAAACGGTTGCCTTCTGGTTCGGAGAGTTTTCAAAGAGCGGGAAACCTAACTTCCCGACCCGTCGTTGACGGATCGCGTAATGGCCTCAACGACTTACATTTTACAACATTGTGCGTGAGCCGCACAATGTATTATTTATGCAATACCACTGATAAGGACGGAGAGCTCACACTCTTGTCCGCCTCGTGCCACGAATCATGGACTTGGCATTCCGAAAGACATCTCGCTGAGCCCGAAAAGGATCGCCACATCGCAGGCCTGGCCCTCATTCTATTCACAGGCCTGGCCCTCGTTCTATCCAAGAAAAACTTTATATCTTGCAAGAAAAATTCCTTTGCTTGTAAGAAAAACCTCTGATCTTATAAGCAAAGCCTCTGAACTTATCCAAAAATTTGAAACCGACGCGTTGATGATCTATTCTGACCCGCAACGGCGAGCAGCCCGCTCGAATGAGTTGTTCGTCACGGCATTAACCGACGGCTTGCTCCTTAAAATATCTGTAATAATGCTGCACCCATCTATCCTCTAGATTGGCTTCTCGCTCAACCTGAGATAAACCGTCTCCTAAACCAATCTTCCGAGCGAGCTTTGCATATTGACGAAATTCTCGTGGCAGATAGCCGGTACACAGCATCTCGACAACGCGCTTTCGGATTTACCGAAAGGAAAAGAGGCACTATCTTCAATGAACTCAACGCCGATTTCGGCGCATGCTGGATCGCCGTGCTTGATACCCTCAATCACTTGATCCATCAGCGGATAAATCCAATGTTTTCCCTTCTCCGTGTGTTCACGCGGACTAAGTTTACTGAGCGGAGCTATGCCGTAACGCTGAGCATATAATTTATAGCGTTGCTGGATAGCTTCAAGATTCCAAAAGCTAGTTCCGTTGTCGTCAATAACAGTCATTTAACATAAAGCGCCGATCTTAAAAAAGCAATCGGGATCAGACCTTCGATAATGCGATCTTGGTCGTAACGCTTTCCCCTCCGCCCCGCGCGTGATGCACTCGATCCAGATCCGTGGTTCCCTCGCCATCTCATTCGGATTCTACATCATCCCTAATCTCTCCGGAAGACATTTGCGTCAAAGTCTCATCCTCCGAAAGCTCGCCGGCTTGTCTCCGAAGGAGACGGATAATATAGCGTAGGGTGTGAACCCTACGAATGCGATCATTCACGAATCCGTCCCCAACGGGGACGAACATCAATCCCACACGTAACGCTCGTCGTACTCGACCTGATATTTCTTCAAAAGGCCGCGAAATTCGGTTTTCGACTTATTGTTTTCAATGATTCCGTGTATATAACCGAATAATCCACTTTCAATCTCAGGCACGATCATGTCTACCCGATTCTTTGTCGAGAAGACAACATGTATCAATATCTTCACCAGCGACTGTGGCATACACTTGTTCGTCACCTTCGGCGACGGCCCCTTTTTATTTGGTTACGTAGGGTTCACACCCTACGCTATAATTTTCGTCACCGTCGGTAACAAACCCCGAGCTGATGCACTCGACCTCGATCCGCGTTTCCTCGATTTTCTCATTTATTTACCTCAAATTTAGCCCGGATCTTGACCGCCCGTTCAATGAGGTCGACATTTTCTAATATCTTCAGCCTCTGATCACGATCAAGACCAGGATTATCCACTAAAAACTTGTTAACAATGTTGAGAGCCTGTTCGCTGCGTTGGCCTCCGATGAAGGCGGAGAGCCAGCCGTTGACGAAGAATATCTTTCGGGTGCGTTTTAGGTTTGGGAGTTCGGCGAGGGCACGTTGGAGATATGGTAGCGAGAGATCGGAGTGGCGGATGGAGTTGAACGGGCCGATGGCGGCTTCGATCCAGCTTTCGGAGAGGCTCGCGTTGTTTATGAAGTCGTTCCAGAATTTTCCTCGGTTCTCTTTTGTTGCGAATGCCGCGTGGGCGGCGTAGGCGTATCGCTTGCCGTCGTCGGAGGTCTCGGTCCGCTCAAGATCGGCGAGGAGCTTCGGGGCGTCGGGGTCTCCAAGGATCGCGAGACGGGTGATAATGTCGAAGCGGTCCTTGGTGCGAAGCGCCAAGTCGGTACCACCTGCGGTAGCGGGTGGTTGGACGGATGCAGAAGCCTGCGCGTAAGCAAGGGCGTAACTCGAACGTTGCGTGTTAAGCCCTTCCTCACGGTCGGGCTTCTGCAAGGTGCTCGTTCCGTTCGCGGT
>JBBRSH010000158.1:0-8728 GCA_038245555.1 Pyrinomonadales bacterium | reverse complement strand
TTTACGCCGGAAACACTTTTGAAAACGGTGGCTGAAGTATTAAGAAAATAAATAATTAGGCCCCAAACTCTTTAAATCTATTTCTCCACACACCTTTTTTGTTCTACCGAATGACTTCTACCGAACACGCGGCCCGAGCTGCAACCGCTGACGAAACACAGCCAAGATCATGTGGTTGAAAATGCGGTTGCAAGGAGTTAGCCCCTAGGAAAATTGAATCGGCCTGCCAACTTTCAACCTCCTGCGCTAATACCAACCGGGGATTGCCGCTACAAACGTGGAACGTGGCGGAGAGACCGGCGTTACTCAATATTTGCAAGGCTTTGGCGGCAAGGGCTTCAACCCATTTTTGTTCCCCTTTCATTCTGCCCTCCGAGAAGCCGGGAATTGGTTGAAACACCCTTCCAGGAATAAGTGGGATAAGCAGCTCGGTAACTGTTACAAGCCGGATTTCAGGTTTTTCAAGCCATTTCCGCTTAGCGACGGTTTCAACCGCCGTCAGCGAACCGGGTGAATTGTTAAAGCCGATGAGAATTCTTTGCGGAAGGGGAGTCACGTTATCCTTACCGCGTGCGACCCGAACGGAACAGGTAGCTTGGCTCAAGACCTTTTGTGAAATGCTGCCTAATCCTGTTTCACTGAATGACGAAAGACCCCGCGGCCCCATTACAATTAAGTTCGGTTTAAATTCGATTGCCCTCGACAAAATTATCATTGCCGGCGAACCAAAGAATGCTTCTGTTTTAATCGTCCAGCGTGGAAAATATCTAGCTAGGTCCGCTTTGGCTTGTTCGGAAATTAATTTAGCTTCAGCTAAATCTCTATCAGCCTGATCATAATAATTTTGAAAATAGTCAACAATGTCGCGATCAGCGATAGTTACGAGTTCTTCTTGTTTGATTGCGGGTGACAACCAGACCTCCGAAACTGAAAGTATGATGACTTCGGCCACCGGTGGCAGCCCTGCCTGCCTTAAATCACCCAACGAACCGTGAGAATACCCGGACCCATCGTATGCAATTATAATTTTCATGATTTAACCATCCAGGTTCTTGCGCAATAAATCGATAAGTTCTATAGCTACCTTTTGTCAGAAATGGCGACTGTATCGGCCAAAAAACTCGCGTATATTCCGGAGAATATTCCAGCACTGGCTGCATTGCAAACCAGCGAAGTTCGACTTCCACCTTTACCTTCCCAGTATCGAGTTCTCATAGGATTCTGCCTACGGAATGTTTTCCCTTTGTAAATCTTAAAACTACTCTTTGTAATTCTGGAAGCCTCACCCACAGGAGCAAGATCTCTTTCCACACATTGTAAAAGTTCCCAAAAGACAGGGTGACATCTTCCAAAATCGTTGCGGGAGGTTACTAAAAAGGGAAATGACTCGCAGAAAAGCGCGGATCTTTCCACAGTCAGGCTCCTCAATCAATATCAAAATGCAATAACAAACCAGTTTTTGTTCAGGCACGATCGTTGCAGTGTCTTGAATAATAGGTATAGGAGAAATATATGAAGAAAAATGCGGGTTTATGCGGAACTCCTTGCCAAAGAAGTCACTACGAAATAAAAAGGGGGAAATCAACAAATCCTCCTGTGCGGGGAGACGATCCGGTTAGCGAAGGTTGGAGGTAAGTTTTTATGAAAATTTTGATTGCTTATGACGGCTCAACCTGCGCTGATGCCGCGATCAATGATTTGCCGCGTGCCGGATTGCCGCGCCAAGCTGATGCGTTAATTGTTCATATCCAGGAAAGTTGGTTGCCGCCGCCGTCAAGTTATGAAATTGTCGAGAAGGTGGTGGTTTTATCGAATTCTGTTGCCGCGCAACCGGCGCGAGAAAAACAGGAGCCGCAAATTGAGGATAAAGTTGAATACATTGAGATGCTCGAACGGGCTTCGGTTCGTCTAAAGTCATTTTTCCCCGAGTGGACAACCCAAACCTTGAATTTGCACGGGTCACCCGCGCGTGAAATAATTCGCTACTCGAAAGAGTGGGAAGCTGACCTAATTGTCGTCGGCTCGCACGGACGCACCGGTATTAAGCGATTCTCTCTGGGATCGGTCTCTCAAAAAATTGCCAACGAAGCCGAATGTTCCGTCCGCGTGGTGCGTGGGGAGACTTGGAAGAATGGTTCGCCCAGCCGCCTATTGATCGGCCTAGACGGGACTAATGGGGCAAAAGCGGCCGTCGAAGAAACAGCGCGGCGGATGTGGATCATGGGCAGCGAGGTGCGCCTTGTTGTCGCTCGTGATGAGCCTGAAAAACATTACAAATGGCTCTGCGAATATGTCGAAAACAACAGAAAGGTTTTAGAACGAGCCGAACTTTCTGTAACCGAATTTCTAGAAGAAGGAGATCCGAAACAAGTCATTGTTTCGGCGGCGGAAGAATGGGGGGCAGATTGTATTTTTCTGGGCGCAAACGATTCCACAAATGAGTTTGAAACTCAGTTGCTAGGCAGCGTTTCCACAGCGGTTGTCGCCCGTGCTCACTGCACGGTTGAGATTGTGCGAA
The DNA here is from genome assembly GCA_038245555.1 of Pyrinomonadales bacterium. Taxonomy (GTDB): domain Bacteria; phylum Acidobacteriota; class Blastocatellia; order Pyrinomonadales; family Pyrinomonadaceae; genus OLB17. The sequence goes on along the minus strand of JBBRSH010000158.1, from coordinate 6,210 downwards.
AGAAATAGCCGACACGAGCTCAACAATGTTTGATTTTTTGAAATTCGGCACCGCCGATGATACTCAACAAAGTTTTCCGGTTGAAGACGATGCGTTGATTGATCGCGAAATCTTCAGTCTAGAGCGTTTGCAAATGCGTGCGGCGGAACTTGCCTCAACGCACCGCATCGGGATTCATAGAAAGATAGGCTTCGATCTGCTTGGGCGGCTCGAAGAGAATAAAAACGAACTAGTTAAAGCTTATCGAGACTTGAGCGATCCTAATCTGGTGGAACCGCTAACGCCTTCCGCTGAATGGCTGGTTGATAATTTTCACATTGTCGAGGAGCAGTTGCGCGAGATCCGGCAGGATTTACCGCGAAAATTTTACCGCGAGCTTCCAAAACTCGAATCTGGGGCATTTGAAAACTATCCGCGTATATACCATCTCGCCTATGAGGTTGTCGCCCATACCGATAATCGCCTTGATGCGGTTACGCTAGAGGCGTTTCTCGAAGCCTACCAACAACACGCGGCTCTAACCATCGGCGAAATCTGGGCGTTTCCAATTTCTTTGCGGCTGGCTTTGATCGAAAATCTACGCCGTTTCGCCATTAAGATTCGGCAAGGGCGCCGTGATCGTGCCGACGCCGACAAACTGGCCGACGAATTAGCGGAATTTACAGGAAAGGATTTCTCAGGCAAAACTTTTGAGTTGCTCTCCAAAGACTTTGACGACGGCCGTCTGACCGAAAGATTTTCCCGAGCGTTTCTCGTCAGACTTGCTGCCAGGCTATACGAAGGCGAGGATTTCGTCGGGTACGCACTTGAAAAATTAGATCGGCGACTTCGACCCGAGGGCACTACACTCGAACATCTCGCACAACAGGAATACAATCGGCAAGCCACCGCCCAAGTATCGGTTGCCAATATCATTACGAGCATGCGGCTACTGTCGACCCTTGACTGGCGCGATTTTTTTGAGAGTGTCAGTCGCGTTGACCGCATACTGCGAAAAGATCCGGCAAATGCGTATAGCGAAATGGATTTTGCCACCCGCGACAGCTATCGCCGTCAAATCGAACGCATTGCCAAACGTACGGGTGCCGACGAGACTGCGATCGCACAGCAGGCTATTGATTTTGCGGCGAATCAGGCAAGTGACGCCCGCAACCGGCATGTCGGCTATTTCCTGATTGAACAGGCAGGCTTGATAGAGACTGAAAGCTCCTTTAATTATTCCAGAAATTTACGCGAGAGGTTCGAAGGCCTGTTGCGGCGGCGCCCGACAGCCTCTTATTTCACGTCAATCGCCGTTTTGTCGGTCGTTTTCCTTATTTTTACTTTAGCAATTGTTCAAAGGCCGAACACTTCTGTGTTGGCATTCCTTATTGTCATACTTTTAGCCGTCATTCCGGCAAGTGATCTGGCGATAACTTTCGTCAACAGAATAGTCAACGCCATTCTCAAACCTCATCTTTTGCCGAAGATGGATTTGAAAAATGGCATCCCCGAAGGAGCCAGGACGATTGTCGTCGTTCCGACTTTTTTAACTGATAAAGCGACGATCTCGGCACTCTTTGCCAACTTGGAAGTTTATTATCTCGCCAACCGGGACAAAGAGCTTTTCTTCGCATTACTCGGCGATTTAAAAGATGCGGAGGCCGAAATTGTATCGACGGATGCTGAACTTCGCGAAGCAGCCCGGCAAGCTGTTGCGGAGCTGAATCAAAAATACATCGAGCCGGATACCGAGCCGCGTTTTCTTTTCTTTACACGCCTACGGACCTGGAACGAGGGCGAAGGCAAGTGGATCTGTCCTGAACGAAAACGCGGAAATTTGCACGCCTTTAGTCAGCTTTTGCGCGGGAAGGTGGGCGCGAATTTTGTTCTTGACGAAGGGGCCGATTTCAATTTTCTCAAAACGATCCGCTATGTCATCACTCTCGACGCTGACACGCAGATGCCTCGCGGCGCTGCGCGAAAACTCATTGGCACGATCGAACATCCTCTTAATCGTCCGGTTTTCAACGCAAAAGTCGGGCGCGTTACGCAAGGTTATGCTGTCCTACAGCCGCGCATCGAAATCACCTTAACCAGCAGTCTACTTACGCCGTTTGCACGCATTTTTTCGGCCAGCAAAGGTTTCGACCCTTACACAACCGCTGTCTCGGACGTTTATCAGGATCTATTTGCCGAAGGCAGTTACGTAGGGAAGGGTTTGTACGATGTAGATGCATTTGAAGCGGCCCTCGACCGGCGGGTTCCCGACAATAAACTACTCAGTCATGACCTTTTTGAAGGTCTCTACGCCCGTGTCGCCCTACTAACAGACGTCGCGCTGTATGACGATTACCCGACAACTTATGAATCTTTTGCTCGTAGGCAGCATCGCTGGATTCGCGGCGACTGGCAAATAGCGCGTTGGCTATTGCCTTCTGTACCGAAAGTGGACGGCCAGATCGTGCCAAACTGTCTTCCCTTAATTGCGAGGTGGAAGATACTTGATAATCTACGCCGGAGTCTGGTTGCCCCGACGCTCTTGCTTTGGCTCTTTTCGGCGTGGATCTTTGAAATCATCTCACCGCTTACCGCTACAATTTTTGCCTTGGTTGTTTTAACCGCCCCGCTTTACCTGCACGTCGTAACCACTTCGGTTCCGGAGACAGAAAGAGATAGGTGGAAAAACCTTCTGATACATTTTTCAAATCTCTGGGACGACATCAAAACGATTGGCACGCAAATGTTTTTTCGTCTTGCGTTTCTCGTGCACGAAGCCGTTTTCGCGACGGATGCAATCGTTCGGATTTTATATCGCAAGTTGGTTTCGGGAAAACGCTTGCTCCAATGGGTCACCGCGGCCGAGAGCGAGCAACGCAACAAACAGAGTTTACGCGGGTACTTTTTATTTATGGCGGCATCGCCGATCATTGCTCTTGGACTGTTCGTTATCGTTTCATTATTTCACCCGTCGAGTTTAATTGTGGCCGCACCGTTTTTGCTTTTATGGGTAATTGCCCCCCTTATCGCATTTCGCCTAAGTCTTCCGAGAATTGAAAGCACGGAAATTAACGAACTTGGGGATTTGGATATCAAATGGCTGCGGGTCGTGGCTCGACGAACGTGGCGATATTTTGAAACGTTCGTCGGTGAAAGCGACCATTGGCTGCCGCCTGATAATTTTCAGCAGGATCCTCAGAATATTCTTGCCCACCGGACGTCTCCGACTAACATTGGACTGCTTTTGCTTTCGACGCTCGCGGCGCGGGACTTCGGCTATACTGGAACGCTTGAAACCGTTGAACGTATCGAATTGACCTGCATGACGCTTGAACGTCTCCAGCGTTTCCGAGGACATTTTTATAATTGGTATGACACGCAAACCTTAGAGCCGCTCGTGCCTGAATACATTTCCACCGTTGACAGCGGCAACCTCGCCGGACATCTTATCGCAGTGGCCGAAGGCTGTCGGGAATTCGCCGATGAGCCGCTTTTTGGTGACCGCACGCTAAAAGGGTTTCTGGATACGATAGATTTTATAAAAAACGAAGTCGGGCAAATCCAAAAAATTAATGCGATAAACTATTCCGCCCAATTAAGAGCCATTAAAACTGCAGTTGAGGACTGCGAAAACGGTCTCAATAAAAAACTGCCTTTAAGTCACAATGAGTGGCAATCCCTTTTTGCTGGTTTGATCCGGAACGGCGAAGTAATTGCCGACATTATTTCGAAGATCCCGGAAACACCGGAGGAAATCTCGGAATTAATATTTTGGACGACGGCATTGGTGAGGCTGGGGAAAAATTGCGATCGCGATTTACAGACGCTGATGCAGCCGGATCCAGTGAATGAAAGAAAAGAACAGGTTGAAACGGCACGACAAAATTTTAGGGCCCGCCTCGAAAGCATTGCGGGCTTTTGCCGGCGAATTTGTGACGAAACGGATTTTTCGTTCCTTTACGACGACGAAAAGAAGGTATTAACGATCGGCTATCGCCCCACCGAAAATGTACGCGACAATTCTTTTTATGATTTGCTCGCCTCAGAAGCCCGGCTTGCGAGTTTCATTGCCATAGCGTCCGGCTATGTTGAGCAGGAGCATTGGTTTCGACTCGGGCGCGGGCTGGTGAATGCCGACGGCGGCCGCGCTCTAGTATCGTGGTCGGGCACGATGTTCGAATATCTGATGCCGTTGCTCGTGATGCGAAATTACGAACGCACCTTGCTCGATGAAACTTACCGGACGATCGTGCGACGGCAAATTGAATATGGCAAAGAAAATAAAGTCCCGTGGGGTGTTTCCGAGTCGGCCTATAACGCCCGCGATTTGCAGCTTAATTATCAATATGCCCCGTTTGGCATTCCCGGACTGGGCTTAAAACGAGGTCTTGCGGCAGACCACGTGAGTGCTCCGTAAGCGACTGCCATTGCATTGCCATTTGCATCGCACGCTGCCATCGCGAATCTGCGCCGTCTTGCAAACGAAGGAATGTTTGCCCGGTACGGATTTTTCGAGGCGGTGGATTACACCCAAAACCGGCTTCCTCCAAAACAGGTTTCGGCTCGTGTCGAAACATTTATGTCGCACCATCAGGGCATGACTCTCGTGGCTCTCGATAATTTTCTGCACGACAATATTATCCAAAAGCGTTTCCACAGTGAACCGATGATTGAATCAGCCGATTTACTTCTTCAGGAACGTGTACCGCGCGTTACTGCAGAAACAACACGGCCGCGCAGTGCCGATGTTTTGCGTGGCAGCCGCAGCGATCGTCCCCGAGCCCTAATTTCTCCGATCTCTCGGCGATATACCTCGGCAAATCAACCGACACCACAAGTTTGTCTTTTATCAAACGGTAACTACACCGTGATGCTGACGACCGCAGGTAGCGGTTTCTCGCGTTGGGGCAACCGGGCAGTCACGCGCTGGCGTGAAGATATTGTGAGTGACGATTGGGGCCAATATTTCTACCTTCGCGATGTGCGAAGCGGGGCAGTCTGGTCGAGTGGTTTTCAGCCGACGCTTCGGGAGCCGCAGGATTATGAAGTAATTTTTACCGAGAGCAAGGCGGAATTCAAGCGCCGCGATGCGGGAATTTCCACGCATATGGAAGTCATCGTGGCAACCGAAGACGATGCGGAACTTCGTCGCATTACCCTAACTAACGATTCGACCCGCACCCGTGAGATCGAAATCACAAGCTACGGCGAAATCGTCCTCAATGAACAGGCTGCTGACGAGGCCCATATGGCTTTCAGCAAGATGTTTATCGAGACCGAATATATTGGGGGGCAACAAACTATACTTGCCCGCCGCCGCCCGCGGTCCACCGACGACTCCGAAATTTGGGGAGGTCAGACTGTCGCCGTTAGCGGAAATACGATCGGCAAAATAAGTTGTGAAACCGACCGCTCCCTGTTTCTAGGTCGCAACCGGACCGCTCAAAGCCCGCTTGCGGTTTCGGAAGAAACTGGTAGAAAGGGAACAACCGGGGCGACTCTGGATCCTATTTTTAGTATGCGTATTCGCGTTTCTATTGAGCCCGGCGAATCAGCGATTCTAGTTTTTTCAACCATTGTCTCCGAGTCACGTGATAAAATGCTCATTTTGGCTGACAAATATCGTGATACAAAGGCCTTTGATCGGGCCGAAAAGCTCACCTGGACTCGCTCGCAGGTAGAATTGCGACATCTCGGAATCTCGACCGATGAAGCCAATCTGTTTCAACGGCTGGCCGGACATCTAATCTACGCCGATGAAACTCTGCGTCCGCGTCCGCGAGTTTTGAAACTCAACAAAGGAACCCAAAAGGATTTGTGGAAATACGGCATCAGCGGTGATTTACCTCTGATGATAGTTAGGGTCAGCGAGGGGAAAGACGCTCGATCAGGCATTCGCCAAATTTTACGTGGACACGCTTATCTACACGGCAAAAAAATATTGTTCGATCTGTTGATCTTGAACGACCAACCGGCCAGTTACGAGCAATCGTTTAATGAAGATCTACAAGCGATGATACGTTCAGGCGGGATGCAAACTCGATTAGACACGCCAGGCGGGATTTTTTTGAGGCGAACGGATATCATGACGGAAGCCGACCGACTTACTCTTCACACGGCGGCACGAGTCTGCTTTGTCACGGAACGCGGAACGCTCGAAGAAGAACTGGCCCGTAATATCAGGGAAGCGAAACTACCATTGCTATTTATTCCGAAAAAGTCTTCCCACGT
>JBBRSH010000157.1:0-8777 GCA_038245555.1 Pyrinomonadales bacterium | reverse complement strand
GGAGCCTATCGAAACCATCGAACGGATTCGGGCGGAGATAGGCCCCGGTTGCACGCGATGCAAACTGTCGACGCTCGGACGAAGCAAGGTCGTGAATAGCGTTGGCAATTTCAACGCCGACCTGATGTTTGTCGGAGAGGCACCAGGTGCGGATGAGGACGAGCTGGGCGAGCCGTTTGTAGGTCGGGCCGGACAGCTTTTGACGAAGATAATTGAAAGTATCGGTTTTAGACGTGAAGACGTTTTTATCGGCAACATCAACCGTTGCCGTCCGCCCGGCAATCGAGCTCCGGAACCCGACGAGACTGTCTCCTGCAAGCCATTTCTTATTCGTGAGATCGCGGTCGTCCGGCCGCGAGTGATCGTAGTGCTGGGAGCAACCGCCGCACATAATCTGCTTGAGACCAAGGTGCCGATCGGCAAGCTTCGGGGTAATTTTCACGACTATCTTGGTGTCAAAGTCATGCCCACATTCCATCCCGCGTATCTGCTACGCGACCCGCACAAAAAACGCGAAGTTTGGGACGATATGAAGATGGTTCGCGACCTGCTGAACCAAAATTCCTAAAATAACTTTTTTCTGAATCCGGATCGTTGAATTCGACGAAATGACTGTTTGAACACACTGTCATGCTGCCTCGATCGCTAAAAATTAGCGGAACCGTGCTGAAAGTGTGTTAGCCTCGAAGAATACATTTGAAACGGAATTTAGGAATGAAAGTCATCCAAACAGATGAGGCTTTGTTGGCCGACGGCCTGCAGAAATGCCGCGAGATCACGCGTCGCTACGGAACCAGCTTTTACTTTGCGACGCAGTTTTTCCCAAAGGAAACACGGGAAGGAATATATGCGGTCTACGCGTTTGCCCGTATTCCGGATGAGATCGTTGACGATCCCGGAAATTCGACGCGCGCCGAGCGGGTCGCGCAACTCGAAGATTGGCGGCATCGATGGCTGCAGTCGATGGAGGATGGTGGTTCGAGCGATCCGGTAATGGCGGCAATCGTTTACACTTTCAAAAAATACGAGATCCCCATCGATGTCGGAGAGGCGTTTCTCAGGTCCATGTTTATGGACGAGGACAAAAAGTCGTATGCGAACTACGCCGAATTGGAAGATTATATGTACGGCTCGGCGGGCGTAATCGGGCTGATGGTTACACGGATCGTCGGGTTCACCTCAGAAGCGGCGTTTCCGTTCGCGATAAAGCTTGGATACGCATTTCAGCTTACTAATTTTCTCCGAGACATCCGCGAGGACCTCGACGAACTTGGGCGTATTTACATGCCCGAAGACGAACTCGCGAGATTCGGGCTCGAAGCGACGGACCTTCGTCGCGGCATCTACGATGACCGATTTGTCGATTTCATGAAGTTTCAGATCGAGCGAAACAGGCAGATATACAAGGACGCTTTTCCGGGCATAAAGATGCTCAATTGGCGCGGGCGGCTTGCCGTTAAAATATCCTATGTCCTCTACAAAGCAATATTGGGAGAGATCGAGCGAGCTGAGTACAATGTTTACCGGGGCCGCGTGCGAACGGATCTCGGCAAGAAGATAAAACTGTCGATCCGGGCGCTTGCCGGTGTTTATGAATAAGAAGGCCATCATTATTGGTGCAGGCATAGGCGGGTTGGGAACAGCCGGCCTTTTTGCTAAAAAGGGCTACGACGTCACGGTTTTCGAGAAGAACACGAACCTTGGCGGCCGGGCCAATATATTTGAGGCGAATGGTTTCAAATTTGATATGGGCCCGTCGTGGTATCTCGCACCCGACCTATTCGAGCATTTTTTCGAGCTGATGGGCGAGCGGATCGAGGACCATCTCGACCTCGTTCGGCTTTCGCCTTCGTATCGCATCTTTTTCAGAGAAGGGGCTTCACAGCTCGAAATTCATTCCGACATCGACCGCGACGCGGCGACATTCGAGGCCATCGAGCCCGGCGCGGGCGAGAATTTGCGGGCGTACCTGCGCCAGTCCGAGTATCAGTATGGCGTCGCGACGCAGCATTTCATGTACAAGAACTACGACACGATCTTTGATTTTCTCAATAAACGTGTCGCAACCGAGGGCCAAAAGCTGTCCGTGTTCTCGAAGATGCACACCTTTGTATCGCGGTTTTTCAAGTCGCAGAAGCTCCGCCAGGTGATGGAGTATACGATGGTTTTTTTGGGAACGTCGCCGTACGAGGCCCCGGCATTATACAACCTGATGTCGCACATGGACTTTAACCAGGGCGTTTTTTATCCGAAGGGCGGGTTTTACGAGCTGATCAGGGCTTTGGCCCGCATTGCTGAAAAGAACGGCGCAAAAATGCATACAAACGCGCCGGTCGCGGAGATCATCGTTGAGAACGGCCATGCGATGGGCGTCAGGCTGGAAAGCGGCGAGGTGCACGAAGCGGATATCATCATTTCCAACGCCGACATGTGGTTCACCGAGACCAAAATGCTCCAGCCGAAAAACCGCACGTTCTCGGACCGCTATTGGAAAAAACGCGTGATGGCGCCATCAGCATTTATCATGTACCTCGGCGTTAGTGAAAAACTGCCGGCACTAGTTCATCACAATCTTCTATTTTCTGAAGACTGGCGGAAGAATTTTGACGACATATATAAAGACCCGACGCTGCCCGCCGAACCGTCGCTGTACGTCTGCGCTCCGAGCGTAACTGATGCGAGTGTCGCTCCTGCGGGTAAGGAGAATCTCTTCGTTTTAGTGCCTATCGCGTCGGGCCTGGAAATCTCAGAAGATCAGAAAGAAGCGTACGCCGACCGTGTGCTCGACCTAATGGAAACGGAAATGGGCCTGGCCGGCCTGCGTGAAAAGATCGAATACAAACGTATTTACACGATCGAGAATTTCGCGGCAGATTACAATGCCTTTAGAGGTTCGGCTCTCGGGCTCGCCCACAATCTAATGCAAACGGCCATTTTCCGGCCGAAGAACTTTTCGAAGAAGGTCAAAGGACTGTTTTACGTCGGAGCCGGGACCAATCCGGGCATCGGCACACAGATCTGCCTGATAAGCGCGGAGCTTGCTTACAAGCGTGTGCACGGGATCACATCCGCGGGGCCGCTAAGCTCATTGTAAACGTCACGGATCTAATAACGTCGAGCACCGGGGCCGAGTGATGGAAGTTTCGCTGCTTTCAAGAGGCGATCACGGGTTACGTAAGACCGGCGCAATTCAAAAGAACTTCTCATAAGCAACGTACCAGAAGATAGCAAAGCCGACACCGGCGTTTACGAAGGGGAAACGGCGGTAGATATTGAAAACTGAGTCCTTTTCTGCTGCAAATATCGAAACCGCCATCAGGACCGTGTATAAAAGGCCGACCACTATCGCGGCCTTTCCGAGGTACTGATAAGCAAGAGCGGTCGAGCCAATATACGCTGCCAGGCAGAACAAATGCGTGGCGGCTGCTCCGAGGACGGTAGCGATCGTTGATATGCTTGCCTCGCGATCCGAACCAATATCCGGGATCGCTGAGTAAGCATGCATCGCCGCTGTCCAGAGGCCGCCGGCGAGGACGACCTGGAGCGGTGGAAAATGGCCCGTAACGAGCGAATAGCTGAAAACGCCCGGCATCACGTATAAAATATTAAAGGCCGAATCGAGAAACGGTTTTGATTTCGCCCGGATCGGGGGAGCCGAGTAGAAGATCGAAAAGAATAGAAAACAAAGTCCAGAAACTGCGACCGGGAATGATCCGACAAATAAGATATAAATAAACGCAAAATTCGCCAGAAAGACAGCCAGCCAAACACCCGAACGACGTTCGGGTGTGACCAGAGTCTCGTATTCAACCTTTTTCTCGTTTAATCTATCAGTCTCGTAGTCGAAGATGTCGTTGACGCCGTATATAAGAAGGTTGGCGGGATATAGAAAATAGATCCCGAAAACAAGGAAAAGTGCATTAAACAGCTCGTTCCGATTCTCGACCCCCGCGATCAGCCCGACAATGTACGGACCAAAGAGGTAGATCCAGAATCGTGGGCGGCTGACCTTTAACAGGAATCGGAGATCGGGCATAGGAATAGTGGACCGCTAGTAAAAATATATAGTAGGTGTTCGGGCTATGCCCGTCTATTTGCGAAGGGGCTCGTTTCTCCGTTGAGAGAGCTAATAGGCGCTGCAGCTTGTTGCGGCTTCGGTAAACAGTTGGTCGAGTTTGGGGCTCCAGCGACCGGCGAAGCGAACTTCGCCGCAAATAGAGAGGCAATCCGCCAGGCCTATCGGTCGACGCAGAAGTAATGATCGGTTTTTCAAAAAAGACAACTTTGACTACCGCGGTGCTGCTCGCTGTCCTTGCGACGAGCGCCTTTTTCATCACAAATGTCGTGATCCCTACGGAGGCGGCGTTTGTCTCTGGCATTAACGTCATACTCTTCGCTGTCCCGGCGTTCTGGGCGGTGATGAGGTGGCTCGGCGTCCGAGACGCTATTTTGTTGCTCGTCGTTTTGGGGTTTTTGGCTTTGGTCATCGAAACTTGTGCGATCATGACCGGATTCCCGTATGGGCACTTTGGGTATTCGGATCTGTTGGGTTATCGCGTATTCGGATATGTTCCGTGGACGGTTTTTCTGGCCTGGACGCCTCTGGTTTTGGCTGCGTATGCGATCGCATCGCGGTTAGCGGGCGGCAGCAGGTTGTGGCCGGTCAGGATCGCCCTCGTGGCCGTGACTCTTGTTTTGTTCGACCTCGTTCTCGATCCCGGAGCTGTGAAACTTGGGTTTTGGCACTATGCAGCCGGCGGCGGTTTTTACGGCGTGCCGCTGACTAATTTTGCCGGCTGGATATTTTCAGGTGCGATCGCGGCATTTGTGATCGAAATATTTACGCGTTTTAGAAAACCGCTGCTGCCCGTGCCGGCACAGCTGATATCGAGCACATTCTTTATTATATTTTTCTGGTCGGCGATCGCATTTTTTTCCGCAATGATCGGGCCGGCGTTGGCGGGTACCGCGATACTAATAGGTCTCGCAGTTTTTTATTCCAGATCCTATTATGCTTTCGACGACATGATCGTTTATGTCGATGAAAAAAATAACGCGATCGGAACGGGTCCGAAGCTCCCGGCCCATGACGGCGAGACAATGCTTCACCGAGCATTTTCAGTCTTTTTATTCAATAAAAAGGGTGAGCTTTTGCTGCAGCAGCGGGCATTCTTAAAAAAGACATGGCCCGGGGTTTGGTCAAATTCGTGCTGTGGGCACGTAATGCTTCATGAGAGTGTGGAGCGAGCGGCTCACAGGCGTCTGAAATACGAACTTGGTATAAGCAGTGTGCCGCTTAACATTATTCTTCCCGATTTCCGCTATCGAGCTGAAAAGGATGGGGTCGTCGAGAACGAGATCTGTCCGGTACTCGTTGGCCTCTGCGAGGCGCGGGCGCGACCAAATCCTAAAGAGGTCCATGATACAAAATGGGTCCAGTGGAGCTCCTTTGTTGTTGACGTTCGCGATCCGGCTAATGGATTTTCGCCCTGGGCTATCCTTGAGGTTGACCTGCTGGCCAAAGATACGGGATTCCAAAAGTTTCTTACTGAGTTACAAGGGGGGCAATAGTCGGAAGATTTAAAACCGATAGATAAATCGGGTCGAAATAAGACTTATTATGTACAAACATCTATTTCAACCAGTCGAAGATCTTGCCGCTTCGGTTTTGGGAGTGATCGATAGTCTCGTTGGAAACAAGAAGGACGCACTGCGTAAGCCCCCGACCAACGGAAAAGTCACACTGCCGGACGACCTTTTTGCCAAGCCTGACGTGCAGACGGAATGGTGGTATTACACGGGTCACTGCAAGACGGAGTCAGGACGCGAATTCGGCTTCGAACTTGTATTCTTTAAGAGACGAACCGACAACGACCGTCTTGGCATCTTTCCGATGACAATTCTCGCGAACCCGATGTATTTCGCGCATTTTGCGATTTCCGACACAACGCGTCAGCGGTTTCGTTATGAGCATATCCGAAGCTTTAACAAGCCACTCGATGTGCCCGTACTATATAGCGAAACGGCGTGCGACGTCCGGCTTGGCCCGTGGTCGCTGCGGGAAATAGCTGGCAAGCATGTTTTGCACGCGACGCTTGAGGATGGCCTGGTCTTTGACGCCGTGCTTGGATCGGACAAACCGCTCGTGCTCAACGGCGACGGCGGGAACGGCATCGCCAGGAAAGGCGAAGGCGCATCAAACCATTTTTCCTTCACACGGATGCATGTGACCGGACAGATCTGTGATTTGGAAAAGATCGAGACATTTACCGGCTCCGCCTGGATGGACCGCGAGTTTGGAAGCTGGGAACACGGTGTCTGGGACTGGTTCAGCATTCAGTTTGATGACGAGACTGAGCTGATGCTGTATCAATTCAGGACCAAGACCGGCGAGATGGACGGCGAATCGACGGGAACGTATGTAGACCGCGCCGGCAAATGTGTATATTTGAAACGCCGCGATTTTGAGATCGACGTTCTTTCAACGTGGACCAGCCCAAATTCAGGTGCCGAATATCCGGCCGGCTGGCAGATCCGAGTTCCGAGCCTCGATATCGAGATCTGTCTCGAACCGTTGATCGACGACCAGGAACTCGACACCCGAGGCTCTACGATGATCGTTTATTGGGAAGGCTCGTGCGAGGTAAAAGGCCTCAAAAACGAAGTTCCCGCCGCGGGCCGTGCCTATGTGGAATTGGTCGGTTACGACCTCTCTCACGAGACAGCCGGGCTGGGAGATTTTCTCTTTGGCACGACGGTGCGGAAAATTCAGGAAATGTTCGTTTGATTCCTGTGATAATCTAGCCTCGATCCGATGGGGGAAAGGAAATACATCATATGAGAAAAGCTCTGGCGTTGTTCATTTTGCTTGCCGTCTGTTTTATGTCCGGCCGAGTTGAAGCCCAAAAGGGAGCTTATGCCGAGATCAAGCAACTGCAGTCACCGCAGAATCCAAAACTTGGTTTTATGATCCACGGTGGAGCGGGCGTGATCACTAGAGGATCGTTGACTCCTGAGAAGGAAAAAGAATTCCGCGATAAACTTGCAGAAGTGGTACTGGCGGGATATAAGGCATTGCAGGCCGGCAAAACGAGCACTGACGCGGTCGAGATCGCTATCCGGATGATGGAGGATTCGCCGCTTTTTAACGCGGGAAAGGGTGCCGTTTTTACTCACGATGGCAAGAACGAGCTTGATTCGTCGATAATGGATGGCAAGACGTTAATGGCTGGTGCCGTGGCGGGGCTTCGACACGTCAAAAACCCGATTACGCTCGCTCGGGCGGTCATGGAAAAGTCGCCCCACGTCATGATGATCGGCGATGGCGCCGAGCAGTTCGCCAAGGAACAAAAGATCGACCTGGTCGACGAGAAATATTTCTGGACGCAGCAGCGGTGGGACGATCTGCAAAACGTGCTCAAAGAAGAAAAGGACAAGAGTGAAAAATTGGAAAAGGGTAAGAGTGAAGGCGTGAAACCTTCGGTCTCCTCAACTTCGGTACCGGCGTCACAGGAACCGAGAAATCGATTCGGCACGGTTGGTGCCGTTGCTCTCGACAAGAGTGGAAATCTCGCGGCGGGCACCTCGACCGGCGGAATGACCAATAAGAGATACGGCCGCGTTGGCGATGCCCCTATAATCGGGGCCGGAACGTACGCAAATAATGACGGGTGTGCGATATCAGCTACGGGCTGGGGTGAATATTTTATCCGCCTCGGTGTCGCACGCGACGTGTCGTCGATGGTCGAATATCGGGCGATGCCGATCCAAGCCGCTGCCGATCTTGTGATCCAGAAAAAACTACAAAAGCTCGGCGGAGACGGCGGCGTGATCGCGATGGACCGATTCGGTAATATGGCGATCTCGTTCAACTCGGAAGGGATGTATAGAGCTTATATTAATTCCGAAGGAAAGCCCGTCGTCGAAATATACAAATAAGAATTTGTCCACGAAACACACGAAATTAACGAAAAGATAACTTCTTATTTAGTATATTTCGTGTGGTTCGTGGGCCATCGCTTTTCATATGTTATCAGCTGAAATCATTGCAATTGGCTCAGAACTTCTGACTCCGACAAAAACCGACACAAACAGTCTTTGGCTTACCGAGAAGCTCAATGATATTGGGATCGAAGTTATGCTCAAAACCATCGTCGGGGACGATGGAGCTCGGCTTGAGGAGACGGTTCGCGATGCGATGAGGCGGTCGGATATCGTGATCACGACCGGTGGCCTGGGGCCAACGTCGGATGATATTACGCGCGAATTCACGGCCCGGGCGGTGGGTCGTCAATTGGTTTATCACGATGCGATCGAGGCACATCTTCGGGAACGCTTTCGTTCATGGGGCCGCGATATGCCCGACATCAACAAACAGCAGGCGTATGTCATCGACGGTGCAGAGATCCTCGCGAACCCGAACGGGTCGGCTGTCGGCATGTTCATTGAGTTGGGCAACAAGATGCTCGCGATACTGCCGGGGCCGCCACGTGAAAATCAGCCGATGTTTATAGACCTTGTGCTGCCAAAACTGCTAGCTATCGCCGGCGATGTGTATGTGACACGGCGTATTTTAAAGGTTTCCGGGATGGGCGAATCGGCTGTTGACGAGATCGCCGCACCCATCTATTCGGCCTACCCAAGTGTGCAAACATCTATTCTTTTTAATAAGAGTGACGTAGAGATCCACGTTGCGGCTGCGTCGAACTTCAAGATCGAAGCTCAGGAAACTGTTGACAAAGTTGCCGGCGAATTGAGCTCGGCACTTGGGAAGGCGG
>JBBRSH010000156.1:0-8917 GCA_038245555.1 Pyrinomonadales bacterium | reverse complement strand
CTCGCTCTGCGCGAAGCCGAGGCATATGACGGGCCTTCTTTGATACTCGCCTACAGCCATTGCATAGCCCACGGGATCGACATGGAAAAGGGCTTGGATCAGCAAGATCTGGCTGTCGCGAGCGGTTATTGGCCGTTGATCCGGTACAACCCGGTACTCAGGCGAAACGGTCAGAATCCGTTTGTTCTCGATTCGCCAAGGCCGGTCATTTCACTCAAAGACTACGCCTACAACGAGCTCCGCTACAAAATGCTTGCACAAACGAATCCTGAGGACGCCGAACGGCTAATGAAACTGGCTCAGGAGATCGTCCACTTGCGTTGGAAAACCTACGAGGATATGGCGGGGTTCGGAGCAAGCTCATTTCAACCGATCTTTTAACGAATGGGGGAAAAATATGACAAATCTGCTAACCAGATATATGGGATTGGACCTCACGTCGCCCCTAGTCGTGTCGGCGAATCCGCTTTCGCAAAGAGTCGATAATATCCTGGCAATGGAAGACGCCGGAGCCGGTGCGGTCGTGCTTTTCTCGTTGTTTGAGGAACAAATTCGAAAGGAAACGGCACGTGTCGAGCGTGTATCTGCCGCTACGGCCAATGCATTTGCTGAGACGTCGGAGTATTTCCCGGGTCTCGACGATTTCGCCGTGGGAACCGGACAATACCTCGAGATCATACGCAAGGCGAAAGAGCGGTGCCGTCTCCCGATCATTGCCAGCCTGAACGGTGTGACGCCCGAAGGCTGGATAGAATACGCTCGCGAGATCGAACAGGCCGGCGCGGACGGTCTCGAGGTCAACATTTACTTTATACCTGCTGATATTCAAATGTCATCGGCCGAGGTCGAGAAGCGATACCTGGATATCGTCAAGATTGTTCGGGAAACGGTAAATCTCCCGATCGCCGTCAAACTCAATCCATATTTTTCATCGATAGGGAAGATGGCTCAATCGCTCAACGATGCCGGCGCCGACGCATTAGTGCTCTTTAACCGTTTTTATCAACCGGATTTTGATATCGAGGAACTGAAGATTCTTCCGACATTGGAACTTAGCTCAGCCGCCGAGATACGTTTGCCGCTACTGTGGATCGCGGTACTTTTTGGCCGAATTCCGATCTCACTTGCCGCCACGACAGGTATTCACGGTGCACGCGAATTGATCAAATATATTCTTGCGGGTGCCGACGTCGGGATGGTGGCCTCGACCATTCTAAAGCACGGAATCGGCCGGATAAAGGACATTCTCGACGATCTCGAACTCTACATGCG
Organism: Pyrinomonadales bacterium; assembly: GCA_038245555.1. Taxonomy (GTDB): domain Bacteria; phylum Acidobacteriota; class Blastocatellia; order Pyrinomonadales; family Pyrinomonadaceae; genus OLB17. The sequence continues at coordinate 7,645 of JBBRSH010000156.1, read as the reverse complement.
AGACATGCCTTTCCAGTCCGTCGAAGCTTTTCGCGGGTCGATGAGTCAACTTTTTACTTCCGACCCGACAGCATATGAGCGGACCAACTATATAAAAATACTTGAATCAAAAAATTAGCGGTAGCTCATCTGGCCTCTCCAAAAGTATGGACAACGTTCTGTAAGCCTCGAGAGGAAGCAAAATCACCTAATTCTACCCCGGAGGCATTCGTTGGCGTTTTCAAAGCGAATCGACCTGACATGGGGCATCAGGAGCGTATTAAGTATAACACGACGTCTTAGTTGTGGTAATAGCAAATTATGGGTCTAAGAAAACATACGTATACAGGCTGGAAAGCCGGCCCTTTTGAAATTCTTCGAGCTATTCAGGTCAGTCAAAGCTCGCGATCTTTTCCAAATTGTTTATCGTCGGCCGCTGCAAAGTGTTAAAGGTACACAGCTTTTCTTAACCTGCCGCGAGGTATATATTTAAGCCCGAATATTGGATTTTTATGAAAGATGTAAAAATTATTGCTCGCAGTTGTTAATAATCGGGTGTCACGCACGTTTATGTTTGTAGATGTCGATCACAAGCATGACAAGCATGAGCCCAATTGCCGCCAACCCGCGAGGGGTAAACCTATTGAGGGACACCTCAGAAAATCAGGTACAGGATGAAACGGCCGCAGCAAAAGCGTCCCTTATAGATCTCGGAGCGCTTTTTCGGGATCATTATAAAGGCATGTTCCGCGTGGCGTACCGTATAACCGGCAGCCAGAGCGACGCCGAGGACGTTTTGCAAACCATTTTCGTAAGGCTGACTCCGGGCTGGGAACAGCGTGACCTCTCGCCGAATCCGCGAGCCTTTCTTTACCGTGCCGCAATTAATGCCTCGCTTGACGTCGTTCGGCGTCGTGTCCGTGCGAATTCAGTCTCACTGGACGTTTTAGATTTTGATCAAAGTGGTAAGTTCTCGTCGCCGAGTCCTGCTGATAATATGGCGGACACGGAACTGAGGGAACTCGTTCGTGAAGCGGTCGCCAAGCTTGAAGGGCGAGCTGCAACCGTCTTTGCACTTCGTTACTACGAAGGTTACGACAACGCCCACATCGCCGAAGTCCTGGGCACTTCGCAAATGGTCGTTGCGGTAACGCTGCACCGGGCCAGGACTCGCCTGCGCAAAGAGATCGGCAATTATTTGGAGAAACATCATGAAGCACAGTAAAGAAGCAATTGACGCGATCATAGACAAGGCCACGTTCGACATACGCGACGAGTACATTGACCAATCGGTCATTGATCAGTCGTCGGCACGCGTCTGGGCTCGTGTCAGCGGTCTGGCGATAGAAGATTCATCCTCGGTAATTTCATATTCGGAAGGTATAAATACAATGAACGATCATACTGAACACATTCACGGGTGCGACGATTTCCAATCGCTCATGCCCGACTACATCGGCGGGAAACTTTCGACGGCCCGCAAGTTGCTCCTGGAAGACCATTCCAACGAGTGCATCCCGTGCCGTCAGGAGCTGAAGGCCCAGCGGACACAGGCCGCTGCAAAGTCGGCGACGTTCATCGCCCCGCGTCACACTCCATCGGCCAAAGCTAAGCGAAGTGCCGTCGCAAGACGATTTAGCAACACCAGCATTGCCCGTTGGAGCGTTGCGGCCGGAGTCGCCATTTGCCTTGGCCTTGCCGGAATGTTTGCCTATGAGCGTCTTGACCTGTCAGGGCGAACTCTCGCGGCGACGGTCGATAACGCGAATGGCGAGGTTTATGTGGTCTCCGATTCGCAGACCCGCCAACTCGCTCCCGGTGAGCAGCTTCAAAAAGGCGAACACGTTCGCACCGCAAAAGACTCAAATGCAGTGCTCCGGCTAGCGGACGGTTCGACCGTCGAAATGCGGGAACGATCTGAGTTTTCAGTCTCCGAAAATATGCGGGGTGTGACGATACGACTCGATCGTGGCGATGTTGTCGTTGAGGCGGCAAAGCAGCACAACGGACGTCTCTACGTACAGACGCCGGATTCGCTCGTGTCGGTCAAGGGCACCATCTTCGGCGTCGAGGCCGGCACCAAAGGATCGCGCGTATCGGTGGTTGAGGGTGAAGTAAAGGTCAATCATGGCGGCAAGGATGAAACCCTGCTTCCGGGAGATCAAACAACGACAAACCCCGGCTTAGATAAGACATCGGTGCAGGAAAACGTGGCTTGGAGCCGCAACGCGGCTCGTTATTCGAGCATCGTTTCGGAACTCGCAAAACTTCGAAACGATATCAATAAGAAGGTCGCACGTCCGGGCGTCCGCCAGTCTTCAAAGTTCCTCGATCTCATTCCGGAGAACACGGTATTCTATGCCGCCCTGCCGAATCTGAGCGAATCACTTGCCCAGTCGCAGGCCATTATGCAGGAACGCATCAAACAGAACCCGGCTCTCGCACAGTGGTGGAAAGGCAATAAGGGCGGTGTTGATAATCAGGTGATGACACGGGTCCAGGAGTTCGGTTCGCAGCTCGGCGACGAGATCGTACTTACTGCCGAGATGGACGCGAAAGGCGAGCCGAGCGGTATACTTGTCCTCGCTGAGGTTAAAGACGAAGCAAGCTTCCGCACGTACCTGAATGGGCAGCTCGAACGCTTTGCACAATCTTCGGGCGATATGCCGAATATTCATATTATTGACGACCCCATGACGGCAAAAGCAACAACGAGGCCTACGATCTCAAAATCGACCGGGACTGGAGAGAAAAAAGACGGGACGAAAACTGAACTATTCGTCTGGATCAACGACGGCATCTTCGCAGCATCGCCGAAGATCGAGAGTCTGACCGGGTTTGCCGCGACACTGAAGGCTCCAACAGCGAACCGCTTTGCAGTTTCATCGTTCCATCAGCGGATCGCGGATATTTACAAGGACGGAGCAGGTCTGGTGGTTGCTGCCGACCTCGAAAAGATCGTCGCTAAGGTCGCTGCGAAAGATACTACACCGGAAGCGGCCAGTCATATTGAGGGCCTCAAACAGCTTGGAGTGATGAATCTGCGTGACTTTGTCTTGGAGCAAAAGGAAGTCGGCGGTAAGACTCTCAGCCGTGCCGCTTTAACGTTCGCTGAGTCAGATCACGGCATTCCGTCGTGGCTGGCAGCGCCGGGCCCGATGGGAGCGTTGGACTTTATCTCGCCCAACGCGAATGTCGCAACGGCCTTTGTTGTAAAGCAACCGGCTCGACTGGTTGATGATATGCTTGCGTTTGTCGAAACGGTTAAACCTGACTTTCGCACCCAGTTGGACGAGATCCAAAAGCAGCAGGGTTTTGATATCCGCAACGATTTTGCGGCACCGCTCGGAGGTGAGTTTGCCTTCGCGATCGACGGGCCCCTCCTGCCGACGCCCTCGTGGAAGGTTGTCGTGGAAGTTTATGACCAGGCGAAATTGCAAAATACGTTCGAGCGTGCAGTTGAAAAGCTGAATCAATTCTCTTTTGTTCATGGAAAGGGCAAGCTTGTTCTCGAGACCGAAACTGCCGGCAGCCGGACTTACTACACGTTAAAGGCGGATGGAGCGGGTCTGCAGGTGTATTACACTTACTCAAACGGTTATCTCATCGCGGCACCGAGCCGAGTACTGCTCGATCAGTCGATCAGTAATCGCGATGCGGGCAACACGCTGGTCCGTTCAGCGAGATTTATGAGTTCGCTGCCGCAAGATGGGAATATTAATTTCTCGGCGATTTTTTACCATGATCTGGCGCCACTCATCGGGGCACTCGCGGAAAGAATGAAGAATGCGGGCGGCGGAGAGCGAGACGGTAAAGCTCTCAGCTCGATCGATCCGAATGCTCCTCCGACGCTGGCGTATGCCTACGCAGAAGGGAACCGCATTACTCTTTCGGCCAATACGGAAGGCGGTGCGTTCGGACTCAGCCCGGCAAGTCTTCTCGGCATGCCAAATTCATTTGGAATTCAGCATATTTTAATGAACGCAATGGGCGATAAAGACGTACAGAAGAAAGAATGAATCGCTTAACTCTAGACTAAACCTGAAAACCGGCGGAGGACACAGTCTCCGTCGGTTTTTGTCGTATCATGTGAATAGTTCATCAACTAAACGAGAATCAAGCTCGAGACGATGAGTATTGTATTCGGTTCAATTCTAATTAGGTCGCATTAGATGACGAGCATAAAGAGCAGGCCTTGGCACGATATTGAAAGGACCTATCGTAACTTGGTCGATCACAATTGGGATATGCAACCTATGGTGAGCCTTGTGGAAGCGATAGCCAGTTCACCTTATGCGGAGGGCACGTTTGGGACGACGTCGTTGGCAACACTATGCGTTGGTCAGACCGCCGAATTTGATTTGGATAGGAATGTGCTGCGCGTTGATTTTGCGAAGCGGCAATTTGTTTTCCGCTATATAGAGTCTTCTTTCAAGGGTACGGCTTGGCAGAAAGAGTGCGGACCTGATGAAGGCTTTAGTACCTTTGAGCACGTGGTTGGTCGACTCAAATGGTTTCTGGATTAAAGCCTCGGGCACACTCCAAACAGCTATTCGTCGAGATGTTTACTTTTTATTTATCCGTTGCTTAGATACTCATCATGACTAGTGTCATTGAACTTAAACAACTGAGCGTGACGTTTGGAAAGCGTCCGATCCTTAGGTCGTTGGACGGAGAGCTAAATGGCCGGGCAATCGGATTGTTGGGGCCAAACGGTGCTGGCAAGACTACGCTCATCCATACTCTCCTCGGCTTTCACCCGCCGACTTCGGGCACGGCACGGATATTCGGGCAGGACATCACTACGGAAGCGAAGCAGGTGCGGGCGGCGGTTGGCTATATGCCTGAACGCGACTCGTTTATCGCTAAAATGTCGTGCGTTCACTTTGTTCGTCTTATGGCAGAGCTTGCGGGCATCCCCGCAAATCACGCCCTCGAACGGGCACACGAAGCTCTTTTTTACGTCGGCCTCGGCGAGGCTCGTTACCGGCCGGTCGACAGTTATTCATTGGGCATGAAGCAGCTTGCAAAGCTCGCTCAGGCGATCGTGCACGGGCCCAAGCTGATCATTCTGGATGAGCCCACCAACGGGCTCGATCCGCCGACGCGGAGCCGCATGATCTCACTTATTCGCCAGATCCGCGATGGCGGGCGGGCACGCATACTCCTGTCTTCGCACTTGTTGCGTGACGTTGAGGAATGCTGTGACGAGATCCTTGTGCTGAAGGACGGTTATATCGCAGCGAACTGCAATCTGGAAGAGGAACGTAAGGCCAACCGCAAATTTATCGAGCTTGAGACGCGGGGCGGCAATCGTGCGGGATTTGTCGAGGCGATCGGTGCTCTCGGGTGCGAGTACGCACTGCTGGGCGAACGCCGCGTCAAGGTGATCATGCAGGAAACGGTGGAGATCAGCGATTTGTATCGTCTGGCGAACGCTCATGAGGTGCAGATCAGGCGTCTTAACTTCAAACGCGACTCGCTTGAAGACATCTTCCTAAAAGCGATGGAAACCCCCAACGTCGAGACGAACGGGAGGGCAAGCGATGGCCGTTTATGAGCATCTCTACCGGGCGTATGAAGGCGAGTCGCAATCCGCGTCTTCGCGCTTTCTGGTCATACCCCGCTACGCCCTCGGCGAAGTTTTTAAGTCGAAACTGTTAACTGCGGTCTTTATTCTGTGCTTCATCTACCCGCTGGTGTCGTTGATCCTGGTGTACCTGCACCATAACGCGAACGCACTCGCGGTTATGCAGATAAACGTTCGCGAACTGCTGCCGATCGATGCGACGTTTTTTCGAACCTTCATCGAGGTTCAGGGCGGCTTTGCCTTTATCTTGACCGTGCTCGTCGCTCCCCCGCTGATCTCCAGAGATCTGGCGAACAACGCCTTGCCGCTGTATCTTTGCCGCCCTCTGTCTCGCACTGAGTACGTGCTTGGGAAGATGACTGTTGTCGTATTTTTGCTGTCGCTGGTAACGTGGGTTCCGGGCCTGCTGATCTTCTTTTTTCAGGCGTCTATGGGCGGGGTCGGATGGCTGTGGGCAAATCTTTGGATGATTTGGGCGATCTTTTTTGGATCCATGGCCTGGATCGTACTGCTCTCGTTGATCGCTCTTTCTGTTTCTGCTTTTCTTAGGTGGAGGGTCGTGGCGAGCGGAGCAATGCTGGGATTGTTTTTTGTGCCGAGTGCGTTTGGCGAAATCGTAAACCAGATATTTCTGACACGTTCGGGACATTTGATCAGCTTGTGGGCGACGATAAACAGCATTTGGCGCGGGCTTTTCGGACTATTCGAACGACAGACGGGAGCTATTCGCGGAAGGGTGAGCAGTCCGATCTACGATAAACAGTATTTTGACATTGCTCTCCTGGAACCTCCTCTGTGGGTTTCCTGGCTGGTTGTTACTCTGGTTTGCCTTTTTTGTGTTTGGCTGCTAACCCGTAAGGTGCGGGCTTACGAGGTGATCAAATGACATCAGAGGCAATAACGTCGACACCTCCATCGCAGGAAGCTATCGTAACGCCCGCTTCCGACACTCAGATCGTGTTTGAAGACGTGTCTAAATTCTACGGCGAGGTCCTGGGAGTGAACCGCGTTAATTTGCACGTCGCCGCAGGCATCACAAGCCTCGTGGGGCCAAATGGTTCGGGCAAGACCACGTTGATGAATCTAATGACGGGGCTGCTGAAACCGACGAGCGGCCACATCAGCGTTCTCGGCATCTCGCCCCATGAACCTGAGGCAATGTTTCGAAGGGTCGGTTACTGTTCGCAGTTCGACTCGTTTCCACGCGGTGCGACCGCACGCGAATTTATAGAGTTCTATCTACTTGTCCACGGTTATACAAAGAAGGATTCTGCAGATCTGGCACAGGCCGCTCTAGAACGTGTCTCGCTGGTCGAGTCGGCGGACCGTAAAGTGTCAGCGTTTAGCAAGGGTATGCGCCAGCGGGTTCGGCTTGCTCAATCGATTGCACACAATCCAACCGTGCTGGTATTGGACGAGCCCTTGAATGGTCTCGACCCGATGGCTCGTGCCGAGATAATCCGACTGTTCCGCGAGCTTGCCGACGCCGGAATGTATCTCATCATCTCAAGCCACATCCTGCACGAAGTCGACATGATGTCGGACAATGTCGTACTGATGCAGAATGGATACGTGGTCGCCGAGGGCGAAGTGAGGGGTGTGCGTGATGAGATCGACGAACATCCGATACAGATCCTGATCCGCTGTGACCGGCCGCAAGTTTTGGCTGCTCGTCTGTTCGAGCAGGAGCATACGGTCGAAGCCCGTATCCACAGCGACCGACAGGGCCTCTTTGTAAAAACCCGACAGCCGGATGATTTCTATCTCTTGCTCAACAAGGTGATCATCGAGCACGACTTGCAGGTAGAATCAGTCTCGCCGGTAGATGACGATCTGAATGCGGTGTATCAATACTTGATCGCGTCGGAGTGAGGGCATTCATCATGAATCCAAAATCTGAAATCCGAGACAGCACCGCGGCCTCGAACGCGGTCGAGCCCATGGTCATGGCGACTTCGTGGTCGCTATGGATGCGGCAGGCCGTTGCGATTCTAAGGCTTGAGATCAGCAAAAACTTTCTGAGCCGCCGGGCTCTTCTGCTTTATCTGATCGCGGGTGCTCCGCTTGTTTTGTTGT
>JBBRSH010000155.1:0-9028 GCA_038245555.1 Pyrinomonadales bacterium | reverse complement strand
TCGGGGCGCATCACCGTTGATGCGCGAGAGCAGGATTAACACGCAATAAGATGCACGGTTTTCTAACCGCTTGCAAACATAAAAGGTCTGTTTTACGTGCATTTAGTCAAATTTCAGATGTGTTTTTCATTGAAAATATTTGAAAGTGTAACTCCTCTCTCAAAGCCAGCGTCTTAAGCTAATGAACGAAATACAAACTTGGTCATACGATCCCAATAGCCAATTCAGCGATCATTTGTGACCGAAATGCTATTCTGGTCAGTAGCACGTATTTTTAAGGAATAGACACACCCATATGATTTATAGACGATCCTCTCTTCTGCCTATTGTCCTCATGCTCGTATTCTCGGCGGTCGCTCCGTCGCAAGATGCGTCAATTTCTGAAACAGTCGATAAATACCTCTCTATACGGACGGAAATGGGCGGATTTAGCGGCGCGGTGCTGATCGTCGTAGACGGCAAAATTCTGATACGAAAGGGTTACGGGTACGCAGACGTTGAAAACAAGGTGCCGTTTACGCCGGAGACAAAGAGCGAGGTCGCATCGGTTTCAAAGATGTTTACATCAATGGCAGCTCTAAAACTCAGAGACGTTGGAAGGCTAAAGCTTGAGGATCCTATATGCAATTACCTACAGGATTGCCCTGAGGCGTGGCGACCAGTAACGATCAAGCAGTTAATGACCCACACATCCGGTATTCCTGACTACGAGAGTAAACTTGACCTCGGATCAGACAAGTACCTTGCTGTGATGACCAATCCCGGTGCCTCGCGGACTCTGATCGACGATGCTCGCAAGCTGCCGCTCGATTTCAAGCCGGGTGAAAAATTCAACTACAGCAATACAGGTTACATATTACTAAGTTATGTAGTTCAAAAGGCGTCTGCCGTATCTTTCGAAGACTGGGTTAACAAGGTGCTGCTTCGACCGGCGGGTATGACAAATTCGGGCGTGATCGATGCGGGACATCTGCCCAAGTCGCTGGCGAAAGGATACACGCACGGCGATCTCGGTTGGGAAAAGACCTTAGCCGGAGTGCCGCTTTCCGATGGCCATTTGAAACTGTTACCGCAACTTACCCTCGAATCGCCGGAGGGCGATGCTTGGCTGTACTCGACCGTTGACGATCTATACAAGTGGAGCAAGGTGATGGACGGAGGTGGACTTGTATCACCTGAGGAGGCAAACGAGGTTTTTACGGCCAATCTCGATGGTTACGGATATGGCTGGTTTGTCGGGCAGGGGTTTGACCGTCCGCGATACCGCCACAACGGCCAACTGCCCGGATATGTGACCGATTTCATCAAATTTCCAAAGGACAAGATCACCATCATCATAATGTCCAATCTCGACCGGGCCCGCCTGAGCAGTATTTCGAGGGACATTTCGTCGGCCGTCTTAGGAAAGCCTTTCGACATGCCGGTTCGCGGAAAAGTCGTGAAGCTGACGCCCACTCAACTCGCCAGCTTGGAGGGAACCTTTCAGATGGCGGATGGCAAGATACTGTCGATCAAGAATGAACCAGATTATCTCACGGCGAAACTGCAGGACCGCTTTACTGCTGGTCTGATACCTATGTCAGGAACGGAATTCTATTTTCCTCTCGGAGACGGAAAGGCGACCTTTACGCTTGACGAAAAAGGGAAGGCCGTTCAAGTCAATTTGCGGTACAGCGGCGAGGACCATATAGCAAAGATCACATCTCATTGATAGTTATTCTAAAAGCGAACTGATCTCGTCAATCCGTTCTCTTGCCGCTCGTTCCCCCAGGGAAATGAATTCGTCGCGCTTCCTGATCTGATCGGGCCGGAAATGGGCGATCTGCGGTTGGATGACTATGTCGGCATTCGATGCTTGGTTTCGCGTGGCCGAGCTGATCAGTGCGAGTGCGGACCTGATTGCGAAGCCCATCGCTGTGAGCGGGGGCCTGGTATATGTCCCGCCGCAACCGACCAGATCGACTGCGATGACAATATCTGCACCCATTCCGCGAACAGCGTCCGTCGGCAGGGGAGACGACACACCGCCGTCGACATAAAGATGCCCGTCAGGGGCACGGAGCGGTGCAAAAACTCCTGGGACGGCACAGCTCGCACGTACGGCGAAAGCCAGATCGCCCGTGTCCTTCATCAGGATCTCCTTGCCTATGTTGAGATCATAGACGACGGCACCAAAAGGAATTTTCAGGTTTTCGAATTGAGTTGCGGGGAATTCGCGGGCAATAAAGTTGCCCAACGGTGCGTTTGAAAATAGGCCGCGTGGCGACAGCGACGGCCGCATAATGGCTGCGTATCCGACCTTGTGGCACATTCTTTCGATCTCCGCGGAGCTCATTCCGGCGGCTAAGGCGGCCCCCACGATCGCTCCGGCTGAGGTTCCGGCGATCATGTCGAAGCGGATATCGTGCTCAGCCAACACCTTCAGCACGCCAACGTGCGAAAAGCCACGTGCTCCTCCACCCGAAAGTGCCAGACCGATCTTTTTTCTTGCCATAGTACGATGGAAAACTCCCGATTGATTTTAACTGCCCATTGTGGAAAACTTAAATCCCGACAATGCCGCTTCCCGAATCGTCTATATTTTCACGTGAGAGCACGATCGCCGATATCGCCGGCGGCGAAGTCGCTTGCCCCGTTTGCTCGCGTGCCACGCACGACGAATACGTTCCGCTCGTCTCGCTACCTGATGACTTGCAAAGATTGATCCAGGCCAACGCCCCGGATACGCACGAATTTCAGGCTGTTTGCGCCCGCTGCGTTCGTCTTTTTGAGCGTGCTAAGGAGCACATCATCAAGGATGCGGCAATGCAAAAGGACGGCTCGCATGTTTTGTCGACGCCGTTGAGGCTCGATGCCGATGAGCACTTTACCGGCCGCGGTGTGACCATCGCTTTTCTCGATTCAGGGTTTTATCCTCATGTCGATCTGACCACTCCACGCAACCGGATTATCGCCTATCGCAACATGCTGGACGAGGACGGAGACCTGTCGTCGCTATTTCAGCCCGATGTCGCAAGCTGGCACGGAATGATGACTTCGGTCGTTGCTGCCGGAAACGGTTCGCTCTCGAACGGGTTTTATCGTGGTCTCGCACCCGATGCCGAAGTTGTGCTGGTCAAACTCGCCCGCACGGGCCGCATCACCGATGAGAACATCCAGGACGGTCTCGCCTGGGTCCTTGAAAACCGCGAGAAATACAACATCCGCGTTGTCAATATCTCAGCCGGCGGCGATGAGGAAAGTAGTTATTTACATGACCCGCTTTCGAAATATGTCGAACGGTGTTCGGCCGAGGGCATCATCGTGGTATGTGCGGTCGGTAATGCCGGCCATCTGCCTAATCATCCGGTCGTGCCGCCGGCAAGCTCTCCATCGTCCATTGCTGTTGGCGGACTAGACGACAAGAATTCGATAAATCGCGCCAAGCGTGGCATGTATCGTTCGTCCTACGGGCCGACGATCGACGGGCTGCAAAAGCCCGAGGTGATCGCCTCATCGATCTGGGTGCCGGCACCTATCTTGCCAAACACGCCGACCGCCCAGCAGGCCGAGTTGCTCGCCCGTCTTGACCGTGCACCGGACAATGAACTACACGCGATCATCGAGCAAAATCGAAGTGTCGACCCTGAACTCGACGCCGCTCTCGACCGCGAGGTCCACAGCATCCGGCAGATGATCTTGCTTAAGATCCGCCGCGAGAACGTCATAACCAGTCATTATAAATACGTTGACGGTACGTCGTTCTCAGCCCCGATCGTCTCTTCGCTCGTCGCCCAAATGCTCGAGGCTAATCCAAGCCTCGACCCGGCATCAGTCAAACGGATCCTCATCTCAACAGCTGAACGGCTCCCGTCGTACGAGGTCGACCGCCAAGGCTGGGGCGTGATCGACGCACGCCGAGCCGTCGAACGAGCCCTCGCCCTAGCGGGTTAAGCCAAAGTACATTCTCCAAAGTCGAAATTCCGAAATTCGACGTTTAAGGTCGAAAGTCAGTGCCTGAAAGCATAATTGTGATTATTTTGTGTGTCAAAAGTGTCACAAAGTGTGCTCACTAAATGACGTTTTTGAGGGCTCCGGTTGGAAATTGCATGCAATTTCCGTTATAAGATTTGCGGAGGCCTCAAGAAATGAAAACTTTGCTAAAGATCGTCGCAGGACTTCTCCTGCTGGTTGTTGTTGTATTTGCGGCGTTGATCGGATATGTAGTCTTTTTTAAGCCTGGCATCGCGGTCGAGCAGGTGAAGATCGATCCGTCGCCCGAACGCATTGCGCGTGGAAAATACCTGGTCGAGAACGTCGCGCAATGTGTCGACTGTCATTCGGAGCGCGCATGGTCGCTCTATTCGGCGCCGGTCGTGGACGGTACTTACGGAAAAGGCGGCGAAGTCTTTGATCAGAAACAAGGTTTTCCGGGTGCTTATTACGCTCCTAACCTGACACCGCACCATTTGAGGGACTGGTCGGACGGCGAGATTCTTCGGGCGATGACTGCGGGCGTCAGCCGCAACGGCCGGCCGCTCTTTCCCATAATGCCGTATGTGAGCTTCGGCAAGATGGACCGTGAGGACGTCTACTCGATAATCTCGTATATCCGCAGCCTGCAGCCGATCGCTAACGATCCTCCGGCGTCGAAGTCGGACTTTCCTATGAGCATCATCATTCACTTGATTCCGACCAAGGGTGAGTTCGCGACAAGACCGGCAGCGACGGATAAGGTCGCGTACGGCCGATATCTGGCAAACGCTGCGAGTTGTTCCGAATGTCACACACGCGCTGAAAAAGGTCAGATAATCGAGGCGGAACTCTACGGCGGCGGCCGTTCGTTCCCGCTGCCCGACGGAACGCAGGTTCAATCGAAAAACATCACGCCCCACGAGACAGGCCTCGGTGCGTGGACAGAAGACGAATTTATCAACAGGTTCAAAATGCACGAAAACGAGAAGGTGCCGATCCCCGTCGGCCAATTCCAAACGGTCATGCCGTGGACAGGTTATGCCGGAATGACCCGCGAGGATCTGGCCGCGATCTATGCCTACCTGAGAACGGTTAAACCGCTGAAGAGTAAGTGATATTCGGTAAGCGCACACACACGCCGGGGAAGCCGCTGTAACACCTCCTTCCTAAGGAGAGGAGCATCGGAGGTCTAAAAGGCCTCGCTTATCTGTTCGCAATTTCCCCAATCCACGGCGGTGGCGAAGTCCTGAATGATCGAGGGAAGTGCTGTTTTGGCTTTCGGAAAGATGTCATGGAAGAGGAGTATTCCGTGGCGTTTTAGCAGCATCAAGATCGCGACGCGATTCGTTACGTCATCGGCGCTTACCTGTGGGTTCCAATCCTGCGAGTCGAGGTTCCACAGGGCGATGTGAATGCCCTCGTTCCGGAAGAAAGTGCCGCTGTCGGCCCGGCGTTGGCCGTAGGGCGGACGAAAGAGCGGCAACACGACATCAGTTGGAAAAGTCGATCTCAAAAGAACGTGGGTATCGGTGACCGATGTTCGCCATGTTCGGCCGTCTTTCCAAACGGCCGAGGACGTATGGGCCAGATGTTCCCAGCCGTGCGAGGCGATGCACTGTCCCTGATATATGCCCGCAACCCTCGTAGTGTTGGTTTCACGGATACGGCTTTTCAAATTTCCTCCCAGCAGGAAAAAAACGGCCGTTTTTTTGTTTGCCGTAAGCATTTGCAGCACACCGTCGGTGTTTCCCTCCGCCGAAGTGGGACCGTCGTCAATGGTAAGAAAGAACTTTCTGTCGGGTAACCGGTCACCGTTAAATTCATTCGTATCAAACAGGTCGATCTCGCTGGTCGTTCTGGGGAACAGCGCCGCCAAGCGCACTTGCTCGGCAATGTAGTCCGAGCTGAACTTTTCCATGTCGACTCTCCATGGAAGCATGTTCGTGGGCATAGCGACCTTACTCGCGCTGGCGGGATCGCTAAAATTCGCGACACACGTCCAGTCGGCGGCCGTGCAGCTTTTTGACGCCAGTTGATAATTCGCCGTAGTGAGGGCCAGCTCTTTGTCGAGCCATTTTATGACCGACGGCCTGCGAGCGAGTTTGAGCTCCGAGACTTTCTGGTCCTGCAGCTTCTGCCCGTAGACGAGGATCGCGGCACGTGAGGCTTTGTCAAAACCATTCGGCGAATCCACCTGTTCCCGCCAGAGATGCCGGTCGCCAATAGCGATCACCCTCGGGCCCTGGGCAACGGCTGCCACTTGTAGCGCCAGAAGACAGACGCAAATCCGCACCATCCCAAGCAATAATTTCAAATTTATTATTCCAACACGCTCCATGTGCCCTTTTACCAAGGTCATTATCGCAAATTCGCCATGATTGTAAATCGTCTACCGTTAACCTTCGGCTTCGTTGATTCATTTTCGGTCAGGTTGATAGGCATCGTCTGTCAATCTGACTGATTGAGTGTCAGCGTGTGTGCGCTGTCACCGTGGAAAATGCTGTGTATAAAAGGGTTAGCTGTTTGGCATAGCGATTGTTAAAGAAGGGCGGCGATATTCGCCTGAAATTTATTTGCCCCTAAATTAAGAAAGAGCAACTGTCCGAGGAAAATGAACATGCAGTCAACCACGACAAAACAAACTTCGATCAAAGCCGCCTCATCATTGCTTCTGATCCTTACGATCGTATTTACAAATGCGATCTCTGCTTTTGCCACGCTAAACCCGCAAATGGTGAAGACGGCAACGGCGACGACCAAATTTACCATCGATCTGACGCAGCTTGGCCGTAATGGACGCCTGCGTGAGAATCTAAGCTTTGAAAAAGAGACCTTACGTCTTATCGAAGTATTAGCTAAAGGTGGCCTTCGTCAGCCGGTTATCGTCGACGACAAGGGTGAAGGTCAGAACGCCATTGTCGAAGAGGTCGCACGTCGAATTGCGACCGGCAACGTACCGGACGAACTGAAAAATACGTCGATCGTCAAGCTTGACGCCGCGGCGCTGTTTTCAAATCTCAAGTCCGAAGCGGAAGTTTCGGCGGCGGTGGGCTCCATTATCGACGAGATCACATCATCGAATAGAAAAACTGTTCTTTTCGTTGACGAGATCACAAATTACTTTGAACAGAAAGCTACCAGCGAAAAGCTGATCGCCGCGGTTACCTCCGGTAAATTCGCGGTCATCGGCGGCACCATGCGTGCATCCTATGACGAAAAGATCGACGGCGTCGCCCCGCTTTCGGCTCTTTTCCAGGCATTTGCGGTTGACAGCAACTCGACCTCGCGTATCGAAGATAACGTCGCCGGCAAGAGTGCCGCCGGTGACGAATATCGTGGTGACAATGTTTCACCCGACCTTCGCGACATGATGGCGGCAGACCCGACCGGCAATACCCGCAAGGATGTCATCATCCAGGCAAAGGACGCCGACAACTCAGCTCTTCGCTCAATTCTCGCATCCGGCCAAGCTCGTATATCGAATCGTATCGGACACAGCGACATCCTTGTCGTAAACCTTCCGCTGTCGGCTCTGTCATCACTTTCGACGAGCGGAATGGTCAATTACATTTCGCCAAACCGTCCGACGACTCTGACGGGACACGTTGAGGACACGACCGGTATCGCTCTCATGCGGACACAGGCTGCTCTCAACGGACGGGCGGCTTACACGTTGGACGGAGCAGGTATCGGAATCGCCGTTGTCGATTCGGGTATTTACGCGGCGCACAATGGCTTTAAGACCGCCGCGAATGCTTCGCGTATCGTCGCGAATGTGAATTTTACAACCTCGGCCGACACCAATGACGGATATGGCCACGGCACGCACGTCGCCGGCATCGTCGCCGGTTCGGACAGTGCTACTTCGACCAGTGCGTACAAGGGAATCGCAACAAACGCTCAGATCATAAGCCTCAAGGCCCTCGACAATAACGGCGTTGGTCAGACCTCGTGGCTCTTGAACAGCCTCGACTGGATCATGACGAACAAAACGACCTACAACATCAAGGTCGTCAACCTCAGCCTGGGTACCGTAGCCGTCGATTCGTATACAAACGATCCGGTCTGCCTTAAGGTCAAACAGCTCGTCAATGCAGGTGTCGTGGTCATCGCGGCCGCCGGAAATCTCGGCCGCAACGCAGCCGGACAAAAGGTCTACGGCCAGATCCACAGCCCGGGCAACAGCCCCTACGCGATAACCGTTGGAGCCAGCAACTCGCTCGGTACAACTTCGCATGCGGACGACATCATGGCGACATACAGCTCAATGGGCCCGACGCGCAGTTTCTATAAGACGTCGAACGGCACAAAGGTCTATGACAACCTGATCAAGCCGGACCTCGTTGCTCCGGGCAACAAGATCGTTTCGTTCAAGTCGGCCAATAACAAGATCGCTACGCAAAATTCAACGCTTTCGCTCGACGCGACAAACGGAGCGGATTCACTGATGTACATGAGCGGTTCGTCGATGTCGGCGCCGATGGTTGCCGGTGCGGCTGCTCTGTTGCTCCAGGTCAATCCTAACCTGACGCCGGGCATGATCAGAATGCTGCTCCAATACACGGCACAGCCGATAGCCGGAGCAAATACCTTTGAACAGGGAGCCGGTGAATTGAACCTCGAGGGTGCTGTGCGGCTCGCACGTTCGCTTAGGACCGATGTCGATTTCCAGACATTGGCCAAGGGAACGGCAACAGTTGCGACGGGATGGACGATGCCGACGACCACCACCACGATCGGTGGAGCGACCTTCCCGTGGGCACAACTTGTTACAGGAAAATTCACTTCGATGACCGGTGCTAACCTGGTCTCGCAGTATCAGACGGTTTACAAACGCGAAAACATTGCCGGACAGGGAGTGACGTTCGCAAACGGTACTTTCTCGCTCGATACGACGAACTATTTCACTACTGGCCTCGCAGTCAACCGAAACGTCAGGACCAGCAATGGTGCCCCTCTCGGTGCCGGAACAACGTATCTCTCATACGGAGTCCTGGTAGGCGACGGAGTGCTTGTTGGCGACGGAGTACTCGTGGGTGACGGTGTATTGGTCGGTGATGGAGTGCTCGTTGGC
>JBBRSH010000154.1:0-9050 GCA_038245555.1 Pyrinomonadales bacterium | reverse complement strand
TTCCAAATTCTAAAAATTCCTTCAGTTGGGTGATAGGAACCTCTTTGGTTATTACACTTCGGCCCCTTTGAGATTCGACAAGCTCGATGGAAACATCTTCCGTCGGATCAATACATATTATTTCCTTCAAATTCGGCAATGGGCCGCCGATGTCCGAAATTTTTTCCAACTGAGCGGATGAATCGACTACCAAATACTCGGCTTCTGAATGATGCAGGATATACTCGCATTGATCTCGCGAACTCGTTGGATAAATCCCAACGCCGACGCCTCCCGCTGCGATCGCTCCAACATCGCAGATCGTCCATTCAGGAATGTTGCCGGCAAGGATGGCGACACTCGCACCTTTTGTCAGGCCTTTTGCCAGCATAGCGCATGCAAAGTCGAGTACCTTATCTTCGACTTCTCTCCACGACTGCGGGTTCCATACGTCACCATTTCGAGTAAAGAAAATGGGCCGATTGCCATATTTGGCGCACTGCGATCGGAATAAGGTGTAGATGTTGGCAAACTGCATTTTCGAAAATACTAATACTTCATCGCAAGACACGCCATATTCAGGCCTCCACCCGACGCACACAGCACGACGGTGTCTCCGCGCTTGATCTTGCCCTCCGCGAGCGCGTCGTGAAAGACCATCGGAATGCACGCCGAACCGGTGTAGCCCCATTTGTGCATTATCGTATGCGTCTTGTGCTCCGGTATGTGCATATCCGCCATGACGATCTTGATCGTGGAGATATTTACTTGAGTCCACAGGAACATGTCGATCTCGCCGAGTGTCAAATCCGCCTTTGTGAGCACGTCATTGACGATCCGTGGCCAGCCGTGGATATTGACCTCGGGCGGATATTTCTTTGCAAATCGCAGCTTGTTGATGTTGTTATCGTCCAAAACGCGTTGCGTGATCGGCGTTTTGGTTCCGCCCGCGAAGATGCCCATGAAATCGTTGTAGCTGCCGTCTGCGACCAGCTTGGATGCAAGAAAATGCGGCTCATCGACGACGGCCCGGAGAACAAACGCCCCTGCACCGTCGGCAAACAACGTCGAAGTCTTTTTGTCCGTCCAGTCGACAAATTTGCTCATTGCGTAACAGCCGATGACAAGCACATTTTTGTAGGTCGAGTCGGCGATCACGTATTTATAGGCCGCATCGAGCGTCGTCACGAAACCCGCACATGCGGCATTGATGTCGTACGTTCCGGCATTCGTCGCTCCGATCCGATCTTGAACAACAACCGATGTGGCAGGTGAAAGATATTCCGGTGTGTCGGTCGCGAGCAGGATCAGATCGAGTTGGTCCGCCGTTATTCCGGCATCCGCGAGTGCCCGTTCCGCCGCGTATGTCGCGAGGTCCGCGGTGCTTTCATCGTCGGCGGCAATATGCCGTTCCTTTATGCCGACAATATTTGAGATAAATTCGTCGATGTCCTCACCGAGATTTCGGCTGAGGTCAGCGTTCGTCAACACTTTGTCGGGAACATAAATACCTGTTCCCATTATCCGGGCGTCTCTCATAAAGCGGTGGCCAGTAGCCAGTTGTTAGTAAATCATCGCAAGATAATCAGTGACCTACGAATTCAGAAACGATCCTGTTAAATTCTCCGGCATTTTCCACAAAGATCATGTGGCTTCCATTTTCGATGATTTTGAGATCAGCCTCTGGTAATTTTGCGGCAAGATTAATCGAATTTTGCACCGGCACGAGCTTGTCCTTGTCACCCGTAATTACAAGCGTCTCGTGGCTGATCTCTCCCAGCCTGCTCGAGGTGTCAAAGGAAAAGGCACTGTGTAATTGGGCCAGGTATGTTTCCTCAGCTACGTCGTTTTGCTCGCGAAGGCGACAGACCTCTTCCACCACCTCTGCGTTCTCGATATTAAACTTTTCCGTAAATGCCGGCCGGAAAAAACGTCGGATCTGTTCGCCTAGCGGCCTGTCAGGGTCGCGTATGAAGGACCTCAAAATGGCAATATCCGGACGGATGTGTTCCTTGCCGCCCGCAGTTGTGCACGCAAGGATAAGTTTGTTGATCCGATCGGGATGCTGGATAGCAAATTCCTGAGCCACAAATCCCCCAAAGCTCGCTCCCAACATGCTCGCCTTTTCGATCTCGAGAGCGTCGAGTACCTTCAAAACATCGGACACAAAGGTCATCATCGACAGACCCGCAAGCGGACTTTTATCGGCCGGTTGTGATCTGCCGATACCGCTCGGGTCAAATGTTATCAGCCGGAATTTTTTAGCCAGATCCGCCTGCCACGCCCAACTCCACATCCCGGATGCAAAGCCCGGGACCAAGATCAGCGCTTTGCCCTCACCGACGGATTCGCAATACAACCTGAGACCGTCCAGATCGATAGTCCAGTTCATTTTACTCCTTGCTCTGATCGGGGAGAATAAATGGCGGCAGTCGATAGGATCGGCTGCCGCCACCCAAGGCTAGAAGCTGAATTTGAACGCAAGCTGGACCACACGGGGCCCGGTACTCGCCCGCTCGATGACGCCGAAATTCGCGCCGGTCAGATTACTGTTGGGATTCGCGTAATTCACTGTATTGAACGCATTGAAAAACTCGGCACGCAATTCGCCTCGCAATTTCTCGCCAAACGGGATCAATCTGATGAACGAAACGTCAACATTCTTCTGGCCCGGGCCGGTCAGGTAGTTTCGAACCGTATTGCCAAACGGAGCAGTCGGATCGAAATTCGGATTTGTCACCACTCCGGTTGCCGCTCCGCAGGTCGCTGTCGCACAAGACGTAACAAAAGCGGCCGTGTTGAAATAAGCACCGAGGCGTGCCGAATCGCTTCCGGTCGTATACACGTTTCCGGTGAATGCCTTATTCAGATTTGCCCGGCTTATGATCGACGTATCGTTGGAATTAACGACCGAGAACGGCAATCCAGACTGGATGACCACGATCCCGGCGACCTGCCAATTGTTTAGCAGGCCTCGGGCTAATCCGGAACTATATTTGTACTTCGGCAGGTCATAGACGCCGCTGAATACGAATCGGTGCTCGCGGTTAAAGTCGGAACGCCCGCGGTTCGTTCGCCAATTCACCTGGTCGCCGGGGATGTTGGTAAGTTCGCTCAATGCCGTTCCCGAATAGTAGTCGATCGATTTGCCGTAGGTGTACGCCGCGAGGAACTGTAAACCGCTGCTAAATCGTTTGCTTAGCGACATTTGAAGCGAGTTGTAATCGGAGATCGATGTGGTCTGGACCTGCTGGACGCCGCCTGTCGCATTCTTATTTCCGGAGATCGTCGCCGTCGGCCAACGTGTCGTGAACGAATTTGTTGCCGCGCTGTAAGTTGGTTGGTTCAGCGTGATCAACTGAAGGAGCTTTGTTCCCTTGTTACCGACATACCCAACATCGATCACGTAATTTCCTTTCATCTGCCACTGAACACCGACGTTATATTGTTGGATAAAAGGCGTTTTAAGGTTCGGGTCGACATAGAGTCCCGCGATCGGAACACCGACAAATGGAGCTATCGGGGACAAGGGCGAGGGGATAGTCGCGGCCGTCGGAAAACTCGACGGCAGCGGCATGTTAACAAACGGGTTTGCGAACGTATTGGTAAATCCAGGAAGTCCGACACCCAACGCAAAATACGGATAGTTAAAGAGCTGGGTATTTATGAAACGGGTTGAAATGCGGTCATAGTAAATGCCATACCCGGCACGAAGCACAACGCGGTGCTTTTCACTCAGCATGTAGGCCAATCCGATCCGTGGAGCAAAATTGTTCTTGTCCGTCGGGACCAGCGTTTTGGCGACAGCCGGTACGCCCTTGAGCGGACCGCCTTCAGCTTGGACAAATCCATTTGGTGGTGACGATGGGGAGGCTGTTGTGCCCACAACGGCTGAATCTGGCAGGAAATTGACCAGTCGGCCGCTTGCCTCGGTGGGCAAACCATAGAAGTCGTATCGAAGGCCCAAGTTCAACGTCAGCCGGCTGCTAACCTTCCAGTCGTCCTGCACAAATCCGCTAACATCTTTGACTTTGAATGAACGGTCAAATACGCCCGAACCCAAGAGTGAGAGTGAGGTTCCCGCACTGCCGCCGGCAAGGAAAGCGTTGAAGCTCGGAAACAGGATCTGCCCGCGTGAAAACGCATTAAAAAAGAAATCCAATGTATACGTCCGATATTCACCGCCGAACCTCAATCGATGATTGCCTCTGGTTACTGAGACTGTATCGCCGAGGGTGTAGCCGTCTCCCTTTGACGATTGGTCCGCCAGTGTCGCGGGACCGAAGAAGAAAAATGAGTCCGATCCCAGGACCCGGATCGTCGGGGCTCCGGGAAAAAGACTCGCGAGTGGGCTCGTGATGCCGAGCGAAGCGGCGGTAAACGGCTCTTGCGGTTTGCTAGCCACGCTTATTTCGTTGAAGCCAAATCGGATCTGATTCACAACATTCGAGGAGAAAACATAAGTATCCGTTACCGAATAGAGCTTCTGTTTTATCTTCAGATCACCCCCGAAACCTACAAGCTGCCGTTCGCCATTGCCAAGGCCGGCAAAATTGTAATTGGCCTGGAACGTTGGGTTGTCTGCCACAAAGAATTTTGCCGAAAGGTTGTGTTTGCTGGAAAAGATAAAGTCACCGTTCCCGTTGAACTGATTCTCCTTAAAAGTTGAGATCCCCGATTGCGGAACCGTAACCGCACACGATTGGATCGGCGTTGAGGCAGGACAGTTTGCCGGCCGTGTCGTCGTTCCGGACGAGGGAATTGCAAAGGATCCGTTGGGCAGTTTGGCGTTGAGAATATTCAAGGATACGGGGTTGGCAACTACGCCAAAAGTCGCGAGGATCCCTGCGGCTGTTCTATTCGTGTCCGTCAGGCCTAACGCGATGGTTGGCGATGTCAGGCTGTTTATCAGCGATCCGCCATTAGTCTCCCGCGTTCCCTGATACGAGCCGAAAAAGAAGATGCGGTCTCGGATGGCGTGTCCGCCGAGGGTTCCTCCGAATTGGTTTCGTGTTGCGACGGGACGTGTCAGGCCGCGGCCTTTAATAAATGGCTCGTTAGCATTAAGTGCCTTGTTCCTCAAGAAATAGTAGGCATTGCCATGATAGTCGTTCGAACCGCTGCGGGTTATCGCTTCGATGCTTCCTCCGGCGTTACGGCCGTTCGACGCGTCGTAGAGCGATGTCTGAACAATAAACTCTTGAATGCTGTCGGTGGCCGGTACAGCGATGTTCGGCGTCGAATTTGTACCTATCGAATTCGCGTCGACGCCGTTGATCCTGACACTGTTGCTTGTCGTCCTCTGGCCGTTGACGCTGATCGTTGCATCACCGCGGCCGAGATCGGTACTGTTCGTCACCGAGCCTTGTGCCCCGGGGGACAAGGCCAGAAGCTGTTGAAAATTTCGGGAAGGCAGCGGCAATTGACGTACCGTCTCGCCCGTCACGGACCTGCCGTTCTGTGTTGTTTCAGTCTGCAGGACCGGCCCGTCGACTATAACGGTCACGTCATTTCCGGAGACAGCGAGTCGAGCGTCGACAGTAGTTGATTGCGCGATATTTACGACAGCAGTCGCCTTGTAGCCCCGAAATCCTTTAGAAGTGATCTCGATCGAATACGTGCCCGCTGGAAGAAGCGCGACGCTAAAAGCGCCGTCACCGTTTGTAGTGACCTCACGTTGGAAATTGGTTTCCGCGTTTATCACCTTTACGGCTGCACCCGCAACGACCGCTCCGTTCGGATCGGTCACGGTGCCGCTAACCTGGCCGGTAGCACTCTGGCCAACGGCAATCGCGGCCATAAACATCAAAATCACAAAACTCGCCAAAAATTTAATTGAATACATCAATCTGCCTCCGTTAATAAAAATGAACGTCCGTTTTTTTTCGACTAAAATAACACGACCAATTTTGATAGCCTACGCAATGAAAGCTTTATTCGCCGTTTTCTTGAATTTCGCCAGTCCCTCTTCGCTCAGCGTTCCGTACGCGAAGATCTTTGTCAAACAGTTAAGTGCCTGGTCGTCTGATAGACCTAGATGCTGGTTGCCGCCGAACAGTTTCTCAACCAGAAAATAATTAAAAAATTGCATATATGCGGCCGTGAAGACCGGCGCCGCGTCGACCCCGGTTCGAAGGTCTCCGCGGGCGGCTGCCTCGGCAAATCGCTTTCCGAAGATCTTTCGAAAACGATCGGTAATGCCGTCAAACATCTTGCGAAAGTGCTGATTCTGAAACTCCAAAACGTCGATATACATCAGCAGCCAAAAATCAGAATGCTCGTGTACGAGGCGGCCGACACTCTCGCCCAGCTTTCGCAGATTCCCGGGCTCCATCGGCTCGTCGACTTCCGCAAAGATCGTCTTCAGGTGTTCGTCCATCACCTTCAGATACCCGTCAATGATCGATTCAAATATCGAGTCTTTCGTCGGGTAATAGTTGTACACATTACCCAGCGAAACTTTCGCGCGTTTCGAAATGTCCCGCATCGACGTAGCATGGAATCCCTGTCTTATGAAAAGCTCCCGCGCCGCGTCTTCGATTGTGTCCGTTTTCCCCCGGATCGCGGCTTCACTGAGTTTGGGCATAAACAAAAACGAACGATCGTATTTTTGTCGAAAAATGTTTCGATGTCAAGCGAAAAGGTTGAATTTGACGATATGCATCATCGCGGCCTCCAAATTCACGAATCAAAGTCCGCAAGAGATCGACAAAGCGGTTTCTGCAGCAGGTGCCGTGGCTCATTTTAAGTTTTGCAAGTCAGTTGCCAAATAGTCGGCGGCCTGCACATTGTGCTAAATCCGGACGTCAAGCCCGGCCCAATATGGCTCTCGCATCTCGCGTTTGAGCGTCTTGCCGGCAGTGCTACGTGGGAAATCTTCCAACAAGACGACCTTGCAAATTCGCTGATGTTTGCCCTCTACGCGTTCGTTGACCCAATTGCACAGTTCTTCGGCTCCGATCGTCGAATTATGTTTCCGTATCACAGCCGCAAGGGGTGTTTCGCCCCACTTAGAGCTGGGGATACCGAACACCGCCGCTTCCTTCACGTCCGGATGCTGAACGACGATCTCTTCGATGTCCTTGGGATACACGTTAACGCCTCCCGAGATGATCAGATCCTTCTTGCGATCGACAAGAAACAAAAAGCCGTCCTCGTCAACGTAGCCGAGGTCGCCGCTGTATAGCCATCCGTCGATCACCGCCCCGGCCGTCAGTTCCGGCTGATTATAGTAGCCTGGCATCACTATAGGGCCGCGGCCGACGATCTCGCCGACCTCTCCGGGCTTGGAGTCCTTGCCGTCATCATCGACGATCCGCAATTCAAAAAATGGTGGCGGAACGCCGACCGAGCCTGGCTTAGGATCGTAATCGAATTTGTCGAGGATGGTGACGAAACCTTCGGTCAGACCATAGAGTTCATAAAAAATTCCCGGCAATTTCTGAGTCAGGTTTTGTTTATGTTCAAGATGCAGCGGTGCTCCCACTGTGCAGATGGCCTCGATCGACCTTAAAGATTCAGCCGAAAAAGCCGGCGAATGCAGCATTCCGATGATCTGTGACGGTACCATCATCGAATGCGTAGCCCGCTCGCGTTCGCACGCCGCGAGAAAGCTTTCCGGATCGAACTGTTTCATCAACACAAACGTCGCACCAAGAAAAAAGGCCGGCATCATCATTACAAACGCGCCGTTAAAAACGATCGAACCGGCGTGAATGACCACGCTTTCGGGTGTCATTCGGAAAGTCGACGAAAAGATCGAACAGTACATCGAGCGAACGAAATGCGTATGAACTATCCCTTTCGGAAGACCCGTCGTTCCGCTGCTGTAGATAATGTTGTATAAATCGTCGCCAACGATGTCGACCCGGGCCGGTTCGTGGGCGCTTGCGGCAGCCGTTAGTATTCGATAATCCAGGAATCCGGCGTCGGGCCCCGTCGAAATATATCGGTCAGCCGCGATCAAGGGCAGTTGTGGCCTGATGGCATCGATCTCGATCGCAAAGTGCGCGTCCGTGATCAAAGTCGTCGATTCGGAATCGCGCATAAGAGTCGCCAACCCATTACCGCGTAAGAGTTGGCTGAGCGGCACGATAACGGCACCGATCTTGGCGACTGCCAAATAGGATTCGAGCAATTCCACACAGTTCGGCAGAATCGTCGCAACTTTATCGCCCTTTCGTACGCCGAGACCGAGCAGAACGTTGGCAAGACGATTGACCCGCTCATTAAACTCACGATAACTGATACGCTGATCTTCGAAGACGACCGCCGTGTGGTGAGGGCGATATTGCGCATGCCGGGTGATAAGAGAGCCAATGTTCATAAACTTGAGGCGCTAGAGGCCGCCGATCTAATCAGGGGGCCACGCCGCCCGCCGCTTCACACATCGCGGAAAATTCAACGATCAGGTCGGCAACTCTGGACGCTCCGCGTTCGCCTAGTGTGATCGTAAAATGAGTTGTACCCTCGATAACCTCCTCTGCCATTCCGGGAACGCATTCGCGAAACGGTCCCATGATCGAATCGGGAAAGATCGGCGGCTGGGCCGGCTCAAGGCCCTTTTCGGCACGCAGGAGCAGAACCGGCACGCGTAACGACCTTAGCCGAGCATTAATTTCCTCACGCTTAAAGGCCTCGGCGACGTCGATCTTTACGCCGGCCGCGGATGCCTTTGGCCGAACCTGATCTGAGCCTGCTACCTCATATCCGAGAAATGTCTCGGTCCATCGATTCCATTCGTCCGGCGGAAAGTTGGGTTGGGAGCGCCAGAAATTCAGGTATGCCGCTTTGGAATCGTAGGTTCGTTCGAGTTGCGAGATTCGTAATGCGAGAGTTGCATCCAGCATTTGAGACGCGTCAAGTCCGACTGGAAGATCGGGAACATAACCACCATCGATCATGATTATCCCGCTGACGAGTTCGGGATTCTGCGCGGCCAGGGCGGTCGCGACGAAGGCACCCATCGAATGGCCGACAACGACGTACGGACCGAGATCCAGCGCTTGCAGGGAAGCGGCGACGTCACGTGCGTGCTGTGCCATTCCGTATCCGCTTTCGGGTTTGTCTGA
>JBBRSH010000153.1:0-9207 GCA_038245555.1 Pyrinomonadales bacterium | reverse complement strand
GGCCCCAACGATCGCAGGAGGCGGGGCGGGCATTTCGAAACCGAGTACGATCCCGGCCTCAAGAGTCGAGATCGGGAGTCCGAACCCAAAATCGACAAATCCCGTTGCCGGCAAAGGTCTGGACACCATTCGTACAGCTTCGGACCCGACCGCAATCTATCGGATCGGCATCGATGATGTCCTTGCGGTTGAGATCACAAATATTCCTTCCGCTCCAAAATACGTAAAGGTAAACGCTGACGGCACCATCGATTTTCCGCTGGCCGGCGAGAGCCTTCTCGTCGCCGGGAAGACGCCTCGTGAAGCGGCGTCATTGATCGCCGGCTCTATAAAGCTGGTGCAGGATCCGCGAGTGGCACTGAGAGTTCGGCAATTCGCGAGCCACACTGTCACCGTTTGGGGGCTGGTTGACCAACCCGGAGAGCAGCAGATCCAACGTGACGCCGTTCCATTCTTTGTGCTTCGTGCCGGTACAACTATCGATGCGCGAGCGAGTCTGGTCAGGATAGTCCGAAGCAGCTCGACCAAGACCGAAGAATACCGGCTTTCCGACCCTAGTTTGAGCCCCGTCCTGATCTACCCAGGCGATTCGATCGAATTTAGTGAAGGCCACAACTAGCATACCGGTTTTCTTCAAACACCAATTTAAACGTTCAACAATATTTGTTATACTCATCGAGCCTTGATACGGAGTACGCTGGGCAGTCGCTTTTGCTATTAGTGAAAGAGGAAAGTCCGAACACCATAGGGCAGCGAGCCGGATAACGTCCGGGAGCCTGAGAGATCAGGCGACGACAAGTGCAACAGAGAGTAAACCAGCCTCGCAAGGGGTAATGGGTGAAAGGGTGAGGTAAGAGCTCACCGGCGTTGGTGGTAACATCGGCGGCCAGGTAAACTCCTCGTGGTGCAAGATCAAATAGGGATGCGTTTTATGTGAGCGGCCCGCTCACGGTTCATTTGGGAAACCAGGTGACGGCACATCCGGGTAGATCGCTTGAGCCGTCCGGTAACGGCCGGCCTAGATGAATGATTGCCGTTCGCCGCAAGGCGGAAACAAAATTCGGCTTATAGGCGTACTCCGAACAATCAGGCATACTGTTCACATCGGTTACTTTATGGAGGGAAGTCGCTCTCATGGCAAATAGGAAAGGTGTATTTATTGGGGCCTATGTCCCTAACGAGCTAAAGGAATCTCTGCGGCGGCGTGCTGCCGCCGAACACAGGACCCTTTCACAGGAGATCACGCGCATTTTAGTTGAAGCGGTTCACGGCAAGGGACTTCCTGCGGGAAGTGTAGACCGCCGTAACACGAGCGCCATTCCCCGACGCCGTGCCTCCGATCCGGCCATCCGCCGTCGAGCTGAGGATCTGCCATACATTCCGGAAGAAGGCAAAAAATAGGATCATACTTTGCATCTCCAAAGAGCCCCGCTTAGTCAGTATAAGCGGGGCTTTTTTATTGACGAAGGCTTTTGTTAGAATTTGAACAATGAATACCCGGTTGTTAACCACCGCCGTTATGGGCCTCTTTTTAGGGGCTTTTGGAGGATTTTTCCTGGCAAATAGCATTAATCGCACTGAAATAAACGAGCTTCGGGGGAAGGTCGAACAAAATAAGTCAAAGCCGGGGAGTTCGAATAGCGATTCCGCCGCCGGGGACGGTCTCTTTATCGGCGACGATGAGCTCAAGGCAAAGATCGCACAGGCAGATGCAAACCCGGATAATTTCGAATATCAAAAAAACCTTGGCGGAGCTCTTTATCGATATGCTTCGATGAAAAACGACCGCGCGATGGCGAACGAAGCCAGGCGCATATTGATCCGCGCAAATTCACTTGATCCCAGAAATTATGATGTAATCGTCGATCTCGGGAATGCATATTTCGATACCGGATATTTTGGTAAGGATAGCGATAGTTTTGCGAAGGCCCGCGATCTCTACACTCAGGCCCTTGCCAGCAAACCGGCAGATGCCGATGTCAGGACCGACCTCGCGATCTCATTTGTCCTGGATAATCCGCCAAATTATGCACGGGCAGCCGACGAATTTCAAAAGGCGTTGGCTGCGGACCCCAAACACGAACGTGCCCTCCAATTTCTGTCGCAAACATATATGCTGCAAAACAATTGGACCGATGCTGGCAAGATCCTGGACCGCCTAAAGACAGCCAATCCGAAAAACGAGCGGATCAAAGATCTCACAACCCAGTTGACGAACAAGCAAGCCGAACCGTTCAAATGAGAGCCGCCCTTTTTATCCTTGTTATCTTGATGATCCTGATGGCGTGGACGGCCGTGCGTTATAGGAAACAGATCACGAGCATACTCGGTTTTATTCAGATGGTCCGTGGAGCGGCGAGTTCAGCGAGACCACCCGCTGGTACGCGAGAAATGAAGGCGGCGGTTCCAAATGAGCTTGTAAACTGTGCTAAATGCGGAGTTTGGGTTCCACATGACAGGGCGATCAGGTTTGATGCAAAAACGTTTTACTGCTCAAAGGAATGCGTGACCGCGACGCTGACCGCAAACTAGGGAATAAACGTCCTGACGTACCAGGCTATCATTTGCTCGCCAAAAAGCATTGAGAGCACTGAACCCGCACCGAGAAAAATACCAAATGGGATCTGCGTCTGGAGGTCCTTGTCTTTGCGGACGATGATCATCGATGCACCGATGATCGCCCCCGTGAATGCCCCGAGAAAAATAGTCAGCAGCGTCAGCCGCCACCCGAGTAAAGCTCCGACTCCAAACATCATTTTCACGTCACCGAGGCCCATGGCTTCGACGCCCCTTAGCCGTTTCCATAACTCGCCCACCAGCCACAGCGAACCTCCTCCCACGAGGGCCCCGAGCAAAGCTCCGGCCAATGAAGTAAACCACACCGGGTAGCCGCGAAGAGCTGTCAGAGGCCAGACAGCCAGATCGGAAAAATAATTTACCGTTAAAAACAGAGGAAATGCCAGTCTGACTAACAATGCCGCTCCGAACAGTGGGTAGGTTATGACATTTGGCAGGATCATGTGTTCCGAATCAATAAAGATCAGGGCGATCATCGTCGAAACAAAACCAAGAGCAACCGGCAACATAGCCGAAAGTCCGAGCTGCGAATAAACGACCATGAAAACTACGCCGGTCAGGGCCTCAACGGCTGGGTATCGCCACGCTATCGGCTCCCTGCAACTGCTGCATTTGCCGGCAAGCATCATCCAGCCGAGCACCGGAATGTTGTGATAGAACTTGATCGACTGTTTGCAATTTGGACAAGCCGAGCTAGTGAGCAGCGACTCTTCGTTCGGAACGCGATATATAACGACGTTCAAAAAGCTGCCGATACAGGCTCCGATAACGAAAATAAATAGGTAGCCAGCAATTGACGGAAGTCCGAAAAAATCTTCGGGCGAAGCGAATAACAAAATATGCATTGGTTATGTTTAGTGGAGCACTCAGCGGGCATATGCCGCCCGTAAATCATAACGATTTCGCAAAGAAAAGGGAAGATGTTTCGAATAAGACCATCTGTCGGATCTTTACTGCAAAAACTTTTCAATTGGACAAATAGGGATTATAATTCTGCGGATCAAAATCCAAATAGAGGCTTGTTTAAGCACGAAGCTAAAAACGTGTATATATGAGAACGATCGTTATATTAGCAATGTTTTCCGTCGCCACGATCATTGTTTCGGCCCAACGGCCGGCAAAGTCTGCAGGGATCAGCGACTTGCTCCTCACCTTCGAAAACGCTTCGAGCGATATTTCGTTCCTGTCGGAGACGGACGCTGACGTCCACAATTTTGTTTCTCCATTGACGGCTGACAGGCTTACTTCCGAAGAGTTTTTGAGAGTCAACCTTATGCCGAACGACACGAGGATCGCAGTGATGGATTTCGACGAATGGGTCGAGCACCAACTACTATTCGATCGAAACGGGAGATGGGATCATCTGAGGTCGACAATGTCCACAAAGCTGGGTGAGGTGGTTGTTTTTAAGGTCGGCGTCATACAGATCCAATATTTCGCCGTTGGTCTGTATAAACGTAGAATGATCGGCGTAAGGACATACGGTGTCAGCACTTAGCAAGACTCAAAAATATCCGGCTCGAAAAATTCGCTTCGTTTTGTTTTCGATATATAATTATTCGCGGTAAGAATAAGAATAAAATGAAAACGACGGACATCACTAACCCGGAATACTTTCACAAAGTAGTCGACTGCCAATACGCATGCCCAGCGCACACGCCGGTACCAGAGTACATTCGCCTGATCGCCGAGGGAAAATACACCGAGGCATACATGATCAACTGGGATTCGAATGTGTTTCCCGGTATTTTGGGACGGACTTGCGATCGCCCGTGCGAACCAGCCTGCCGCCGCGGACGCATCGACGAAGAACCTGTCGCCATATGTCGTCTTAAGCGTGTCGCCGCCGATAATAAGGACGACGTAAAGCACCTGATGCCGCAGGCACCGTTCAAGGCGAACGG
This sequence comes from Pyrinomonadales bacterium, assembly GCA_038245555.1. Lineage (GTDB taxonomy): Bacteria > Acidobacteriota > Blastocatellia > Pyrinomonadales > Pyrinomonadaceae > OLB17. Next base: position 4,726 of record JBBRSH010000153.1, on the reverse strand, counting down.
TAAAAAGGTCGCCTTGATCGGAGCTGGGCCGGCAAGTTTAACTGTTGCTCGCGATCTCGCACCGCTTGGCTACGAGATCCACTTGTTTGACGAGCAGATCAAAGGCGGCGGCTTTATGCGATCGCAGATTCCGGCCTTCCGATTGCCTGAATCCGTCCTTGCAGAAGAGGTTGATTATATCCTCGACCTTGGCATCCACACTCATTTCAAACATTACGTCGATTCGTTAAGAGGCGTTCTGGAAAAAGACTACGACGCTGTTTTCGTCGGCACCGGAGCACCGCGCGGACGCGATCTGCCCGATCTACCTGGGCGTCAGGAAGGCGATGCGAATATTCATATCGGCATTAATTGGCTCGGCAGCGTCGCGTTTGAACATGCGGACAAGATCGGCAAACGCGTGATCGTCCTCGGGGGTGGTAACACCGCGATGGACTGTTGCCGCACCGCCCGTCGTCTCGGGGGTGACGAGGTTAAAGTTATTGTCCGTTCACCATTTGCCTCAATGAAGGCCAGCCCTTGGGAAAAAGAGGACGCGCAACATGAAGACATCCCGATCATCGACAACCACGTTCCGAAATCGTTTGTAATTGAGAATGGCAAGCTCGCGGGAATGACTTTTGAGAAGGTCGAGGCTGTATTTGATGAAAACGGGAAACGCAGCCTCGTTCCCACCGGCGAACCCGAGGTATTTTACCCGGCCGATGATGTCTTGATCGCTGTCGGACAGGAAAACAGCTTTCCCTGGATCGAACGGAACTGCGGCATCGAGTTCGACAAATGGGAAATGCCCGTTGTCGATCAGACCACATTTCAATCGACACACCCGAAGGTTTTCTTTGGGGGCGACGCCGCCTTCGGCCCCGAGAACGTCATTACCGCTGTCGCTCACGGCCACCAGGCTGCGGTCTCGATCGATCTTCATTGTAATGGAAAGAATCTGCTGACGGAGCGTTTGAACCCGATGGTCAATCTCGTCTCGCAAAAGATGGGCATTCACGAGTGGGCATACGACAGCGAGATCGACGAATACGACCGCCTTATCGTGCCCCAAGCCCCAAAAACAAAGACCCTTATCAATCGCAAGCAGGAAGTCGAAATGGGCTTTGACCCGCTTGCGGGCTACAAGGAGGCCGAACGCTGCCTAAACTGCGACGTTCAGACGGTCTTCGACGCTCCCAAATGCATCGAATGCGACGCGTGCGTCGACATCTGCCCGACGGCGTGCATCACTGTCACGGCTAACGACGAAGAGGCCGATCTTCGCCAACATTTAAAGGTGCCCGCCCTCAACCTCACGCAGGACGTTTACGTCGCCGACGGCCTAAAAACGGGCCGCATTATGGCAAAAGACGAAGACGTCTGCCTCCACTGCGGCCTCTGCGCCGAACGCTGCCCCACCGCCGCCTGGGACATGCAGAAATTCTTCTACAACGTCACAAAAGCCGGCGAGGTCAAATACGCCAATCTCGTGCAGATCGAAAGGAATTGAAATGGTGCGTCGAGCTCTAAGTTGAGTGAAGTTTGGGTTCGGGCATAAGGCCTAACTAATTGGTTTTATGATCGATGATCTCGAAAGAGAAAGAATTGGACGAAATGTTGCGATTTGGATAATCGTCAATGTGCTGATTATCGTTTTCACACCAATTCTTCATTACATCTATCTGGATCGCCTACTAGGCTATGAATACCTACGGCTAAATTCAAATGTAGCTCTGCGACAAAAGCTTTTCTCTTTCGCCGCGTAGCGGCAACATGAATTTAGCCGTGGACGTTTGTCCAAGGAAACGATGCAACAACGAATCTCGTCGCGTAGCGACGATTGAATCGCGACAAATTATTCATTCAATTGTCGCGACGCGACAACGGCGTCTTGTTGACCATTTACCGTGGACAAACGTCCACGGCTAAATTCCGTCAACCGCTACGCGGTCAGATCAAATGGCGAACACGTATTCGAATTTGTTTTACCACATCGTTTTCTCGACGAAAGGCCGGAAGGATGTGATCGACCGGAATTTCGAAGCCCGCGCGTTTGGGCGTACATCGGGGGCATTGCGAGAAACCCAGGAGATCATTGCCGTTCAAGGTGGCGGGATCGAGAATCATATCCATATTTTGATATTAGCGAAGCCAAAGATCGCTCCGAGTCAGATCGTTCAATGGTTAAAGGGCGAGTCTTCGAGATGGATACATGAGACGTTTGACGAGTTGAAAGAGTTTGAGTGGCAGGACGGTTTCGGCATATTTAGTGTGAGCAAGCAAAACGTTCCGCGCGTCGTCGAGTACATCAAGAATCAACGTGGGCACCATACGGAGCAAACATTCGAGGAAGAATACATTTCGATGTTAAAAATGAGCGGTATAGATTTCGATGAACGGTATTTGTTCGATTGATTGGGTTCGTGCGTAAGCGGTTTTCGTCGCATCGCGGCGTTTTATATCGCGTAGCGATGAGGCGAATTTAGCCGTGGACGTTTGTCCACGGAACGACGAAATTAAATGTTTTCGTCGCTTCGCGACGATTGAATAAATTATGTGGCGATTCATTCGTCGCTACGCGACGGCGATTCATTTTTATCACCTTCCGTGGACAAACGTCCACGGCTAAATTCAACAGACCGCTACGCGGTTGAAGAGACTGATCCGATGAAAACCGAAAGAGTATATGCATTGATCTTTGCGAGCGTCTATCCGCACTATGTTAAGAAGGCAGAGACGAAAGGGCGGACGCGGGAAGAGCTTGACGAGGTGATTCGTTGGCTGACCGGATACAGTCAGGCCGGTTTGGAAAAGGTCATGGAGACGAAAGTCGATCTGCGAACATTCTTTGACGAGGCCCCGAAGCTAAACCCGAACGTCCCTCTCATCAAAGGCACCGTCTGCGGCATCCGCGTCGAAGACATCGAAGACCCCCTAATGCAAAAGATCCGATGGATGGACAAGCTAGTCGACGAACTCGCCAAAGGCAAAAAGATGGAAAAGATATTGCGAAGTGGGGAATAACAATCATTCGAATCTGATAGGAGGAATATGGGGAACAAGATATCGGTCAGAGGGATCATTCTTTGGTGGTTCGTGCTGATGCTAAGCGTCTCTATCGGCGGCGGGTTGTATGAGCAGTTAGTGGTGCTGCCATTGTGGTCGGCGGCACCGCCGGACTCGGTTACTGAATATGTCAGGCACAAGGCCGCTTATCCGCAGTTTGCGCCTAATGAGGGCGCACATTTCTGGATGTTTGTAATGCCGCTGACCGGGTTATCGACCATCGCGGTCTTGATCTCGAGCTTCGGCACGAACGCTAAACACCGCAAGTGGCGTCTCGCGGCCGGCGGCCTTACTCTGCTAACCATAATTGCGACCATTACCTGGTTCGTTCCAAACATCATCAAGCTGCAGGGCCCGGGCGTGTTGACGATGAGCGCTGAGGATGTGACGAGCCTGACCAAAATGTGGGTTGGGGCAAACTGGCTTAGGGCCGCCGCATTCATTGCTTCACTTTTAGCAGGGTTCAAAGCAATGACAATACCGTCGACACGGGATATCTAATGTCACTTCTATCTGATTTTGACTGACGGATATGAGAAAGCTAATTGCCGCAATGAACATGACCCTTGATGGGTTTTGCGACCACACGTTGGGAATCGCGGATGATGCGATACATGATCATTATACCGAGCTGCTGCGGAGTGCGGACATCGCTATTTACGGGCGGAAGACGTTTCAGCTGATGGAGTTTTGGCCGACTCTGCTGGCGAACCCTTCGGGGAACAAAGCGATGGATGACTTCGCGGTGGCGATGGACGATATTCACAAGATCGTTTATTCACGCTCTCTCGAAAGCACCGATTGGAAGACCGCAGAGCTGAAACGCGAGATCGTTCGAGACGAGATCGTCGAACTCAAGCAGCAAGCAGGAAAAGACATCTTGATCGGCAGCCCGAGTATGATCATTCAGCTAGGGAATCTCGGCCTTGTCGATGAATATCAGCTTGGCATTCACCCGATAATTGCGGGCGACGGCTTGCCGCTATTTAAGAATGTTAATGATAGAATTGACCTTAGGCTGTTGAAGACAAAAACGTTCGGCTGTGGCGTGATGATCACCTATTATGAGCCGCAGAAAGGATAGAGTGTGAAGATCAATGACTTTGTAGTTCGCTTTGCGAATGTTAACGGCACCGGATCGGCGTCGGCTAATGCTTTGTTTACCAAGGCGATCTTTCGGATGGGAATTCCGGTGACGCCGAAGAATATTTTTCCGTCGAACATTCAGGGACTGCCGACTTGGTACGAGGTGCGTGTCTCGGAAAAGGGACATCTTGGGCGGCGTGAAGGCGTCGATCTGATGATCGCCGTAAATCCGCAGTCGATGAAGAAGGATTACGCCGACGTCCACGAGGGCGGTTATTTCCTTTACGACAGCTCGAAGCCGCTGCCGCCTTCATATCAGCGAACCGACATTACGCACATCGGCATACCTTTGATGGCACTTTGTAATGCGGAGTTTACTGACGCACGGCAACGGCAGCTTTTCAAGAACATCGTCTATATCGGAGCCCTGTCGGCATTGCTTGATCTCGAGTTTGCAATGCTCGAAGGCCAGCTCGGCGAGCAGTTCAAGGGTAAGGAAAAGCTGATCGAGCCGAATATCAAGGCATTAAACATTGGCGTCAAATTCGCGAAAGAGAACTTTGACTGCCCGCTCGATATCCGCGTCGAACGC
>JBBRSH010000152.1:0-9413 GCA_038245555.1 Pyrinomonadales bacterium | reverse complement strand
CTCAAAATGCGAAGCAAGCGCGGCCTCGACGGTCGCTGACAGAATCCACAATTGTGCAATGTTGATCATCACGAGCAGAACCAGCCGTGCCTGCCATACCGCCGTGCGGCCGCCGGTCAAGACTCTTTGACGCGGCGGCTGAGCGGCCGCTGGACCTGCTATCGTGCCCTTTTGGTTAGGCTGACTCATGGCCACCTCCGCTCTGCTTGCCGACGGCCCAGACCTCGCCCGCGCCACGCATCTCAATTTGAACCCGATCAAGCGGACGCGGCGGCGGCCCGTAAAGTACGTTTCCGGTATGCACATCAAAGCCGCCCTCATGGCACGGACATTCGATCCTGTCATTGGACTTTGAATAATAAACCGGGCATGTCAGGTGTGTGCATTTCTGTTCGAAAGCGTAGTACTGGCCATCAAATGCCCGTATCAGGATCGCAGTATCATTTTCTTGCGGGTAGCGAAAATTGAGCGAGCTGCCAGGCGCCAGGGCTTCTGCCCCATCAATCTTCAGGGGAGTAAACGTTCGGACACGACCTGAATCGTATGCCAGCTTCCCGGCAAAACCTGCGGCACCGAGAAATAAAACTGAAGATGTCAGGAAGAGAAAATTACAAAATTCACGCCGCGTCACCTGAGCTTCCAAATCTCGCTCATATGGGAATTCACTCTGATACGGTGCGGTGGCTGACCGGACATTGGCCTCACTCGATATTTCATTGGTTGATTCGCGGTCGACCGCCAGAACGCCCTCAACGGTCTTTTCGTTTAAATAGTTAGAATTCATTGCTTTTGTCCGAGTCTTCGACCTGTGTGTCAATCCATGATTCGCCGGTGGCTGTGTGTCCCGGCTCAAGTGCGACGCGGCCTTCGAAAACGCCGCAGCCGTCAACCGTTACTTCGTCCGCGTCAGTCGGAAGCATTAGATAAACCTTTGTTTCAACGTGCTGATTGCCAAACACATGCGCATTAACGGGTTTGGTACGGCGAAGCGGCACGATCTGCTCGTAGGTCCCGAAGGCGATCGCCCCCGTCGGGCACACACTCGCGCACATTGGCATCAAACCTTCGGATGTGCGGTCAAAACACATATCGCACTTCATCTGTAGATGCATCGCCGTGTTGTATTTAGGCACGCCGAACGGGCAGGCGTTGACGCAGTTTCGGCAATCGAGGCATCGCGGTTTTAGCGCCGACATCACGACGCCGTCTTCATTTTGTTTGATCGCATCTGCCGGGCAGACGAGAGCGCAGGTAGGCTCAGTACAATGCATACACAAGGTGGGCATCGTTGCGGTAGTTTCGCTCCGGTCGATGTAATCGACAAATATCATGGAATACCCTTTGTGAGTATCACACTCGCGGCAGGCCGAAACGCACGCGCGGCAGCCGATGCAGCGCTGCGGATCGATGAACATTGTTTCTTTCATCTTGTGCTCCTTACTTCCCCCTTTGAACTTCACTCAGTGAGGTACCCTTGCGTCCCTTGCCGAGAATCGGAAGTTCTCGCGAATGTATCTTCTCAATTTTGGCGGCGCACGCCTTGAATTCCGGTATCTTCGAGGTCGGATCCAATTTTGGATTTGTCAACTGATTAACGGCAAGCTCTTCGCCCCAATGATATGGAATAAATATCGTGTCGGGTCGGATCGTCCGAACAACCAGCGCCGGAAACACCCCTTCACCGCGCCGCGAGACCACCTTGACACGCTCGCCGTCATTGATGCGGAGCTTTTGCGCCGTTTCCGGATGGATCTCGACATACGGCTCGGGGCATTGCTGCACCAGAAACCCGATCCTGCGCGTTTGATTGCCTGAGAGATACTGATAAACGACGCGGCCGCTGGTCAATATCAACGGAAATTCTTCGTCCGGTTTTTCGTCCGCTCCGAAATATTCTGTCGGATGGAATTTTGCCTTTTTGTCCGGATGATAAAACTCCTTATTGTCAAAAAGCCTAGGCGTTCCTGTGTGTTCCGCGGTCGGACACGGCCAGAATACACCGTCCTGTTTGTCGATCTTCTCATACGTAATGCCAAAATAATCGGCTTTCCCACCTTTTGACGCTAACCGCATTTCGTCGAAGATCTCCCGTGCGGTGTTGCACTGAAAGTATTGGCCGCGTCCCATCCGCCGCCCGATCTCGTTAATGATCCACCAATCCTCCTTTGCTTCGCCCGGCGGATCGACGGCCTTGTTGATCTTGACCACGCGCCCTTCAGCACTCGCCGTAACGCCTTCATCCTCGGACCAGGTCGTTCCGGGCAAAACGACATCGGCGTACCGCGACGACTCGCTCATAAAAAAGTCGATATTAACGTTGAAGTCGAGTCCTTCGAGAGACCGGCGGATATTGTTAATATCAGGCAGGCTGACCATGCCGTTATTACAGATCGAAAGAAATCCCTTGATCTCGCCCTCACGCATTTTGTCGAACATCTCGACGACCGAAACGCCGGCCTGCGGCAGTTCATCTTCCGGCAATCCCCAAAAATCACAAATATACTTGCGATCCTCCGGGTTATTTATCGAACGCTGTCCGGGCAGTTGATCAGCCTTCTGGCCATGCTCACGGCCGCCCTGGCCGTTTCCCTGACCCGTGATCGTTCCATAACCGCGTCCGGGGTCGCCGATCTTGCCCGTAGCGAGAACGATATTTATATAAGACAGTACATTATCGACGCCGTTGCTGTGATGCTCGATTCCGCGGGCATGCATTATCATTCCCGTTTTGGCACGACTGTAGAGCAATCCCGCCTGCACGATCTTTTCCGCTGGAACGCCCGAGATCTGTGATGCAACGTCCGGCGTGAATTTCTCTACCGCAGATCGTGTGTCTTCCCATCCGTTGGTCCTTGCTCGGATAAATTCCTCGTCGATCAAGCCTTCGCGGACTATTACGTTCAGCATTCCGTTCGCAACAGCGACATCCGTGCCTGGCTTCAGCTGAAGATGAAGGTCGCCCTGGCGTGCCGTCGCTGTTTCACGCGGATCAATGACGATCCAACGGCCGCCATTGTCACGTTGCTGCCAAAGAAATTTATTTAAGATCGGAAAGGTCTCGGCGCAATTTGCACCGGCTAGTATCAGAACCTCCGCCAGCGGGATATCGCTCCACGGATTAGCGGCGCGGTCGATGCCAAACGCCTTGTTATTTCCAGCAGCCGCCGACACCATGCACAGACGCCCGTTGTAATCGACATAACGCGTTCCCATACCGCAGCGGGCAAACTTACCCATCAGGTACGTCTTTTCGGTCGTGAGTGACGATCCGGAATAAATGCCGATTGCGTCTTTGCCGTATTTTTCCTGGATCTCTTTAAATTTCGAGACGACCAGATCAAGTGCTTCGTCCCAACTTGCCCGTTCGAAATTTCCGTTTCTTTTGATCAGTGGATACAGCAATCGGTCTGGGTGATGGGTTTGTAGGTATGCTGTAACACCCTTTGGGCAGAGTTTTCCTTCGTTTACGGGAAAGTCGTAACGGGGCTCGAATCCAACGACATGTTCTTCCGAGACAAGCAGATTCATTCCGCATTGTACGCCGCAGTACGGGCAATGAGTTGGCACTATACGATCGATGACGCGATCAGATTGCCAGCCGCCATACGGTTCATCATGAAGGTGCGGACCAAAACGGTCGATGATCTGTTCTAAATGTTCGACTTTCGACATAAATTCAAATTACTTTTACTCATCGGCTCGCGTTCCGTAAAAGACGGGTTCGGACGTGTCTGTCAATCCCGCGTATGCGAGCCCTCGCATAACGCGTTTGCATCGCGGGCAATAGTCCTGCAGCGTGTGGCCATTCTTCATCCGGTAATCGAAGCCGAGTTCCCTTACAACTTTTTTCAGATCATCGATCCAGAGTTGGCCGACAAACATTGTGCCGCATCGCGGACAAACAGCCTGTTCCATCTCCTGTGAGCGGCTCTGGTACAGTTCGACGCCGATCGATGCAGGCCTCTGTACAATATGGAAAAGTTTTCCGAATGGCAGATAGAAAAGCGTCATTATCACCGTCGCCTGATGCAGAAGGCCGATGAACGAATACATATAGCCCGCGAACCAAAGACTCGATGCGGTCAGCATCAGTCCCGAGACCGAGATCGCGATCAATAGTAAATGCGGTGTGAAATCAAGCAAAAATGATTGGGACGCTATCGCCCCGCGATCGGTCAAGCGTCGATGAATTGCGAGTGCGCATCCGGCGATGACCATGAGCGCCGCAAAATCAAGCCCGTGAAACGTGACCCATGCGATCAGGCTACGCCCGTCCATTACCTGCAGCGGAAACCCGAAAACGTACGCTCGATAACCAAGATCGCCTTCCAGCTTAAAATGCACCCAGCCAAAGGAAAGCGGAAATGTGATCGCGGCAGCAACAATGCAGCCCCACATCATCAGAAAGTGAGTCAGCCAACGCCAAAATCCCCGTTTGAAGATGAAGTGCTGGGCTACCAGATTCTTCCCGACGGTCTCCACCACATTTGAAGTATTTTTAAAGAGCCTTTTTCGGTCTCGAAATAACTGCCATCCGCGAAGCCAATACGTTCGCGTTGCCGGTCGCTGAAGCCAAACGGCGTATCGAAAAACGATCGCACCCAGGGCGACAATACTCGCGATCGTGTAGCCAAAAAGAGCCGGGTCGAAATGCTCCAGGTTTCGTGAACCAATAATGACGAGTACCGTAAGAATTGCGGACGCGATAATTCCTAAATATGTCGGCCTACTATAATTCACGCTTGCTGCGAAACCATTTGAAAACCGGGTTGCCATACTTACTCTTGTTCTCTGACGTATTTAACTAACTGACTCTTCCGAGCCGCCATTCTTTTTATAATTTAAGTTATAGCGCAACTTTGTTTTGTCACAAATTATTTGCATTTCCTCTATCAACAATTTCCCGTCACATATGGATTTGGAAACGCATCTGTTTCATCTTCATTTGTACGGGGTGTCAGACAAGCGTAGTCTTTTTCTACCAATATCCGCAGCGACTTGCCGCCGTCGATAGGCTGCACGGATTCAATACCGACAAGATCGGAGTTTATCCACGTGTCGGCTTCGCTTTTCGGCACCTCAATGTAAAGGATATTGTTCTCAAATTTCGCTCCAGCCGTTTCCATCATAGTTGACGAGCGGAGTTGATAGCCAAAAGTCGGGTTCGCAGGACCGAAATTGACAACCTCATCGACTTTCCCGATGCTGCCTAACTGGTTGACCTCGCTCTTTGTTAGGCGGAGTCGAATCGAATTGCCTCGAATCCGTAATTTCATGTCGGTTAAATAATATCCTTTAGAATTCTTTCATCTCGTGACAAAAGTCACCAAATCTGAATCGCCGGTAAACTACACTTTGAATTATCAAATTAGGAGGCTTTATCATATATGAATACGACAGCAACTAAAACCATTCGCGACATTGCTCTCGAAGCACCAGAAACAACCCGCGTCTTTGAAGAATTCAAGATCGATTATTGTTGCGGAGGCAAGAAGAGTTTAGAACAGGCATGTGAGGAAGCGGGCCTCGATCCGACAGTCGTTTCCGCCAGGATCGAATCGGCGATCTCTGATCATTCAGCTCGTGCGGGTGCTGACGATGTGGAGAAACGATCGGCATCGGAACTGATCGGCCATATCGTTGACAAGCACCACGTTTATACTGCCGCCGAGATCGAACGGCTGACGCCTTTGATGGAGAAAGTCTGCTCAAAGCACGGCCCGCAGCACCCTGATCTTTTTGAACTACAAACGGTTTTCCTGGCTCTTACTGACAGCATGACCCCGCATATGCGGAAAGAGGAAATGGTGCTCTTTCCATATATCCGGTCGCTCGATTCGCTAAGTTCCGGAACCGGTATTGTAGCTCCGCCGCATTTTGGAACCGTGGAGAATCCGATAAAAATGATGATGGTGGACCACGAAGCGGACGGCGTGCGATTGCGTCAGATGCGTGAGACCTCAAACAACTACACATTGCCCGACGGAGCATGTCCGAGTTTTACAGCATTGTACGCCGGGCTGGAAGACCTTGAAAAAGATTTACATCGACATATTCACTTAGAAAACAACGTACTTTTTCCGGCGGCAGTAGATCTTGAACGCAATGCTCTGGCGGGTGTCTAGAGACAGATCAGGTGTAAACGTCATATTTTGTGAGTCTTTCCGGCGGTAGCCATATGTGTGCATGAGTGAATATTAAAGCTCTCCGCCTTCGTTGATTGAACGGGGCGTTTCAGGGGCAGCGTGACTCTGGATTCGGCCGGGAAATGAAAATTGTTTGAAAAGTCGCTTTAAGCCTTCGGCATCAAGCGTGATGTCCGGGTAAACCTCGCTTTAGGTGCCTTCGAGATAAATATTTGCGACTACTCCTATGGACCGCCATGGCCGGGACCGGCAAGGAACATAGTGTCCAAATCGTGCAGCTTTATCAAGCGATTAGGATGCAGAAGATAATTCGCTGCCCGAGATTTTATGTGTTACAACTGCGGATGTCAGATGCCCAATAACGATATGGGCAAAGAAGAAAATATTACAAACAAGAGCTTTGAGGCGGCGGCCGGTGCGATGGGGCAATCGGTGAAAGAAGCCAGACAAAATGCGTTTCAGTTATTGGAAAAAGTCTTTGCCTCCGCCGACGAAAGCACGGATAAAACCTGGAAACCTGACTAAAAACGAATTAAAAATCTGGACAATTGGCCATTCGACGCGAGAAGTGGCGGAATTTCTGGGATTGCTTACTGTCAACAGGATCGAAGCGGTTGCGGATGTACGGAGCTATCCGGGTTCTCGCCGATATCCGCATTTTAACTCTGAGGCATTAAACGAGTCCCTGCCCGAAAACGGAATAGAATATGTGCCCATGAAACAGCTTGGCGGACGCCGCCAGTCGCGGCCGGATTCGCAGAACACAGTTTGGCGCAACGAGGCATTTCGCGGATACGCGGATTACATGGAAACCGCTGAATTTCGAGATGGCATAGGCGCGCTGGTGGAACTTTTACGGCGAAAGCGAACCGCTATCATGTGCGCCGAAGCGGTCTGGTGGCGATGTCACCGGTCGATGATATCGGATTATCTGAAAGCGTCAGGCGTCACCGTCGAACACATAATGGATGGTGGAAAGAACGTAATTCACCCATACACTTCGGCGGCGCGGCTTGAGGACGGAAAATTAGTCTATGGACCTGGGGAGTGAAATGAAGATCTTGGGCTGGATCCGCACAACGCTTGTTATCTTCGCTTACTGCCCGAGCGGATGTACTGGAGCACCCGCAGCCATTCTGCCGAGGTGAATTGACTGCCCTGATCAAAGATGCCGGGGCGGCCTTTGGCCATCGCTCGTTTCAAAGCCCCGACGAAAACACTCGATTCGAGCGAATTAGACACTACGAACTCAACCACAAATCGCGAATGCTAGTCCATTATCGCAAGCCTTTAAGTAATTCCGCCATGCAATCGGATGTAAGTAATGTCGGTTACCAGGACCTGGTCTCGCTCACTTATCTCTACTCCTCTCAATAGATACTGAAACTACAGATGCTGCTTGTCCGCTTCGACAGATTCGGCATCGGTGAATTCCGCATGTGCACCACCTATTTGGGCGGTGATGTTGGCACGTCCCCAACAAGGCAAAATCGTCAGAAGATTGTGAGGGGTCTCTATAATCGTTATATGTCTTTATTCTATGGATGCGAGATCCGTCCGTAGACGATCATCATGAAAAACTCACTCATGATCGCGTGTCCGGCAACGGATCCAATTCCAATCGAATACTCCCCGATTCGATACCAGATCACACCTGCCCATATCCGAATGAACTCGCTTCGGTCTGAGCTTTTTAAACAGCCTACCTGCTTTTAATCAATTAATCCAGGAAAAAAATAAGGCGGCTGACAGGAGAGATGAATAAGGTGATTGGTCGTAACGGACGTTTACCGGAAAATGTGTCTGCCCAGAGAAGCAGGTTCGCCGCCATCCTTGGCAATAGTAAAGAGAGAAAATAAGCGGCTGACAAAAATACGGAGTGAGCAAACGATGGAGATTTTAAACAGCGGGTCATTTATCACCCTTGCCGGCAGGGAAAAGATCGAGCAATTGATCTTCACGGCCAAAGAGCTTGCGAAGGCCGCGAGTCAGTCGGAAGGCTTTGTGAACGCCGGCCCTTCCAACCAGAGCCTGGCTCTTGAAATGTGGCAGGGCACCGAGTATATGTGCCGGGCCCACGAAGAGGCGACGATCAAGAATATCTTCCTGAGTAATTTCCTACAGAATCTGCGGGATATCGGAATGCAGAAGCCCTTTCACCAGGTTATTGCAGAAACAAAGCCCGCTGAAAGAAATCCGGCTGTCCCAGTTGAATCCGAGCCGCAAAGGGATGAATATCTCGGCGTAGTTGCCTCAGATTCGCACGACAATTACGAGCCGGCGACGCGTCCTTCCTACGCGGATGAGTGCATACCCGAAGCCGAGGCCGATATTGTTCAACCTGGCAGTGAACTTGAACCGACTGTTTACGAGCCAGACGCTGTATCTGAAGCCGTTGAAACCATTTCCGACGCGGCGCCGGATCCCCCTGTTGCTAATGCAGACTCACAAGCTAGCAGTGCACCCATCACAACCGAATCGATTATAAGCGAACCAACGGTCAGTGAATCGGTAATAATAGCCCCCCCAGTATACAGCCCGGAGATTGGTGGATTGGTCGCAAGTTCCGTTGAAGCGATCGTCTTACAGGAGAAAGAGCCTTACCAGTTCGATGCCTGCACGGTGACGACAGTGATTCAACTGCTGCCTGAGCAAGCCGGCGTCCGGAAATGTGTCGTTAGCGTAAGAACTCACGATTTTTCACCCCAAGTTGTCGTTGGAGAATTGAGATCCACCGACCTGATTCACGATCTTCCGGCAGCACTCGGTCGGGCGTTTGAGCAATACAAAGTCGATCTTCCCGTTAGGGCAGCCGACAAGATGAAGAAGGAGAAAGTTGGAGCCAAGAAACGACCGGCGAAAGCTTCCGCCTCAACAGCCGCAAAGGAAATAACGAAAGAGACATCGGCCGGTGAAAGCTCCGTGGTGCCGGCCGCAAAGGCCGCGATGGCTTCCGCCGATCAGGCCAGTCTTTTCAACTCTTAATAGGAATATCAGGTATAGCTATATGGAACCGAACGAAGAATCGCAAGAAACGCCAGTTGCAACCGAAGAGAACGCAGCAACGGCCACGGACTCGCCGAAAGCGCAGGATGACCATTCCGATCAAGTCACCGAGGCGAAGGCAATGATAAAGATAGAGGGGCAAGAATTTGAGTTAGATGCCTCGCTCGCCCAGGATGATAAGACCTTGACGGTTGTGCTTCAACCGCATTTTGCGTCAATCGAAAACGCGAATATTACGCGAGAAATAAAGGGTGGGAAACT
>JBBRSH010000151.1:0-9437 GCA_038245555.1 Pyrinomonadales bacterium | reverse complement strand
TCGCCTTCTTCACCTTCTAGCGAGCCGTGTATTTCGCGCGTGCTCTTAAAGATCAGGAACAATCCGCCTATGAGCAGGATCAGGTCGCGGCCCGAGACGTGTTGAGACCACACCGTAAAGAGCGGCTCGACCAAACCCATTACCCATGTCAAGGAGAACAGCAGGATAACGCGCATTATCAACGCGAGCGAAAGTCCGATGAATCTCGCCTTTGGCTGCTGTTTTGGCGGCAGCTTACCGGAGAGAATAGCAACGAAAATTACGTTGTCGATGCCGAGAACGAGTTCCAGCAACGACAGGGTCAAAAATGCGATCCAGACATTTGGGTCCGACAGCCATGCCATATTTGTAAATTATTCCGTCGATTTACACGGTTTCGAAGACGCAGCGTCGGCAAGAGTTCGGGCATCCTCGTTCTGCTTAGGGCCAGGCGCGACGACATCGGTGACGCAGGATGAGGCCTTGCCGATCTTTGAAACCATTAAGTACGAGGTGCTCTTTTTCTCATTTTCGGGGTTTGAGACGGTAAACCGGGCGATCAACGCGACGGGCACACCGGACTTCGTTCGCCACTCGATCTTTTCGCCGATATAGGAAAAGCTGCCGAAAAAGCTCCAAAAATTCAACTCGAATTTCTTTCGCGAGGGCGTAATAATGTTGAGTGTCTGGCGAATGTCGCCTTCGAGCAGGCGGATCTTGTAACCACCCGTGCCGTTGCACTCACCTTCGTAGGAGCCAGCTTCATTCGGGTTTGAAGAGATCGTGCGACACGCACTCGTTTTCGTGCTCGAGTAAACGCTCTTATTTTGAGCGACCGCGTGTCCCGTCAAAAATAAGGTGCAGGCCACAAGTAGAAGGGTTTTTTTCATTGGATTTTCTTCGATGTTTGAAATAATTTGCCACAGTCAGCGGCGATAGGCAATTTTGCCGGCGACGATGGTTGCAACGGCTGCACCGGTAAAAGCCCAACCGTCAAAGGGAGAATTTCGCGACCGCGACCGCGAATCCACATTTCGATAGGTCCAGCTGAGGGTGGGGTCGAGGATCGTTACATCTGCGACGGAGCCGACCGCGAGCGTGCCTCGGTTGTGCAGCCTGAATATTTTTGCCGGGTTTGTCGAGCACAATTCAACCAGCCGAACGAGGTCGATAACACCCTTGTGGACGAGCTCATTAAATGCAAGCCCGAGGGCAGTTTCGAGACCGGTGATGCCCATCGGTGCTCTGTCGTACTCGAGAGATTTCTCGTCGGCGTGATGTGGAGCGTGGTCTGTGGCGATGGCGTCGATCGTTCCGTCCTTGATCCCTTCGAGGATCGCGGCGAGATGCTCCTCGCTGCGAAGTGGAGGCGACATCTTGGTGTTCGTGTCGTATCCCTCGACAGCTTTATCGGTCAGGGTAAAATGATGCGGCGTTACCTCGCAGGTGACATTGACGCCTTCGGATTTGGCTCGTCGGACCGCGTCGATCGCTCCGGCGGTTGAGACGTGAGCGACGTGGATATGAGCACCAGTTTCTTTGGCAAGAATTATGTCGCGAACGGCATCGATCTCCTCGGCCAGGGCTGGCATGCCTTTGAGTCCAAGGAGGAGCGAGACACGGCCCTCGTGCATAACGCCGCCTGATGATAGCGATTTATCCTCGCAGTGATCGATCACGGGAAGGTCAAAATCCTTTGCATACTGCATCGCTCGGCGCATCATGCCCGCGTTTGGCACCGGACGCCCGTCATCGGAAACCGCGACGGCACCGGCGGCTTTCATTTCTCCCATCTCAGCAAGCTCGGTACCGTCGGATGATTTCGTGATTGCTCCGATAGGGAAGACATTCGCAAGTCCTGCGCGTTCGGCCTGTTCGATCATGTAGCGAGTGATCGCGGCGTTGTCATTAATTGGTTGCGTGTTCGGCATAGGGCAAACGCTTGTCCATCCGCCCGCGACAGCCGCGGCACAGCCGCTCGCGATCGTTTCTTTGTGCTCCTGGCCCGGCTCACGCAGGTGAACGTGCATGTCGATAAATCCGGGAGCAACGATCAAGCCGCTGGCATCGAAAACCTCGACATCCTCAGGCGAAGGTTCGTTTGTGCCAAGCCACGCCGAGACCTTTCCGTCCTCGATAAGGACATTCTTGCCGCTATTCTGACCCTGCGAAGGGTCGATGAGATGGCCGTTTTTGATAAGAAGTCTCATTTATTGAATTCTAAATCGATGGATAATGAATAAGCTTTTGTCCATCGGTCGACATGGCGATGCATTTCCACTCACCTTTTTCATCTTCTTTCCAGACATCCATAAAATTTGCAGTTGAAGTGCCTACCCCATTTTCTTTTTTGTAATCGATATAGATTCGCCCTGTAACAATTCCGATATGATTTGCGATTTCAATTCGCAAATCAGACTTTTCAACCGACGTGACTCGATATTCATTCTTGAACTTTTCCGAGTTTACGGTCATGTCCAGGATGCTCTTCTTGGCATTCGGCGAGACTAGCCCCATTACTTCAAGACCGTCGTCCAGTAGGTTGCTAATTCCCGTCACGTCGTAGTCTTTGAACGCGTCACTTAGCTTGTGTTCGGCCTTCTCTAATTTCTGCTCAGGCTTGCCGACAATATTCGGATTGAATTGTCGCTCGCGTTTCGGGGAAGTTACAACAACTGTCTTGATCCCAGTCTGGGCGTCAGTTCCTAAGCCTGTCGAGACAAGGAGCAAAAACAGAATTACGCATCTTTTAAGAAACATTTGTGGCACTACCTCCAGTTGCAAGATAAAGCACCGCCATACGCACTGCCACTCCATATTTCACCTGATCCAATATCAGTGAGCGAGAGCTATCGGCAACGTCCGAAGAAATTTCGATGCCACGATTCATCGGGCCGGGGTGGAGGACTATGGCGTCTTTTCGTGCCAACGCTAATCGCTCGTTTGTCAGGCCGTAGTGGATCGCGTATTCGCGCAGAGTCGGGAAATAGGCCGAGTCCTGACGTTCGCGTTGGATGCGGAGGATCATTACGACATCGGCTCCGGCGATGGCGTCTTCAACATGCGGGCAAACTTCTAATTGCGGATTGCGGATCGCGGATTGCGGATTCTCTGTTTCGTGCGAAATGAGATATTCGAAATCTTTTGGAACCAGTGTACCCGGTCCGGCGACGCGCACCTTTGCTCCCATTTTTGTCAGCAGGTGAATGTTTGAGCGAGCGACGCGGCTGTGAAGTATATCGCCTACGATCGCGACCTCTAGGCCGTCGATCTTCTTTTTGTGTTCCCGGATGGTCATTGCGTCCAGCAGGGCCTGAGTCGGATGCTCGTTGGCACCGTCGCCGGCGTTGACTATCGCGGCCTTGCTGACCTTTGCGAGTTGATGCGGGACGCCGGCACTTGAGTGGCGCACGACAATGCAGTCCGGAGCCATCGCGTCGAGATTCATCGCCGTGTCGAGCAAAGTTTCGCCTTTGCTCACGCTTGATGACGAGACGCTGATATTAACCGCGTCGGCCGAGAGCCGTTTTGCGGCTAGCTCAAATGAAGTGCGTGTCCTAGTGGACGCTTCGAAAAAGAGATTGATGATCGTTTTACCGCGGAGAGCGGGAACCTTTTTTACCTCGCGGGTCGAAATCTCGCTGAAATTTTCGGCTGTATCTAAAATGCCGACTATCTCCGCAGCGCTCAGATCGCGGATACCCAGAAGATCTCGTCGACGAAATGGTTTTTCCATCAGCAGTCAAAAAAAGCAAGGCGGTTAACCTTGCTTCGAAGCTAGAATCAGTGTCTGGGCCACGATAGGCGGTACCTGTAATGGACAGAACATTTCCGCATCGTAAAAATAGTCTTCTCCGTCTTCGTCAATGACCCGCATTCCTCCGAGTTTTGCGGCGTCGGCATCAGGAACGATGCGGTACAATTTGCCAACTTCTAGCGAAGCTGCGTAGACGTCATTATTCAAGCAAACTACAAACTCGGGTGATTCCATCGCTTAATCCAGAAAGGGAAACTTGATCTTTATGTCCCGTCTTCCAATGCCGTGGGCTTCGTACCAATGAACCTCAGCAAGTCTGAAACTTCGGTCTCTTAGTTTAACAGTTGCGGTGCCATTTTTCTTCTTTCAACGGCCTTTTCCGTAACGCTTTGCCAGTAAATGCCGGACACGGACCGAACTGCCCTCTGCAATTATTTCAACATTCTCAATCGTACTTACGATCTCGAAAATCATGGTCTCTCAAATATCCCGACCGCCTCGACATCGTCAAACTCTTTGAGCATGACCTTGATGATCTCGGTCTGCTTCGTCGGAACGATCTTGCCGATAAAGTCTGCCTGGATCGGCAATTCGCGGTGTTCGCGGCCGCGATCGATCAGAACGGCGAGCTGCACCTTTCGCGGACGGCCAAAATCCATCAGCTGGTCGAGAGCGGCGCGGATCGTCCGGCCGGTATAAAGTACGTCGTCGACCAAAATGATGTTTTTCCCCTCGATGTCATGTTCTAGTTCTGTTCGGTTTACGATCGGATTGGCTCCGACGGTCGAGAGATCGTCTCGATAGAGCGTAATGTCGAGGATACCCGACAGCGGACGCTCACCCTCAAGTCCTTCTATTTTGTCCACAATCCTGTCGGCTAGCGGGACACCGCGACGGCGTATGCCGACAATGTAGAGATCTTTGGGACCATGATTAGCCTCAACTATCTCAGTGGAGAGCCGCCTCAGTGCGCGTTTCATCCCCGCAGAATCCATGATCCGTGATTTTTCGACCAAATTTATTTCGCCCATTTGCAAGCAAATCGTAACAAAGCACCGGCCAAAGTTCAAAGAACCGCCTGCGATGTTTCATTCCCGGACAGCTTTCCGATAAAATCAGGCTTTTTACGATGTCAATACTCTGGAATAAGCTGATCCGGCCGATATTGTTCAGTCTCGATGCCGAACGGGCACACGAGATCGGATTAACTGCGTTGAAGACCGGTCTCGCGTCGAGCTTTGCAGATGGAGATCAAACCTATTCAAAGGCAATGGGGACTGAGGCCTTCGGCCTGAAGTTCCCGAATCCGGTTGGTATTGCCGCCGGATTTGATAAAAATGGCGTCGCTGTCAACCAACTTGCCTCCCTCGGTTTTGGATTCGTTGAGGTCGGCACGGTTACCTGCGAACCTCAGCCCGGAAATCCCAAGCCGAGGCTTTTCCGGCTGCGTGAACACAGAGCTCTAATTAATAGGCTTGGGTTTAATAATGATGGAGCCGTGGAGATCGCCGAGCGACTGCGAGCGATTGACCCCAAATGTGTCGTCGGAGTCAACATCGGAAAAAACAAGGATGTTTCAAACGATGAGGCCGCAGAAAACTATCTGAAATGTTTCGAGATCGTCCAACCCGTAGCAGATTATGTCGCGGTAAATATTTCCTCACCGAATACTCCGGGCCTTCGCGAGATGCAGAAACCCGAGGCACTGGAAGATCTCCTTTCCACTTTGCAGGAAAAAAATCGAGAGCTTGGTGCCAAACCGCTGCTGATCAAGATCGCTCCAGACCTTACCGAGGCTGAGATCGAATCGATCGTCGCTTTGGCGGAACGGTACGCGATCTCCGGAATTATCGCAACCAACACAACTATTGAAAGAAATGGCTTAACGGCGGAAGAGGTCAGCAGGTGTGGCGACGGCGGCCTGAGCGGGACCCCGCTTAAGAAGCGTTCTACCGAGGTGATCGCAACGATCTACAGGTATTCGAAAGGCAGGCTACCAATCATCGGTGTCGGAGGGATCTTTACCGCTGAAGACGCGTTCGAAAAGGTCGCCACCGGGGCCAGCCTGTTACAAGTGTATTCGGGATTCGTTTATGGCGGCCCGTCGTTTGCCGGGGACCTGTCGCGCGGATTAGGGGAGATTTTGGCGTCAAAAGGCTTTGCTAAAATCGACGAAGCTGTTGGCTCAGCCGCCGCACATAGTTCGGCCTAGCATTTATTTGTTTGACACAATTGCCTCAACCGCTATAATAAACCCTTTGCCTACCGGATTGCCGGAGGCGGCTATTCGCACTATTGATAATGAACATCGATCTGGCAAAGATAGTGCCAAGGCCAAAAGCGATAGTAGTCGACTTCGCTGGAGATGAGATCGATCTTGAAATTGACGGCTCGTCCCTGATAGGCAAAGTTAGTTTTTGTGGAACTACGGAACGAGTCGATGATCGAGCCCATTTGCGTGGGACGATCAAGGCCCGGGCTCAGATCGAGTGTACTCGATGTCTGGAACCAGTCGAGCAGGATCTTGAGGTTTCGTTCGAATCGATCTTTGTCGAGGCGACTGGTGATCCCGAAACATCGGACGTTGAGCTAAGCTCTGCACAGCTTGACGAGTCCGTCGTTCAGGACGGCGGGATCGACCTTAAAGAGGTTGTACGCGAGCAAGTGTTGTTGGCGATGCCGGAACACTTGTTTTGCAGGGAGGACTGCCGCGGTCTTTGTGCTAAATGCGGCGGCAGCCTAAATTTGATAAGTTGTAATTGTGTGGAAAATGAGATCGACCCTCGATGGTCGGCTCTGAAGGACCTTTTATAGCTGAAAATCGTTGATCGTTAATTGTTTCCAGAACGTTTGATCGTATCCAATTAACTGCTGACGATTTATTGTTTACAATTGATATAACAGTACTATGCCAAATCCAAAACGACGACATTCACATTCGCGAACACGAACCAGGCGGGCACATGACGCGCTGACCGCTCCGCAGTTTTACCTCGACAAAGATACCGGCGAGGCCAAAGTTCCGCACCGCATTGATGCAAAGACCGGAATGTACAAGGGCCGGAAGATAATTGACGTCAAAGAAGCTGAATAGATTTTTGAAATTTTCGAGATTTTGAGTTCTAATTCAAATTTAATGACAGCACAGAACGCGGGAATCATCGGGATGGGACACGCTTATCCGGAGGGCATTTTGACGAATGCCGATCTTGAGAAGATGGTGGACACCAATGATGAGTGGATATTTACGCGCACTGGTATCAAGCAGCGCCATAAAGCCGCCGCAAACGAATACACATCACAATTTGGTACAAAAGCCGCACTTCAGGCCCTAGAACGAGCCGGTCTCGAACCGACCGATATTGACATTATAGTTTGCGCTACGACGACTCCTGATCAGATCATGCCATCGACCGGAGCTCTCATCCAGGCACAGATCGGAGCGACCAACGCCGCTGCAATGGATATTTTTGCGGCCTGCTCGGGCTTTATCTATGGTTTGACGATGGTTGAATCAATGATCAGAACCGGCCAGATCCGCTATGCTCTTGTCATTGGGGCTGAGGTACTGACCAAATACGTCGATTACACAGACCGGGGCACATGCGTGATTTTTGGCGATGGATCGGGAGCGGCAGTCGTCGGCCCAGTAGCGGAAGGCAAAGGCATCCTCGCAACAAAGATACGTTCCGACGGCCGCTATGAGGAGCAGCTTTATTGCCCCGGCGGCGGCACGAAGCTTGGGACGACCCACGAAACGATCGCGAATGGTGACCACTTTTTTAAGATGAAGGGCAATGAGTTATTCAAGGTTGCCGTTCGGTCAATGGCTGATATCTCGGCTGAAATGCTCGAAAAGTCCGGGCATACGGTCGATGACGTCGACATTGTCATTCCGCATCAGGCCAATCAACGGATAACCGATGCGGTAGCGTCCCGGCTCGGAGTTCCTGAAGAAAAGGTGTATTCGAATATCGCCGAGCATGGCAACACATCGTCGGCTTCGATTCCGATCGCGATGGACGAGTGTCTCCAGTCGGGCCGGATCAAAGAGGGGAGCCTCGTTTTGCTGACGGCTTTTGGCGGCGGTGTTACTTGGGGCGGAACGGTTATTCAATTTTAGATGAGCAAAACCGCATATATTTTCCCCGGACAAGGCAGCCAGTCCGTTGGAATGGGAAAAGACCTGTTTGACAATTTTGAGGTCGCCCGCGAGGTGTTCGAAGCGGCGGATGAAGCACTCGGCTTTGAACTGTCGGAAATGTGTTTTTCGGGTGACGATGCGGATCTTCAACTGACCGCTAATACGCAGCCGGCGATACTGACGACCTCGATCGCCGCTTATCATGCGGCCATTTCCGCGGGCATGCCCGAGCCGGATTTTGTGGCCGGTCATAGTTTGGGCGAGTATTCTGCATTGGTCGCTGCGGGGGTTCTTGATTTTGCCGATGCGGTTCGAACGG
The DNA here is from genome assembly GCA_038245555.1 of Pyrinomonadales bacterium. Taxonomy (GTDB): domain Bacteria; phylum Acidobacteriota; class Blastocatellia; order Pyrinomonadales; family Pyrinomonadaceae; genus OLB17. The sequence continues at coordinate 1,238 of JBBRSH010000151.1, read as the reverse complement.
TTCGAAAACGCGGCACATACATGCAGGAAGCGGTACCAGTTGGTGTCGGAGCTATGGCGGCGATACTCGGACTTGATTTGGAAACCGTGGAAACCGGATGTGCGGAGGCCGCAAGCGGCCAGATCTGCAGCCCCGCAAACATTAATTCGCCGGGCCAGATCGTGATCGCGGGAAACTCCGAAGCCGTAGACAGGGCCTGTGAGATATTGAAAAGTAAAGGAGCAAAACGCGCGATCAAATTGAACGTGTCAGCTCCATTCCACTGTGCTTTGATGTTGCCCGCACAGAAGCGTCTGGCGGCCGATCTTGAGGTGCTTGAGTATGGAGATTTTGCTTTCCCTGTTGTCCACAACGTGGATGCGGAGATCAACGAAAATGGCGGGGAAGTAGGTGGCAAGTTGACTCAGCAGGTCTCTTCGCCGGTAAAATGGATGCAGTCGATAAAGAAACTGAGATCCGCGGGCGTAGAAAAGTTTATTGAGATAGGTCCGGGAAAGGTTCTTTCCGGGTTGGTTCGTCAGATCGATCGCGAACTGGCGTACGCAAATGTTGAAGATCAGGCAAGTTTAAGCAATACATTAGAAACTCTGTAAAAATAGGAGAAATTATGTCAGAAGTACAAGATAAGATTAAACAGATCATCGTCGACGAGTTGGGTGTGGACGAAGCAGAAGTTACCGAAAATGCCCGTTTTATTGAGGACCTCGGAGCCGACTCGCTCGACTTGGTAGAACTTGTAATGCGGTTCGAAGAGGAATTTGATATTGAGATTCCTGACGAAGATGCTGAAAAGATCCAAAGCGTTCGCGATGCGTACGCCTATGTCGAGCAGCATAAAGCGGCCTAGTTTAACGGACAACGGATAGTGGATAATGGACAATAGTTCGGCCGTTATCCGTTTCCCATTGTCCATTTTGCATTGAATTATGAAACGTCGGGTAGTTGTTACAGGCTTGGGTTTGGTCACGGCGGTCGGAAATGATGTTCCGACGACGTGGAGCGCCCTGATGAACAGTGAAAGCGGTGCCGACTATATCAAAAAATTTGACGCCGAAAAGTATTCCGTCAAGTTTGCCTGCGAGGTCAAAAATTTTGATCCCCTGAGTTTCCTCGACAAAAAAGAAGCTCGCCGGATGGGTGCGTTTACGCATTTTGCGTTGGCGGCCTCAGACGAGGCTGTCAAGCACAGCGGGCTTGTCATAGATGACTCGAACTCCGAGATGGTCGGGACTTATATT
>JBBRSH010000150.1:0-9449 GCA_038245555.1 Pyrinomonadales bacterium | reverse complement strand
GTAGTTCATGCCTCCAGTAAATGACCAGTTGGCAGTCCCGCCCGGTACGTTAGTAAAGGACGAACCGAGACTCAGGCCGCTTCCAGCCGCCGCCAGATCACCCACCACGCCGACACAACTGCCGGTCGCACCATGCGACGCCGCGTCGTAAGGAAGCGGACCGTAACCATTGATCGTGCAGACAGCATTAGCCTTAGTGATCTGGATCGCAGCCGTTCCGCTTTGATCGTTGTAGTTCATGCCTCCAGTAAATGACCAGTTGGCAGTCCCGCCCGGTACGTTAGTAAAGGCCGAACCGAGACTCAGGCTGCTACCGGTCGCCGACGGATCACCCGCTACGCCGACACAACTGCCGGTCGCACCGTGTGATAATGCGTCGTACGGAGTTGGGCCGTAACCACTGATCGTACAGACAGCATTAGCCTTAGTGATCTGGATCGATGCTGTTCCGCTTTGATCGTTGTAGTTGGGGCCGCCCATAAATGACCAGTTGGCAGTCCCGCCCGGTACGTCTGTAAAGCTCGCACCGAGACTCAGGCTGCTTCCAGCCGCCGCCAGATCACCAGCCACGCCGACACAACTGCCGGTCGCACCATGTGATAACGCGTCGTACGGAGTTGGGCCGTAACCACTGATCGTGCAGACAGCATTAGCCTTGTTGACGACCTGGCCGTTCAACAAGGTACCGTTACTCGAACCAAAGTCCGAATTTCCGGAGTAAAACGCTTCCACCAGATGCGGGCTCCCCGCTACGGGAATGCTTGATGTCGTACAAGTCGCCATTCCCAAACTTACCGGGGCAGCAGCGCAAACCGAGACGCCATCGACCTTGAAGTCGACCGAACTCGGAACCGGGCCGCTGATCGGGCCGGCAGGAGTATTTGCGACAACCGTTGCCGTGAAGGTCACCGCCTGTCCCCAAGTCGACGGATTGATATCTGAAGCAACCGTCGTCGTCGTGGCAGTCTGCGTGATGCTCAGCGAGCCGTCCACAGGTGGCTGTGTGCACAGTCCGCCAAATCCCTGAACACCGTTGATCAGGAAATCCGCCTGCGGCAATGTGATAGCCGAATTAAGTGTTCCGGTCGGGCCGGTAACGTGCATCTTTAACTTCAACAGGGAGCCTGCACCGCTGAATGTACTCGCGTCGCCGCTGTGTATCTCGACAGTTATTACACCCTCCGTTGCCGGGCCAACGGGAGCGTGGTTCGATGCTGTGATAACGACCACACCCGGCAAAGTCACGGTTCCCGCCGTGTATGAGACTGTCTGGTCTGTGCCCGGTACTATCGCACCGGCCGGGTTAAGCACGGGGACCATTTTCGTCGAATCGTAGTGGAACGTGAACTGGACCGAAAGAACTCCGGCACCCGTCGTGTCCGAAATGTTAACCGGAATATCGACATCGACATTTGTCGGTGACGAGATCGCCGGAACCGAAAGAACTCCGCAGTACGAGATCGTAAAGGTATTGTCGACATTTGGAGCGGCACTGTAGTTCGTGTCGCCGGCCTGCGAAGCCCGGACCGTGCACGAACCGGTTGTAACGATATGCACCGTCGAACCGGTTACAGTACAGACGCCCGGAGTCTGGCTCGAAAACGTGACAGGATTGCCCGAGGCACCACCCGTCGCACTTACGCCAAAGTCAGGATCGCCAAACGATTTATCCGGCAGTTGAGCGAATGTGATCGTCTGGGTCGCCTGCGTTATCGAGTAAGTGCCATCGACTACCGTGACAGCAAAGTTGCCATTTGGTCCGTCTAACGTCGCCGTTACGGAACCGCTGCTCACACCCGGACCGACAGATGCAGGATTATTAGTACAGGTCAGACCTGCAAAGCCTGTTACAACGCAAGCTGACGTAGGATGAGCAAAGGTGTCATAAACGCCATTATAGCTTCCTGCCGTCACCGTTACTGGTGCCTGCGTGATATTAAACGTAGCCGGAGTGCTGCTTACGCTTGCCTGGTGATTGGCGTCGCCGGCGTATGAGCCGGTAACAGTGACCAATCCGACGTTGATATTGTCAGGCGAGTACGAGACCGTTCCCGAACCGCTGAGTCCATCAGACGTCGTGTAAGTGGATGTACAACCACCGCTGATTGCTGAACCGGTGTATACAAATGGCCCCGGATTGCAGCTGACCGTCGTCGATGAAGTTGCCTGTTCGAAGTCATACTGTCTTACCGTACTCGGGAAGGTCGGGCTGTTTGCATCCACGCCGACGGTCAACTTGTCGACATATGTCACGCCGGTCGGGTCAGTTCTGAACAGCAGACCGAAGCGTGTGGGCCCGTTCGAAACAGCCAAGTTTGGATAGTTGGTCAGAACGAACGCGAGCGTGCATCCCGCGCCGTTTGTCGGGCACAGGTTTGTGGGATTCGGACCGTTGCTGGAGAAGAACCAGTGTCCCTGGCTCCCAAGAGCGTCCCAATGCTGCCATACTCCTGATGTAACGTTGACGGCGTCCGGCAGGAAGTAGGCTCGTCCCTGGAACGCTGCGGGACTTCCCGTTGTGCTGTCGTAATCGACGTCAAACTGCAGATATGGCACTGTTCCGCTTGTAACGTAAGTGTCATACGTCAGCGTCAAGAAATCCGCGAGACGTGTGCCGAAGTAAAGCTGGCTCACCATTGCGGGTTTAGCGGCTGCATCTGGTCCGGCAAGTCGAGCACTGCCGCTGCCGAGCGGCGGTGTCGCAGGTCCGGCGACGTAATCGTCCTGAAGCGCGGGAAACGTGTTGGTTGTATCGTTAAAATTGGCCCAATCCGTATTGCCCGGTCGTTCGACGATGGTCGTCAGACAATTGTTGTTTGTGCCGAAATTGTATGTCGCGAGGACATCACCCGCGGAGATCGCGGTGTTAAAGATCTGGACCTCATCTAAACTACCCTCGAAGTATTCGTTGGCGTTGTTCGGCCTGTGACCAAGCAAAACGTCGTACGTCGGTCCCGTTTGCGGCGTAATGCCGGTAACCAAATTCGTTACCGTGCCGGACGGTGCAGCTCCATTTGCTCCAACCTGGATGGCTACTCCGTTTAGATAGATAGACACATCACCCGACGTCTTGTCGTACGTGAAGGCGACAAAGTTCCAGGCGTTCTGCGTGAGTACGCCTGCATTTGAATAAAAGACGTGATTTGTCCCGAGCGTATCGACGATATTGACGTAAATATCGGCAGGCCCCACGGCACCGCCGTAATTTACCGACTGCCACAAGTGCACGCCAATGCTGCCGCCGTTGTCATACTCGACGTATGGCTGCTGGCCGCCGCCCAAATTTGTCGGATAGACCCAGGTTGCCATACTAATGCCCGACCCCTGTCCAACATCAAGGCTGGCTGACCCCGGCACTCTAACGTCGCCTGCACCGGCGAGACCGAATGACTGTCCAACCTGACCGGCCGGATAGGTAACTGTACCTTCCACGGCTCCGTTATTGGAACCCGCCGAGTCATTTGCATTGTTTTCACCCTTGTACCATGCGACCATCCCCGCAGGAGCAGGTGAGCAAAATGGGCCGGCAGTGATCTTGATCATAACTGTGCCGTTATCGCCAAAACCTGGACCCCAGTGCGTATCCTCGCGGAAGATTCCGGAACCGGATGCTCCGCCATCCGTATAAAAGGCCGGATGTGACGTGTTCCAAAAAACGTTATCGATATTGTCGTCAGTGCCGGTCGTTGCCGTTCCCTCAGCTCCAACGTTGAGTGACTCGTAGGGCCCGTTGACTAAAGTCGGCGCGGCTCCGTAGTTTGTCGTGTTGAACGCCACGCCAACGACGACGTCGTTCGGCAAGACAACATTCAAGCTGCTCATGTCGAAGGTGAGGTCGAATGCCAGGCCGTTGTAACAAAGGTTATCAGCGGCTTTCCATTTACCGGCATCCACTCCTGTACATGAGGGATCAGCTTCCGGACGCCATGGAATAAGCTTGGTCTGAGTTATCGTGGCAATATTCGGTCCAACGTGCCTCGTTCCGGGTGTTCCGGTGACAGTGCCATAAATGTTAATAGTTATCGGATGATTGTAACCAACCCCTGCGGAACAGACCCCCGGATTCGCCGTGCAGAACGCAGAGTTGCCGGATTCCAAGGCCCAGTCGCTCATCGTGACCGTGACCGTTCTGAGATTGCGATCCGATCCGGCAAGGTGAACATAGTCACCGAATTCCGAGGTCTGCGTCGCCTGATAGCCTAAGGCTGCATAATTGGGTGCCAAAACGCTCGGGACGTTATTGTAAACGGTTGTTTGAGCCGCCGCGATCCCGGCCATCGCGAAGAACGCGACAGTAAGGGCGAAAAAGCCCAGGAATCTGTTTATTAACGGACGAATGCGGATCGCGGAGCCGCTATTGGCGGCGCCGGGATCCGGCTTCGTTCCTGTAATGATATCTAACATAAAATAATTCTCCTCCAACTTAACAGTTAGTCTGTGAGCGAATCGTCCGTTCTACTTCCGAACCCTGAGATCGGATCATGGGAGGACGAAACCATAAAATAGATAATTTCAGAGCGGCCATAGCCAACGGGGAGCGAGCCTCGGTGGGAAAACGCCTGTAAACCCTGAACATCTATGCGATTTGTCAATCAACAACAAGATTCGGATCCCTGAGTGACGCGGCCCGCTGACCGCATTGCACTCGGACGACCCGTCTTTAATAGTGGATCCGCGACCGGTTCACAAAACGAACCGCCGCGAATCCACCGACTACAAAAACTTTTTTATAAAATGGCTTCGACATTTATAAGGAGCCGGGAAGCCGGGAGTTAGTAATTCCGGCCTCGTATGCAAAAAAACGTGAGACACGGCCGCAATAGCCACGCTCCGCTGCAAGGATCAGCAGGCATGAGGGCCGATCAAGCCCAGAGCCCACCGCAAATTTCGTTTTTGGATCTGTGCCGTACCCGGGAAAAGGCCAGCAAAGAATTTGACTCTTCATTACGATCCTTCCGCCCATCTAATAAAAGTGCGGACATCTAAAATTCAACTGGAAAATGTATCTCAATACATCTTTATGACACTATCAGCCAAAAATTCTGCGAAATATTTCGACAGAGGCCACGGTATTATGGCCAAAGTCAGAATAAACTCGCGGCTGATCGGGGCATTAACCAGACGTGAATATTCGATTCGATCAAGTAATATTGTTGACAGCTAAACGGTGAACTGTTTAACTCCGTTTATTATGCACGAATCGGTGCACTTTGTCATCACCCAAATTAGTTAGACTCAACAATTTAAATTCCGGGCCGTGTTCTGTCTAGTCTAAGATCGGCGACACCGCCGACGATCAGACGGACGAGCATATCCTAACCGTTCAACAATCCAAGTCGCTCATCTCCACTTCGGCCCAAAACGAAAAAACGCCCGACGCCACGCATTTTGCGTAACGACAGACGACTTAGATCGTTTAGTCCATCCGACATGAGAGAGCTCCCTTCGCTCAAACTTCCGCGAGCCGGACGGCTCCCGACTGCCCATGCAGACGTCCCAAAATCGGAAAAATGACTAATTTTTACTGCTCGACGATAAAAAGTTGGTCAATGTCCCCAAAAACAAAAACCGCCAATCGAAAACTTCGTCGATCAATTGCAAAACGAAATTAGCACGTATTTTACGAAGCGTCAAACATTATCGGGGCTTAATTGTGCGGCCATTTCCGAGTCGGATAGATGACATCTAACGCGTCATCCGATAGATCAGCAATGCAGCCTTTTTTGTCAGCATTGGCAGCGTGTCGATCCTTGCTGATTCACCCGGAGCATGAGACTTCTCAGATCCGCCGATACCAATACCATCGACGCCGGGGATGAGGTCGGAAATGTATGCGATATCGCCCGCACCTCGTTCGCCGGGGTCGAGGGCAGTGACCTCGCCAAAACCGAGATCGCGGCTGACCTGGTCGAGCTGTTTGAGGATGGCGTAGTTGCCGTCGACCGGCGACATTGCCGGGTTGCCGTCGTGGAAGGTGATCTTTGCGGTGGAGCCGGGTAGGTTTTTGGCGACGATGTCGGTCATCGTTTTTCGAGCGGCGGCTTTCTGGGCTTCGCTGATGAATCGCAGGTCGCCGTTGACGATGACTTTGGCCGGGACGACGTTTAGTTTGCCGGTTGCGGACCCGCCGACGTCCTTTGTCTCGGCAGTCGTTCCGCCGACGATCAGCGACGGGTTGAAGGTGAGATATTTTTCGGTGCTGAGTTTTTCGCGAAACTCGTTGAGTATTCTCGACGCCTCAAAGATCGCTCCGTTTCCCATTCCATCCCTAAAGATCTGGCCCGAGTGGCCCGTTTTTGCCTCGACCTCAAGTGTCCAGTTACTCCAGCCGCGACGGCCGACGGTCGCCGTATTGAGGACCGTCGATTCAAAGCTCAGTGACAAGTCACTTCGGCTGGCAAGGTCCCGCATCGGGCCGCGGCTGGCACTTGCCGGTTCGCCGGTCGACTCTTCGTCACCGGTAAGCATGACGATGATCTGCGTGTTTTTGAGTGCTCCGGCCGCCTGGAGTGCCTTAAGAGCGGATAGAATAATGACATTGCCGCCCTTCATGTCGCCGACACCAGTGCCAAACGCCTTGGGGCCGTCCACCCGATAGCGCTCGCCGCGAAGAACCGTATCAAGGTGGCCGAGTAGAAGGATCCGCTTTCCACGTGTACCTTTGTTCTCGGCGACAAGATGACCCGCTCGTTTCATGTCGGCCGGCATATCTATCCACTTGACTGTCAGCCCGAGCGATTCAAATTCATTGCCGAACACCATTCCGACATTTTTCACTCCCGCGAGGTCCTCGGTAGGACTCTCGATGTTGACTGTCTTTTCCAGTAGGGAAAGAGCGTCATTATTATGACTGTCGATGTAGTCGACGATCTTTCTCTCTTCCGGCGTTAGCATTTGTGCGGTTGCGGGTCCGAACGCCGCAAACACGAGGAACACGAGAAGGAAGGCAGTGGTTATCTGTTTCATTATTTTAAGTTCGCTGAGGAGCGGATCTGTCGAGCCGATGAAAGACCATCCTCGTTCAAATCGATTTGCAGGTCAAGCGTATTACCACCCGCGCCTGACTGCCGCAAGATTTGATGCGGTCATAATGACAAACGTATTCCTACAATTTTGTAGGAGTTTTTAAACATTCTCGGGTTGGTGCTTTCGGGCCTTTTATGCTCCTGGCCCGTGTATTAGAATTTCAAATTTGGTAAGCCGCTCATAAGCGGAACGCTAGCTACTTCTATTACTAATATTCACTAATTGAGGACATATTATGAATGCAAAGAACGTATTGACCTATGCAGCCGATCAGGAGGCGAGATTTGTTTCGGTGCGGTTTACCGATCTTATCGGATCCTGGCATCATCTTACTTTTCCGATCGACCAACTGTCCGAAGACAGTTTTGAAGACGGATTCGGATTCGACGCTTCGTCGCTTAGGGGCTGGGCCGCGATCCATGAATCGGACATGCTGCTCGTGCCCGATCCGTCACGATTTTGGGTCGATCCTTTTACCGAGGACACGACGTTGTGCTTGATCGCAAACGCCGTCGATCCGATCACAAAAGAAGGTTACTGGCTCGATCCGCGTTCGGTTGCTCAGCGTGCCGAGAGCTATTTGAAGTTCACCGGCATCGCCGACACGATCAATGTTGGACCGGAAGCCGAGTTTTTTATCTTTGACGAGGCCCGCTATCACAACAACCAGAATTCGGCGGGCTTTTATGTGAATTCGGACGAAGGCCACTGGAACTCGGGGCGCGAAGGTTCGCTCGACAACCCAAATAACGGCTATCACATTCGTCCAAAAGAGGGCTACGTGCCGGTTGCTCCGCTGGACACGCTCATCGATATTCGCAACACGATCTCATCGATCCTCGGCGAAGTTGGTATTACAGTTGAATGTCATCACCATGAAGTGGCGACCGCCGGACAGTGCGAGATCGATTTTCGATTCTCGAATCTGCTGCACACGGCGGACAACCTGATGCTCTTCAAATACGTTGTCAAAAACACGGCCCACGCCGCGGGCAAAACCGCTACGTTTATGCCGAAACCGATTTACGGCGACAACGGCTCGGGAATGCATTGCCACCAGTCGCTGTGGAAGGACGGCAATCCACTGTTTGGCGGCGATCAGTACGCCGGACTTTCGGAAATGGCGAAATTCTATATCGGAGGCCTGCTCAAGCATGCTCCGGCTCTTGTGGGTTTTGCCGCTCCGACGACGAACAGCTACAAACGTCTGGTTCCCGGATTCGAGGCACCAGTAAATCTCGCCTATTCGGCGCGAAACCGTTCTGCGGCCGTGCGTATCCCGATGTTTTCGCAGTCTCCGAAAGCTAAACGCCTGGAATTTCGTCCGCCCGATCCGTCATGCAATCCGTACCTGACGTTTGCGGCCCTGCTGATGGCCGGCCTTGACGGTATTCAGAACCGCATCGATCCCGGAGAACCGCTCGATAAGGACATTTACGATCTGCCGCCGGAAGAATTGGCAAATGTGCCGAGCTTACCGGGCAGCCTCGACGAAGCGTTGAACGCACTTGAGAATGATCACGAATTCTTGCTCAAGGGTGATGTTTTCTCGGCTTCGATGATCGAACGGTGGATCACTTACAAACGTGACAACGAGATCACACCGTTGCGACTGCGGCCGCATCCGCTTGAGTTTTCGATGTACTACGATATCTAAAAGGAAAAAGTAGTAAAATGAAAGGGAAAAAGCATGGCGAGTCGCCAAACTGCTTTTTCCCTTTTTCACACTTACTCGCATATGAAGGTTGAACCTGTTGTTTTAGAGGGTGAAGTCGTACTGCTTGAGCCGATGAGGATCGAGCACGTGGACGCTTTGTGGAATGCGGGAAGTGATGAGGCTCTTTGGCGTTTGATACCAACCACGATTTCTTCGGTTGACGACATGCGTCGATATGTCGAAGTCGCACTGGCGGATCTCAATCGTGGCTCAGCAATGCCATTCGTGACAATTGAGCGAGGATCCGGCGATGTGATCGGGTCTACACGGTTTGGGAATATCGACACGGCTAATCGACGGGCCGAGATCGGATGGACGTGGATCAATCCTGAGTGGCAGCGTACCGCCGTAAATACTGAAGCAAAACTGCTCATGCTGACCCATGCATTTGAGACATGGCAATGCATCCGTGTCGAGTTGAAGACCGACGCCCTGAATGAACAATCGCGCAACGCGATACTCAGGCTTGGAGCTAAGCAGGAGGGTATCTTTCGACAACATATGATCACTGAAAGCGGCCGATTTCGCGATTCTGTTTATTTCAGCATCGTTGATACCGAATGGGTCACCGTAAAACAGGGCCTGCTCGAAAAGCGGAACGCTTACCGGTGAAAAGCATTTTTTGTTCCACAGCGGTCTTGGTTTCGATCTTTGCTTTCGCTGGCTGTGGGCCACTCTCTACCAAAATCACTACGCAGAGGAATGC
>JBBRSH010000149.1:0-9821 GCA_038245555.1 Pyrinomonadales bacterium | reverse complement strand
TCCATTTTGTCCATCATCGTCTTCATCTTTGCTTTCATCTCATCGCTCATCGTCGCCATGTGTTTTTGGTGAATGGCTTCCATTGCGTCGAGGTTATGTCTCAACTCGGCAACGGACGATCGTGCGAATTCAACGTCCAGAGCTGTCGGTTTCACGGCCTGGTCATGGAGGGCTTTCGCAAACTCAGACATGCTCTTCATGTGAGCCATCATCAGTATGTGATGCGGCGATTTCATCATCGTCGCCATGTCCATCGGCTTGTCCTTCATCTTGTCCATTTTGCTCTGGGCCGCAATTTCAAGGGCTCCTGCGACGAGCACCGCAACAGTTAAGACGGACATTAGTAAATATTCTTTCGTTTTCATGACTTTCTCCTATTGTTTGAATCCCGTCCGGTTAAGGCAATTCCACCCTCAGAACAATTCCAACTATCTCGACGCATTTCGTTTCTCATGCTATCTAAAGACTGCTGATAACACGCTGAAGTCGTTCGTTGACTTCACTAGCGACCTGATCGAGAATCGCATTGTTTCCGACGGCCGAGAGCATCGCTTTCGCGTCGACGGCCGAGATAACGGACGTATTTTTATCGTCGGCTTCGTAAACGATGACGTTACACGGCAGAAGCAGCCCAATCTCCAATTCCTCCTGCAATGTTTGGTACGCGAGCGAGGGGTTGCACGCACCGAGGATCGTATAACGACGAAAATCCACATCGAGCTTCTCCTTTAGCTTGTCTTTGATATCAATCTCTGAAAGCACGCCAAATCCCTCTTCTTTGAGAGCGGCGCGTGTTTTCTCGATGGCCGCGTCAAAAGGAATTTCCACCGTCCTGCTGAACCCGTATTTCCGCTTTTGTGGTTGGACACTCATTTATTCGATCCCCTTTTTGATTCTTGTTGGTGCAGAACTGGCGACGGCCAAACTGTTTGCTTCTTGGTTCGCAATCGAAACATTTGCCTGCGTCGTTTCGGTTTTGTTCGAACTAGACCTGGTCGTCATTGCCAGAAAAACGATAGCTACTGCCAGGAATAAAATTAGTTTTATGCTGTGCAGCTGTAATAGTATTTTGAAGTGTTTCACGGTTTTCCCCTTGTTCTTTTGGTAGCTTTCAATATCAACAATATGCACCGACAGCTTCCAAAAAACGCCTCGTCCATCAGAATTTGGTTAACACAGAAGCGTTATCTGAATGCGGGTAAGGCATTCAATCTTCAGTCGATAGGACTCAGGCTTACTTACAATTAAACAGTTTTAATGCCCGATGGTCAGTGCGTTGAGACACACACGGAATGTTGGGGCAGTTGACCGTTTACCGATCCTCGACGGAACCTATCGTTTTCATGGATGTTGAAGAATAGTGCCTTAATGCAGTGTCTTATTGAGATTATCCTGTTTTGGGGTTCGTCAGGTCCTACGCATGAACTGGCTTTTTAATTATTTAAGGGTTGGTGTGGTAGCGCACTGCGATTCTGCTTTTTAGGTTTTATCCTTAAATGAGATGTATTTGTTGATCTGCGGGCGTGACTGTCGCTTTGCTTTTAGTAACCGGTCGAAAGAAGGAGATTTCTGTGCCCGATACTGTTAAACCTGCCAGTGGAAGATCCACGAATCGGCTACTTGCATCCTTACCCGATAAGGACTTTCACAATGTGCTCGCGAATTCCGAACGAACGGAATTGACTTATGGCTCCTATATTTACAAAACGGGAGCCATCATCCGACATGTTTATTTTCCCGAGAGCGGAATCGTTTCACTGCTCTCGGCCGTCGATGGCGATCTGACGCTTGAAGTTGGTATAGTCGGTAACGAAGGAATGGTTGGCGTCCCTGTATTTCTGGGCGCAAAAGCCTCGAACAACATCGCCCTTGTGCAAGGTATGGGTTGGGCTTTGCGAATTAAGACAGCGGATTTTCTCAAAGAGTGCGAAACGAGCAACAAGTTGCAGCAGGTTGTGAAACGATTTGTCCAATCGCTAATGGCACAAACTACGCAGTCGGCGGCTTGCAATCGCTTTCATCCTGTCGAATCTCGAATGGCGCGTTGGCTCCTGATGACAAACGATCGGATGAAAACGGGCCTATTTCAAATCACGCAGGAATTTTTAGCCAATATGGTCGGTGTCCGGCGTGAAGCGGTCAATAAAGCAGCTAAGAGTTTGCAGGATCGCGGCCTGATCAGCTACAACCGCGGTAAACTTTTGATTCTTGACGTGAAAGGTTTGAAAAAACTCTCGTGTAATTGCTATCAGATTATCTCAAAAAGCCATCCAAATTACGAAGCAGTTGCAAGTAAGGCCAACAACTGATGGGGCGCCAATCAACAGTAAAGTATCTAAGCCCAAGCTCGGCCGGTATTTCCGTCACATAGCGGGAAAAAATCCGGTAAACGTTTCCTCGAACTTAGGTGCTTCGGACAATCACTTTAGTGCGTTATCGCACTAACTTAGTGTTTCATCGCATTAAGAGGTATCTATTCTTATTGTTTTGATGTACTGTCTGGGTATCGATCATTCGTAGGTCGTATTTCACCTCAGCATGTCGAAAACAGAAGAGTATGCCGCTTGATGGCAAACAAAACACTGGCCGTAAGAATTTCCTGCTTGCTTCTCTGCCGGACGTAGAATTTGAGCGCGTACAATCTCATCTAGAGCTAACATCTCTAAAGCTTGGGCAAGTTCTCTATGAATCCGGCGATAGACTCGATTATGTTTATTTCCCCACGACCGCTATTATCTCTCTACTTTACATCATGGAAAACGGCGCGACTGCCGAGATCGGCGTGGTGGGCAACGACGGGATTCTGGGAATCGCGCTGTTTATGGGCGGCGATACGACGCCGAACCGGGCGGTAATTCAGAGTGCGGGCGAAGCTTTCAGAATGAAGGCAAAAGATCTTCGAGACGAATTCACTTTGGGCGGTGTGTTTCACAATCTTCTGCTGCGTTACACCCAGGCGTTGATAACGCAAATTTCGCAGACCGCTGTTTGCAATCGTCTCCATTCAGTCGAACAGCAACTGGGCCGCTGGCTACTCCTCAGTCACGACCGTTTGAACACTGATACGCTGGTCATGACCCACGACCTGATATCAAATATGCTTGGCGTTCGTCGCGAAGGGGTGACACTGGCAGCGAGAAAACTGGCCGAGAGAAAATTAATCAAAAATATTCGAGGATCCATGACCATCCTCGACCGCCAGGGACTGGAACAAGCCGTATGCGAGTGTTACAAGGTTGTCAGTGACGAATACAACCGTCTGCTCGGCAGAGGTATTGCTAGAACTTTCGGGTAATCGCGAATCCTATCAAACTTATTCGGCGAGCTTCCGTTTGCCAGACAACGGGGCTATTTTAATTTTGCCGCTATACGAGAATCTCTACACTACAGATATCGGTAAACTGCCTTCTATTTGGTGTAACCTCTTTCAACCATCTTTAGTTTCACCCATTAAGACTAATACTTCATGCATTTGTCCGTCAGCTCTTATGGGAATTTCATTTGACGGTAACAATTCGCCATCAAGCCTTACCTCGGCAATTCCGCGACAGATGCCCGAAGGGTTTTCAACTCTTATCTTAAAACGCGTAGATCCACGTCGGTAGTCGATCTCAAAATTGCGCCAACTGCGCGGGATGCAAGGCTCAATCTTTAGAGTTTCACCTTGAAGGTGAAAACCGAGCATTGATTCAAGAGCCGCCCGATACATCCAACTGGCCGCACCCGTATACCAAGTCCAACCGCCGCGTCCAATGTGCCTTGGTTCGTTATAGACGTCGCCGGCAACGACATATGGCTCGACCTTGTATTTGTGAAGCCCGGCGCGCGTGGACGCGTGATTGATCGGATTGAGTAAAGCAAAGAGTTCACCGGCTTTGTCGCCATCGCCGAGCATTGCAAAAGCGATCATTGTCCAGATCGCGGCATGGGTATATTGTCCGCCGTTCTCGCGAACACCGGGGAGATAGCCTTTTATGTAGCCGGGACTGAGCGAACTTTTGTCGAATGGCGGTGTAAATAAGAGCACGAGGCCGTCACCGCGGCGGATAAGATATTCGTCAACCGACGCCATTGCCCGAGTCGCCTGCTGTAGGTTTGCTCCGCCCGAAATAACACTCCATGACTGGGCGATCGAATCAATCTTACATTCCTCGTTTTCCGCCGAACCGAGCGGAGTACCGTCGTCAAAATAAGCCCGACGGAACCAGTTGCCGTCCCATGCATTCGTTTCGAGCGCGGTTTTTAGATCTTTAATATGTTTGAGATATACCACCTCGCGATCCGTTTCGCCGCGTTCATTACAAAGTGGCGTAAATTCTGTCAAAGTATTGATTAGGAACCAACCAACCCAAACACTTTCACCCTGCCCGCCGTTGCCGACGCTGCTCATTCCGTCATTCCAGTCACCTGATCCCATCAAGGGCAATCCATGTGCTCCAACAGCGAGACTGCGGTCGATAGAGCGGGCGCAGTGTTCAAATACGCTCGCGGTTTGAACGGACGTTGTTGGCTGTGTGTAAGAATCGTCTTGTCCCTCGACAAGCAACGGGGCCTCAACGAATGCCACCATCTCGTCCAGAACTGACTTGTCACCTGTAATTTTGACATAAAAACTTGTAACAAACGGGAGCCAAAGCAGGTCATCCGAAAAGCGTGTCCGAACCCCTCGTCCGGACGGCGGGTGCCACCAATGCTGCACATCACCTTCTTTGAATTGATGGGCCGCAGCAATAAGTATTTGCTCACGCGCTATTTCCGGCTTTGTGTACACTAGCGACATCACGTCCTGCAACTGATCGCGGAAACCAAAAGCGCCACCCGATTGATAAAAGGCAGAACGTGCCCATACGCGGCAAGCCAGCGATTGGTACAAAAGCCATCTATTCACTAGCATGTCCAGGGACTTATCGGGGGTACGGACTTGGATCGCCCCCAGCAGTTCGTCCCAGTATGCTATGACCTCAGCGAACGATTCTTTCACGGCGTCTAGTTCGCGAAACTTTGTAACTATGTTCTCTACTTCCGAGGTCGATTCGCCTTCGCCGATCAAAAACACGATCTCTCTTACTTCGTCCGGTTCGAGGTCGATAATGGTTTGTAATGCGGCGCACGGGTCCAACCCGGCACCGCTTCGACCGGATAATTTTTCGCGGGCCAAAGCCGCTGGTTTCTTTAGACTCCCGTTCCTGCCCACAAACTCCTTGCGGTCGCACGTTAGAGAATTGATGGCTGCGTTAGTCGCGACAAATGCTACACGGTGCGCAAACTCATTATTGTATGGGTTGCGCGCCCGGATACAGCTCCTCTCACCGTCTACTTCGGTAATAATGAACGGAGCGGTTTGGCTGCGGTCAAACCCCAAAACAAGTTCGCTGTAGCTCGTCACCGATAACTTTCGCTTGCGGTTGGTCCGATTATGCAGGCGCAAAAGAGAGATCTTTACGGGTGCATCAAGCGGAGCGAACTGAAGTAGATCTTGGGAAATACCGTGGCTCAGATGCTCAAAAACTGAGTATCCCTGTCCGTGTTTTATCGTATAAGGTTCGGCTTCCCGTATTGGTAGCGGCGTGGGTGTCCACACGGACCCGGATTCTTCGTCTCGTAGATAGATCACTTCGCCCGGCGGATCGCTGACGGCATCGTTTGACCACGGCGTGAGACGGTTTTCACGGCTATTGATCGACCAAGTAAATCCCGCACCGGTTTCCGAGACCTGGAACCCAAACGCCTTCTCATTTGCGATTACATTCAGCCACGGAGCAGGCGTCCATTGTCCGTCACCCAATACCGTGACGTACTCTTTCCCGGAATTTCCAAATCCACCCAGTCCATTAAAAAAGGTTAGCTCGGGCTGCGTAGTCGAGGGTTCGGGGTAAAGACGATTTGGACTTTTAGCAACGAAAGGCCTCGGCAATGCTGTCTCGATCGTTTTGCGTGAAAGTTCATCTTCCAGCTCGCCGCGTTCGCCAACGATGACTACCCGCGCCACCGTGTGGAGAAGTATACGGTCTGCTTCAGGTATCTGGTCGGATCGTTTTAGAAAGATCCCGCCATTTATGTTTAGCAAATTCGATTCACCGCTGGTGCGGACAATTCTTGTCAGTTCGTCCTGCAGCGACTGCATGTAACCCGATGGATTGTCATTTAATATGACCAGATCAAAAATTAGCCCCTTGAGCCGCAAATATTCGTGAGCGTTCAACATCTGCCGCGCTATCGACAGATCTTGGGCACGGTTAATTCGAACAAGCACGATCGGGAGGTCGCCCCCAATTCCGTAGGGCCAAAGGTCGGACTGGGCTCTCGTATTTAGGACCAGTACGCCCGGTCGCGAGCGGAGGCAAAGGTCTGTGTAAAGTATGTGGGCTGCGAGCCGCTGAAACAGATATGCGTTCTGTGGTTCGATGTTCAAATGGCGCATCTCAACCTGAGACCGCGTCCACGCGAGGGCCGCTTCGCGTGCAAAAATGCTTACGTCATGATATTTATCCGCTAACCTTAACGCCTCTTCATGAGATTTCGCAACGGCCGTGGAGAACGTGACGCAGGCCATTTCATGCGGCTCGATACGGACGCAGCTACGCAGGGAAAAGATCGGATCCAGCACAGCTCCCACGGTATTTGAAAGTGGCCGGTCCTCTATTACCGCAATAGGTCCACGAACATCGTGTCCTCGCCCTAGGAACCGTGCACGATCGGTTTCATACTGCACCGCACCGACGGTGTCTCCCTCAATTGCGAATGTATGTATTGCCCAGATCGGTTTGTCGCTTTCGGCTCGTGGACGGCGTTTTGCGATCAGAGCGTTTTCCTCGGGATTAAATTCGGTTTCGATGGAAAGATTGCTAAATGCCGAATGTGCGGCATCTGCCTTTGGCGGAGCTAAGACAATTTCAGCGTAACTTGTAACCTCGATCTCTCTCGCTTTTGACGAATTATTAGTGATCGTTACCCGGCGCATTTCGGCATTGTCTTCGGGTGACACAATTATTTCTGTCAGCGTCTCGGTGGTTCCGTCGCGGCGTTTGATAACCACTTTGTCTTCCGAGAACGCAACTTCGTAAAGATCAGCACTTCGTCCTAACGGCTGATAACCGCTCGACCAAACCTCACCGCTACCCACATCACGCAAATAAATAAAACTGCCCCAGAGATCTCGAGTTGTATCTTCGCGCCAGCGCGTCACGGCAATATCTTTGTGCATCGAATAGCCGGCACCAGACGTGGTTAACATAACTGAGTATGAACCGTTGGACAGGAGTTGTACCCGGGGCGTAGGCATACTGGGCGTATCGAAAACCCTGGTCACCCGCCCGGAAAGCTGCCGTACCGCCCGGCCGGACAAAACCTCTTCGGCCCGCGGATGAGATGCCGGTGCACCTTGGGGAATCCTTTCCTGAAGCAGTAATTCGGTGGACCGAACGAGAGGCTCAGAGTGGAACCGTTCTTGCATAATATTGGCGTGGACCAAATTATTAAGTGCGACGAGAATCATTCCCTGATGATGGGCCAT
Source organism: Pyrinomonadales bacterium (assembly GCA_038245555.1). Classification (GTDB taxonomy): domain Bacteria; phylum Acidobacteriota; class Blastocatellia; order Pyrinomonadales; family Pyrinomonadaceae; genus OLB17. Next base: position 2,308 of record JBBRSH010000149.1, on the reverse strand, counting down.
ATAGGCCCGGATGATCGAGAATGTTTGATCACGCGGCAGGCGTTCCGCCGTGTAGTCTATTGACTCGTAAAAACCGAAACGGGCGAGCAGCCCCGCATTTGCTAAATGGCGGAAATTTGCCATCGCGGCCTGAGGGAAGATCGGTGCGGCTAGGGCAGTCGCGTACGGGGCAACCACCAAGTCTTCGCTCAGACCCCGTTTTAAGCCGAGTCCGGGAACGCCAAATGCCTGGTATTGATAATTTAGCTGTAGATCGCGAGCGTTGAAGGCACACTCGGAGATACCCCACGGCACGTTTTTCTTTGCTCCATACTCGATATGCCTTTGAACGACTGCTTTGTAGGTTTGACTGAGGAGCGTTTGTTCATAGTCGCGCATGACAAGGATCGGCATCAGATATTCGAACATCGTGCCTGTCCACGAGACCAGGGCCCGGCCTGAATTTATCGGAGTAAGAGATCGTCCCAGCCGAAACCAATGTTCCTGCCCGATCTCGTCCTTGGCAATGGCGACAAAACTGGCCAAACGAGATTCGGAGGCCAGCAGATCGTAAAAAGAATTGTCACGCTTTCCCGTGTCCACGTTGTAACCGATAACAAAAATCTTGCGTTCCTCGTCGAGTAAAAAATCAAAGTCCATTTCTTTGACCATTTCTGCGCTCTGGAGGGCAAAGGAGTGTAAGTTTGCGACGGTTTTTACGGCGGACTGCTCAGCCTGTTTTATTTTCGCCGTCAGAATTCTGAGAGCGTTAAGTGCTGCGGTAGAGTCCAATTCGCTCATTTGGGATCGCTCGATTTCTGCATCAATGTGCGAAAGCCGAATGGAGAGGGCCTCGTATAACTCTGTAAGTTGGGATAACGAAGGGAATAGATTTAGCAGATCCATTGTCTCCCGCCATTCATTCTGGATTGCGGGAAAGTCGCGGCTAATGATTTCGGACAAAAGAGAAAAGTCATTTTCCTGCCATGGAATAAAAGTTTTTACGTCACGGAGAAAAGTCTGAGCCTGATGTGACAGATCTGCCGACCAGAATCCCAGCTCATTAAAATGTTCAGTACCGTGTTCCAGTGTCAGTGCCCCGGTGATGTCCCTGATTATTTCGATATGAGAAATTAGCGTTTCGAGCAAGGTGACCCAGGCATCGGGTGTTTCACTTGTTTGGTGCCCTAATAGTTGCTGGCAGAAATCAATCTCGGCATGAAGCTGTTTGATCGTGACACCTTCTGTCCTCCGACGAGCGACATTCATGTGAGTTGCTTCCTCACGCATCATTTCGAGCGAATCGGTCAGCCCTTCCATAACATGCGTATCCAACAACTTTCGGTTCGTGATCTCTGTAACCGACTGTTTGACGGCCAGCAAGTGTCCTGCAAGATTCCCGCTATCAACACTCGAAACATAGCGGGGTGAAAGTGGTGCGAGCGTCTCTGTGTCGTACCAGTTCAAATAATGCCCGCGGACTTTTTCGAGTTTTTCGAGAGTCGCAAACGTAAAACCGAGTCTTTCGGTTAGCTCAAGCGTTCCTATATAACCAAAATCATGAGCAGAAATGGTCGATAATAGGAGCAAGCCAATGTTTGTCGGCGAAGTCCGATGAGCGATCTTTGGTTGAGGGTCTTCCTGATAATTGTCGGGCGGTAACCAATTCGAGTCATCACCGACAAACGTTTCAAAAAACCTCCAGGTCCGCCGAGCAATCATCCGGACCATTTTTATATCGATACTGCTTAGCGGTGTGTGGATATTTGGCGGTCGACGGCTTATTCGATAAGCAATGAAAGGAGAAAATATCCAGACAAGTAGAAACGGGACCGCAATGAATAAAGCTGACGGACGAAACCAAGACACAAGCGTCAGGCTCGCAACTGACAAAAGAATCGCGACCCGCATCAATCGCAGATAAGACCATTGGTCGTGCGAGGTGTCCTTTTCGCTTTGCGCCGCCGTCTTCCATTCGAGCAAGTTTTTATGCGAGATAAATGCACGGTAAAGTGTTCGAACAATAGCATCGAAGTTTGAGTATGCCTGATGTGCAAGTACGGCTATGACGAAAAATACTTGCCATGTATTGGTTTTGACATCGCCCAAAACACTCCAAAAATGACTTGTCCAGGGAATACCGCGCGGATGCGTCAATACATTGGTTTGCAAATGGGCGTAGACCGGAAAGGCTAATACAAATACGATGAAAAGTGACCACATGAGCGGAGATCCGGGTATGATGGTCCAGGTTGCTAGGAGCCATAGAAACATTGCCGGCGCAACCAAACTGCGGCGTAGATTGTCTAGTATCTTCCAACGTGAAATG
>JBBRSH010000148.1:0-10035 GCA_038245555.1 Pyrinomonadales bacterium | reverse complement strand
TATCCCCTTTCATGCTCGCTCCCTGGTACGCGATTGGAACGTAATTGTAACCCGCGTTAGCAACGAGTACTATCACCGTGAGCACGAGCATAAACTTAACGCCCGCACTGCCTCGCTCGTTCGAACGATCTCTGTTAGCGTCTTTCATTATTCTTAGCGGTTCCTCAAAACGCTGGAGCATCCAGGTTTTATTTACTTGTGAACAGTTTTTTGAGAGCTGTTATGTGTGTGGACCGCCGCACCTTGTCGCTGCCAACGATTACGGGCTTTCCGATGCCGTTTAGCAGGATCAACTGCAAAGACCCCGCGACCAGCTTCTTGTCGAAACGAAATGCCTCAAAAACCTCTTCGGCGTCAAACATGTCCAAAGACGGGAGATCGCCCGTGCGATGAACAACGTCGTTCAACAAGTTTACAACTTCTGCATCAATTAAATCAAGGCTTTTTGAAAGGTCTGCAGCGTAGAGCATGCCGTAACCGACGGCCTCGCCGTGTTTGAAATACTTGTAGTCCGAAACCTTTTCAAGGGCATGCGCAAGTGTATGACCAAAATTAAGGATCTTCCGCGACCGCGCGTCGGCCCGCGTGGTTTGTTCCCGCTCGTCCGCCTCGACGATGTAAGCCTTGAAACTGACCTGTTCCCGAATCAGTTCGCCGATGTCCGATCGAAAATTAGCGATGGCAAACAGCTCGGGGAAATCCGCGGGATCATATTTTTCAAGAAAATTGGCGGTAAGTCCGAATAGACGCTTGCCCGACAACGCTCCGTGTTTTACGGCTTCGCAAAATCCAGCGGTCAACTCTCGGGAGGCCAGCGTCCGGAGGACATTTGTGCGGATCATCACTCCATTCGGTTGATAAAAACTGCCGACACGATTTTTACCCGCAGGCGAATTCACGCCCGTCTTGCCCCCAACCGATGAATCGATCATCGACAGCAGCGTCGTAGGCATTTGCAAAAAGGATATCCCGCGAAGATAGATCGCCGCCGTAAATCCGGCCAGGTCGCCAACAACCCCGCCGCCGAGGGCCAAAACCGCATCCGTTCTCGAGATGCCCGATTCGGCCAGAAAATTGAGAGCCGTCTCGACGTTTTTGAGGTTTTTGTGCTTTTCGCCGTCCTTCATCAGCCAGACGAAGACCGTAAAGCCGACGGCTCGAAGGCTTTCCGCGATATCCTCTCCATACAGGCCGTACACAAGCGGATTAGAGATTATCGCAACGCGTGCTGCATCCTTGCCGAGGCATTTTCGTGCCCATTTGCCAGCGCCCGGCGTGTCGCCGTCGGCAATCGTTATTTGATAGTTCCTTGCGTTTCCAGGCAGAGCGATTTGGACGGATCTTTGCGGCATCGTATTAGTTATTTCGCGGTTAGGCTAACGCTTCGCGGATCACGTCAGCCAAGCGGTGGGCCTGGTTTTCGATCTCCGTCTGGTCTTTACCCTCGATCATTACCCGGGCAAGGTTCTCCGTTCCGGAATACCTCAAAAGAAGCCGCCCCTTGCCGTCGAGCTCATTTTCGATCTCAGCTGCAGCGGTGACGATCTTCGGCACATCGGCGAATGGCCTTTTTTCTCGGACGAGGGTATTAACGAGGATCTGCGGATATTTATCAAACCCCTTCGTCATCGCCGAGAGTGGTTCACCTTTCTCCGCCATTGCACCGAGAACAAGCAAGGTCGTTGCGATCCCGTCGCCGACCAAACTATTGTCGGGGTAAATGATATGGCCCGACTGCTCGCCACCGATCTCCGATCCGGATTTCAGTAGCTCCTCGAGGACGTATTTATCGCCAACGGAAGCACGCACAAGTTTGACCCCGATCGATCCAAGGGCTAATTCAAGCCCAATATTGCTCATTACAGTCGCGACGACGATCGAATTTGCAAGCTTTCCGTGCTCCTTCAAATAGCGCGAAAGGATCCAGAGTGTCGCATCGCCATCGACGATCGCTCCGGCCTCATTTACAAATAGCGCCCGGTCAGCGTCACCGTCAAAAGCGACACCAAAGTCCGCCGACTCTTCGATCACCTTTGCCTGAAGCTTTTCCAGGTGCAGCGAACCGCAGCCTTTATTGATATTTCGGCCATCGGGGGCGTTATTGATCGTTACAACATCGGCTCCCAGACTCTCGAGGATCACAGCAGCTATTTCCGAAGCGGCACCGTTGGCGCAATCGGCAACGATCTTGAACCCCGGCCGGACCGACGCGGCCATTTGCTTTAAGTGATCCACGTAAGCCGATCTGAGCTCGGCGGCTTTCGAATCGTCGGCCATTATTTCGGCGGTAGCCGTTCCGAAAGCATCGTCATGGATATCTCTTTCGATCCTGCGTTCAGCGGCCTCGTCCATTTTGCGTCCCGAGGGCGAAAACACCTTTATCCCATTGTCCTCAAAAGGGTTATGCGAAGCGCTGATAACGACGCCAGCGTCCAAGTCAAAGTGGCTGGCAAGGAATGCCACCCCAGGAGTCGTGATGACACCTGCCGAAAAACACTTCGCGCCTTCTGCTACCGCTCCCGAGTGAAATGATGACTCGATACCGGCGCCCGATTCGCGCGTGTCGCGCCCGGTAACGATCTGCGGAGCCGACCCGAGCGTTTCGCGCAATTGCCTGGCGACCGAGGCTCCGATGATCCTGACAGTTTTTTCGTCCAGCGGAAATTCACCCGCGAGTCCCCGAATTCCGTCTGTCCCGAAGAGTTGTTTCATAAAAGGTGTCGGCAAGTACGAGCAAAAGGACTGTTATACATTATCCGGGAAACCGACACAAATTGGCACTTTCCATAAGATTATTTTGTATATGTTATAAAAAATAATAAATCTCTTGACAACTCCGAGGCCCGATGCGAGAATCGTAAGCCTGCCGCTTCAACGGCCTTCCGGACCGTCGGCACGGACCCCATTGCATCGAGGAACTGATTTATGAAGTTTGCCTTCCATTTCGTTTTCCTGACTCTAATTGTGTTGGCAAACGGGGTTTTCGCACAAACTGAAAGGCCGCGTGTTGTCGGAAAACCAGGGCCAGTAGTCGTAACGAATACACTCCCGGCACGGACGGCCGTTACGCCCGCAAAACCAACGGCAACACCCGTGCCATCTCCGGTACAGACCACCGTTTCACAAGCAAGCAACCTAAACTATCACGGACTTAGCTTTTCCCAGATCAAAAACAAGATCGCCGAGGCCAAACGACAAATGCAGTCGCGGCCTTTGACGATAGCCTCGGTCGAGCCCGTCACCCAACAGGCCAGCCTTGTCCGGATCGCCTATTACGATTGGAAATCAAAGCAGGTCGATTACATCGTCATCACAAAAGATCAGTTCTTATCGCGTGACACTCCGGTGGCCGCAATGTCGTCAAACGGTAAGCCGATGACGACCCGCACGATCCGTGCGAACGGTGTCAACACTCCGATCGTTGTCACGGACGACGCGGGACAGCCACAGCTTCCGCTGATGGTTCAATATCCGGTCGAAAAGGGCGGCAAATTTATCGAAACAGCATATTACATGTCGACCCATCCCGGGATCGTCACACCCGAGATCGTCAATGCCGGCAGATTATACGTCCGCAACACCATTGAGATCGCCCGCGACCGGCTGCGGGAGCATGGCATCGCGATCCAGCCGAAGGTTGCCGACATTGCCGAACGCCTCGCCACCGTCGAGCACGTCGATCACACCCGTTTTAGGACCGAGTACCCGCCAAATGTCTACAATGATATTTTTGCGTTGTACGCCTTGAACGAAGGCCAGACCTTTCGTTATTCCGTCAGCACCGCCGGTGCCGGCGGGATGGTTCAGATGATACCGTCCACTTATTCGATGGTCCGATCGCACTACCCGAACGTGCCGCTTATTCCCGACTTTGTCGAAGGTATGCGTAATCACGTCAACGCGAGTCAGGCTATGCTGTTGTACATGCAGATGACCTGGAATGATATGACGGCCAGCCCGACTATCACGGGAGCTCTCCAGAGCGGAATTGCGAGCCAGGAGCAGCTAATGGCGGCAGGTTACAACTCGAACCCGGCCAAACTAAGCGGATTTATCAATCGCGGCGGCTCAAACTGGACAACCCTCATCCCGCGCGAGACCAAAATGTACCTTCAGATCTATGACTCGCTGACACAGTCGGTACCGGCTATCCCTCGCACGAAATAACGGCCGCAACTATTCGTCAGGCATTTCACGCGAAGGAGGCCGGTCGGCACCCAAACGAGCGACCTCCGCCTGTATTTCCTCGAACTTTGCCCCGACAAGATTTTCGCCGTTAAAGAACGCATCGTTGGTGATCTCAAATACGGTGAATGGAGGAGCCTCAAAATTCTCCATATCTTCGTACGATTCAAAATCGGCCCGCGCAGTCACTAGCCCCCACAGATCCCCGAGGTACACATCAAACATGAAAGCATGCCGGTCGAATTCGTGAAAGTAGCGATTTTTGCGGATCTCACGCCGGTCAAATCGGTCGAATATGTTGTGTTCCACTTCGCTAAGATAGATCTCCGCGAGTTTTGAGATGGTCCGGCCCGGTTCCTGCAACGTGAATCGCTGCTGCAGCACATAGGTCCAAGATCCGGAATACGGATCGCGAATGCTCCGGGAACGAAGACGCGTATTTTCAAGATAGTTATCGAGTATCTGCAGATGGCTGCTGGCCCGGGTAAGCGGCTCGGGCAGGCCTTCGAGCAGGAAAGATCGACGCAGTTCTGTAGCGGCAGTTTTGTTCATCGTTAGCAAATTCATTATACTCTTGGTTCTGATTTGAGCAGGTGAAGTATGATGAAGATGTGTAGAAGATCACTTATTTTTGGAACCCTGGCCGTGTGGGCGATCGCGTTCTCTGCATGCAGCAGCGGCCCAACGCCGAACGTCGCGAACACCAACGCAGCGGCCAAGCCGAATACTAATGCTGCAAATTCCCCGGCGACCAACGTCGATAGTCCGGTCGCGACCAATAAAAGAGTTGACGCCCCAACATCGAACAATGCTCCGACCATCGCTCCGGTTGTCCAGGCCTATTACGCCGCTTTGTTAAAGAAAGACGACGCGGCCCTGCAAAGCATTCTCTCGGCCGCCTATCTAAAGAAGGTCATTACGGATGCCAAGTCTGAAAAACAGGCGAGTATTGCCGCATACCTGGCGGACATTGACCTGCCGGACAAGCCCGTCGAGGTTCGAAATGAAAGGATTGACGGGGAAAAGGCTGTTGCCGAGATTAAGGGCGGAGCCTATATTAACTGGACTCCCTTTATTTTTATTAACGAGGGCGGCAAGTGGAAATTTACCGGAGCCAGCCCGGACATCCAGTCCGTCACATCGGGTTCTAACTCAGCCAAAACCAAATAGCACCAGGCATCCTAACGTAAAAAATACAACGATTACAGCAGGCGGCTCCTTGCAAAAGGCCGTACGAATGTTATTATCTGCTACTTCGCTCGCGTTATGCCGCTTATTTATGGCGGCTGATTATTAACAAAAAAGGAACACTAAACCAACAAATGAGAACCCATTTTATTTTGACTTTATGCGTCGCAGCGACTGCGGCTCTTTTCTCGGCGTGCGGCGGCGCAGCCAATACATCGAATGCAAATGCCAAGCCGGCGAATACAGCTTCGAATACCGCAACTGCGAACTCAAGCACGAACGCGGCTGCTAACGCGGCAACTGCACCGGCCACCGACGGCCAAGTGATCAAGATCGAGGAAGCCGGCATTCAGATGACAGTGCCGAAAGGCTTCAAATTTAGCAAAGATGGCGAAGACACCATTGTTAAATCGGAGGACGAAGGCGTTGATATCCGTTTCACCGTTCCGAAAGATGGCGACTATGAAACCGTCGTAACCGACGCCGCGAAAGAGATCGACGCCTATCTTGACGACGTCAAGGTAACCGAAAAAGGCAAGAAAGGAACCCAGGACGGGATGGACATCACGTCGATGAGCGGAACTGCTAAAAATAAGAGTGAAGAAGTTGGCTGGGAGCTGACGATCATCAAGGGTCCGAAAAAACCTGTTCTCGTCAACATCTATGTTGAAAAGTCCAGCGTCGAAAAGGAAGCAAAGAAAGTTGATGAGTTTTTTAAGAGCATCAAGAAGATGTAATTGGTAGCGATCATTCGCGACCAACAAAATGGGCGAGGGGATCGAACCTCTCGCCCATTTTATTTGGTGTCGCGAATAGTTTCTATGCCGACGCGTCCCTGCTTGCTTCCGGCTCGTACGGCGGCAATATGACCCGAGCTGCCTTTTCTTTCTTCATCCCGAGTGCCCAGTCCGCCTGCATCAGCGTGTGAATGTCGCGGGTCCCTTCGTAAATGACCGCGGCCTTGCAGTTTCTCAAATATCGTTCAACCGGATAATCGTTGGTGTAACCATTAGCACCATGAACCTCGATCGCCATCGAAGCAGCGGTCTCGCTGCGAACGGTCGCCTGCCATTTCGCCAGGCTCGCGGCCTTTGCCGACGGCAGTCCCATATTTTTCAGATAACCGCATCGCAACCACAGCAAATGGGCCATTTGGTAATCGGCTTCCATGTTGGCGATCTTCTGTTTGACCAGCTGAAAGTTTGCGATCGTCTGGCCCTGCACCTCACGCGTATTGGCGTATGCCACCGAGGCGTCACGCGAAGCCCGGATGACACCCGTCGCACCTGAGGCAACCGTATAACGCCCATTTTCGAGCGAAAACATCGCGATCTTAAATCCCTCGCCTTCCTGGCCGAGCATGTTCGCCGCCGGTACCCGAACGTCCTGCAGCGAGAAATAGCCCGTGTTGCCTGCCCGGATCCCGAGTTTACCGTGGAGTGTCCCGCTCGAAAATCCCGGCATGGTCCGCTCAACGATAAAGCAGCTTAGGCCCGTATGGTCGCGGACCTTTTGTTTTTCGAGATCGGTCCAGCAGAAAAACAGAAAATGGTCGGCGACATCGGCAAGCGAGATCCACATCTTCTCGCCATTTAATATCCAATCGTCTCCGTCGCGTTTTGCGTAGGACTTCATTCCGATAACATCCGAGCCTGCATTCGGCTCGGTCAATCCGAACGTCGCCAGCTTCTCGCCCTTCGCCTGCGGGACGAGATATTTCTGTTTCTGTTCCTCTGTCCCCCAAGTGTACACACTGAGGCTGTTCAGCCCGACGTGCACCGACATCGCGACCCGTAAAAACGTATCGCACGCCTCAAGCTCTTCGCAGACGATCCCGAGCGATATGTAGTCAAATCCTGCGCCGCCGTACTGCTCCGGAATGCAGACGCCCATGAGTCCGAGGTCAGCCATTTTCTGAAAAACAGAAGGTTCGAAAACCTGTTTTTCGTCCCATTCCTTGATATGCGGAGCCACTTCGCCTGCCACGAATTCGCGGACGGTCTGCTGCAGGGCCTTGTGTTCATCGGTCAATTCAAAATCGATCACAGTTACAAATTCCTCACTTTAAATTCAGTTATGATAAGATTTCCGTTGAAAGTTCCACAAGAAAACTTTATCACTTTGCGGACGGTTTAGCGACATTCCCTTCCCTGATGATCAACGTTTCAGAAGCCATCGGTTACATTACGCAGGAGACGAAGAGACTCGGGACCGAGTCGGTCGCGATCGCTGGCAGCGTCGGCCGCTTGCTCGCCGAGAACGTGATGGCCGACACCGACATGCCGCCGTTTGACCGGTCGCAGATGGATGGGTTCGCGGTATTGGCCGCCGATACCGCAGCGGCGACCATAAAGCTTAAGGTCGTCGGCGAATCCGCTGCAGGACACGGTTGGCATCAGGAAATAAATCCGGGCGAGGCTGTCCGAATAATGACCGGAGCACCCGTCCCGATGGGAGCGAACGCCGTTCAAAAGGTCGAGCTTACGAACGAGATCGATGGTTTTGTCGAGATACTTGAACCGGTGGATTCAGGCCATCACATCGTCCAACGCGGCACCGAAATTCACCGAGGAGAGGTGGTCATTGGGCGCGGGCGCGGGATCACTCGCAACATGGTTGCGAGCCTGGCCGCTTTTGGATACGCATCGGTAAATGTTTCCAAAAGGCCGAAAGTCGCCATTTTGTCGACCGGCAGCGAGATCGTCGAGATCGATCAGACTCCGGGAGTTGATCAGATCCGGAACTCGAATTCGATAATGCTCGCATCGCTTGCCGACGGGATTGGCTGCGATTGCCACATTCTGCCAATAATTAACGATGATCTATCATCGCTAAAAAATGGTATCAGCAGCATCCTGGGTAAGTTCGATATTCTGATCATTACCGGTGGCGTTTCGGTAGGCAAATACGACCTGACAAAGCTTGCGCTGCATGAACTCGGTTCCAAGATCTTTTTCGAAAAAGTCCGACTTCGCCCGGGCAAACCGGCTGTCTTTGCAAAGAACGCAGAAACGTTGATTTTCGGCTTGCCCGGCAATCCGGTTTCCGCCGCCGTAACGTTTTATTTGTTCGTCCGAACCGCGATCATGATAATGCAGGGAGCGACAGACGTTGGCCTTCGCGAAGGCCACGCAGTCCTCGCGGCGAATGTCCGGGCGGCAAAAGAACGCGACACATATCTCCCGGCAAGACTCACAACCGACATGGTCGGAAGACTCGTCGCTGAACCGGTCAAATGGCTCGGCTCGTCCGATTTCGTAGGTTTCGCCGACGCCGAAGCCCTGATCTGTTTATCCCGAGGCGACGTGGCCGCTGCTGGCACTGTCGCAAAGATCGTCTTTCTATAGTTAAATGGCACAACCCGCGGCACTCGCCCACGAGGCAATACATGATACCGTCCAAAACCTCCTGGCCGGCACACCGACCGGCCGGCTCCTGGACGTACCCGCCGGTGAAGGTGCTCTTGCCGCGCGATTGCTGTCCATCGGTTTCGACGTCGCGTGCTGCGACCTATACCCGGCCATATTTCAGCTTGACGGTGTCGAATGCCGTCAGGGCAACATGGACGGCAAATTGCCGTATGAAGATGGCGAATTCGACTCGATCGTCTGCGTCGAGGGTCTCGAACACATCGAAAGCCCCGCAAACGCGATCCGCGAGTTTTCACGCCTAATAAGGACAGGTGGCTGCCTTATCGTTTCCGTTCCAAATATAATGAATATCGAGGAACGACTGAAATGGCTCATCAGCGGCTACACCTCGCATTTCAAACCGTTGTCGTCACAGGCCCTGGCGGAGATCAGCCGCGATTTTCCGGGTATGGAAGAGATCGCACTGCACGTAAACCCGATCGGTTATTCGGAGGTGCGGTATCTTCTCGAAAACAGCGGATTTGCGATCGAAGGAACATTTCGCGACAAACCAAAGGCGAACTCCTGGGCGTTTAGGCCCATCGTCGGGTTGATTAGGCTGATAAATCGATTTTCCTCGCCGTCCAAACGCGCGGCTCGTTGGTCCGACGAACTTAATTCCGACGAGGTCCTGCTCGGCGGCAATACACTTATCCTAAAGGCACGAAAAACATGAACGAGCTATCGCATTATGACCAAACCGGCGCCGTAAAAATGGTCGACGTCTCATCCAAAGAACCAACGGTCCGCCGAGCCATTGCCTCCGGCCGCGTCCTTCTCAGCCGTGCAACTCTGGAAACCCTCCAAGCGCGCCAATCTCCCAAAGGCAGCCCGCTCGAGATCGCCCGCATCGCCGGCATCATGGCCGCCAAAAAGACCTCCGACCTCATACCTCTCTGCCACCAGATCGCCCTCTCAAAGGTAAACGTCGCAGCCGAATTCACCGATTTCGGAATCCACCTGACCGCCGAAGCCGTCACAACCTCTCAAACCGGTGTCGAAATGGAAGCTCTCACCGCCGTCTCCGTTGCAGCCCTCACGATCTACGACATGTGTAAAGCCGTTCAAAAGGACATCGTCATTTCCGACATCCGACTGGAATCAAAAACGGGTGGCAAAGAAGTTTACGAACTGGAAAACAGGTAGGATCACGGGCACGGTTAACATGCTTTTGCACACCCGAAAACAATTCTTGATTTTCAGAATGTGATACTTTAGTATCACATTGTATGAGAGCTGAACTTGTAACTAC
>JBBRSH010000147.1:0-10339 GCA_038245555.1 Pyrinomonadales bacterium | reverse complement strand
CCGAAATACGCATAGCCGAATACCGCAGCGATCAAAGCGCACACTACAGCCGCGATCCATGGCAGCTTACCTGGCCAATCGATACGCGAGAACCGTGTTTTGACAGCCGTCGGCTTGTTTCCGGTGTCGCCACCTTTTAGCGTCTGTGTCGGGGCCTCGCCCCGAAGCGAATCAACGGACAAGATCGCGGTAGCGGGTTCGTCCGTTACCGTGCCCTGAACAAGCGGAGCACCGTCATCAAGACAGTACAACAGGCTGTCATCGAGGTAATCTTTTCGGCATTCGGGACAACGTTTCATAGATTTACGCGAGAACTATTTCTTAAACCCGCTGATCAGGACGACGTCGCTGGTCGTATCGCCTTTTGTAAAGGCGAGCTGCTTGCCGTCAGGCGAATAAGAAAAACCAAAGATTGTGTGAGTCTTAAAGTGGGTCACCTGTTTTGGCTGTCCTCCGTCGAGCGGTTGTGACCAAATATTGGAAACTCCGTTACGAGTATCTAGATAAAAGATCGAATGGCCGTCGGCGCTGAATTGGACCCTAACATTTGTGACAGCGGTGGGCGGCGGCTTAAAAGTCTTAAGCGGCGAGCCTCCGGAGATGTTCATTAAACCTATCTGTTGGCGAGCTCCTCCTTTATAGTCCGCCCAATACCAATATGCGAGACTTTCGCCGTTCGGCGACACTACGGGTTCGGAGGCATCGTTTTCGCCGCTAAGGCTTTCCGGAATGCCGCCATCAACAGATATCTTCAAAACCCTGGACGTGTTTCCAAGTATTGAATACAGCACAAATCGGCCGTCCGGGACAAAAACACCTGAAGTTTCGATCCCATTTCCGTTGGATAATTGTTTAGGATTACTGCCGTCGGCATTCATCCGCCATACGTGACCCGCTCCTGACCGGTTCGAGCTAAAGACGATGTAGCGGCCGTCCGGGGAAGTCTGGGCAGAGTAGTCGGCACCAGCGTCCGAGGTGAGTCGCCTCGGTTCGGTGCCATCCGCTCTGATAACCCAAATATCAGAATTTCCGCCCGCCAATGAGTCATAAAGAATTCTTCCGTCCGGCGTCCAGCTGACATCTGTGCCGTCGGATCCCTTGGCGGTTGTGAGTTGTTTGAAATGATCGTCGTCACCGGCGGGCGTCACGAAAACGTTCGACTGGACCTCGCTTTGGACCGTCACCAGCGTGCTCGAATCCGAGGTTAAGGAAACATCGCTATAACTGTTGAGGTCGTGCGTAATCGGTTTCGCAAGCCCGTCGGGGAACGAGACGTCCCAAAGCTGCATCGTGCCGGCGGCGTTTTGTTCCCCTGCGTTTAGAATGACCCCGTCGTCATCGAACCATGTTAGCCGGCCGACCGTCGCCCAATGCCTGGAGGAAAGTTCCTTTTGCTCTCCGTCGCTTACACGAACAGCTATTATCGAATTGAAAGAAACGCCTGCGTCGGAGCCGAGCATCGGACAGGCAATAGTCCGTCCGTCCGGCGACCATGCGGGGCTGCCGATAAATTGTTCCGGGTCGCGGCGTATCGCTAATCTACGTGCCGAGGTCCCATCTATGTTTGCAGTCCAGAGACCGCTGCTATGATCATTAGGGAACCAGCGTACGAACGCTATCTGGCCGCTGTCGGGCGATATAGTGACGCTGCTGTCCACATCGGTGACGAGCTTGACGGGCGTTCCGCCGAGGACCGGGACACGAAATAATAGTCCCGTTCCCGTGCCGACATCGCGTGAAACATAGTAAACGTAGTTTCCGTCTCGGGAAAACGTTAGTCCCCAGTAGTCTACCTCCGCGGGCTCTACGATCTGGACATTGCTTCCGGTCAACGTTTGTCTCATCCAGAGACTCTGTTTACCAGCGTCACTCACCACATGCACGATATATTTCCCGTCAGGCGAGATGCTGGCGTGAGTAGCCTTGCCCGACGATGTTATCCGGGTCAATTTTGCCGATTCAAAGGAAATGTCCGTTCTCTTGCCGACGGTTTTGTATAAAACATAGCCGGTACCGGCAACTGCCAGAACGATTACCGCGAAGATGGTCCAGAGCAAGTATTTGCGCGTCTTCGCTTTTACTATGTCGTCGTTCCCACTATCAGTCCGACCTGGCGGATAAACCGCGGTCGGACCCGTCAGGTGCAGGTGCTCGCGGGTCGGTGCATCACCAACCGCATCGGTCGTGTGAAGGATCGCCGTCGCCGGTTCATCACTCACACCCGAACCACTTGCCGGGCCGTAGAGCAGTTCGCTTCCGTCATCCAGACAGAACATCATCGTGTTGTCGTACTCGCGACCGCATTCAGGGCATCGTTTCATACCTGGTTATTATTTTTCTCCTCAGAAAGTTGCGTTGTATCTTTCCCATTGTTGCTTCGACTTCGCAATAAAAGCGATAAATTTGGGATTCTGGCGAATATTCCTTAAATTCTGATCGCTATCGAACAGCGGATAGCATGGGAAACCGTCGTCGGCGGCCAACTGCAACCATTCCATTGCCTGATCAGGCTTGTTGAGAAGGGCATAGGCCGAAGCTATGTTGTAGGCCGCATGATGGAAATGGCCAAAATTTCTTCCTAGTTCATCGGCTCGCCTAATTGCATCTTCGGCTTCGCCAGCCTTGCCGGCCTTTGCGAAAATCATAGCCTTGACGCTCGTACCCACGCCGCCTTCGTCATTTGGGTAGTCTTGCAAATATTTATCTATCATCGAAAGAGCTTCATCGCTTTTGCCAAGCTGAAAAAGCACAGTTGCGGTTTGAAATGCATGAAGCGAAGGATTTTTTTCGAGAGGTGTGCTCTTAAAAACGGAAAGAGCATCCTCGTATTTGCCCGCGTACATGGCGATCACTCCTATGCGGAAACGGGCGAGTGTATTGCTCTGATTTATTACAAGGGTGTTTGTTAACTCGGCCTTTGCCTTATCAAAGAGGCCGAGATGCAAGTACACCAACCCCAGTTGATGATGGGCCTCGTCCAGTTTTGGGTTTATGGCAATCGCACGTTGAAACGCCTGGATCGCTTGTTCATGAGGAAAGCGATTTGAATGTGTCCAAAGTATGAACCCTCGGGCAAAATACGCATCGCCTAAATTAGGATCGATGCTAAATGACCGCTCAACCGCAACCTCCGCATCTTCGGTAAGTTGTTTTCGTTCGCTATCGGTCGCAAAATAAAAGGCCTTTATGCTGTACGCCCTTCCCAATGCGGCCCAGCCCGGAGCAAAACGCGGGTCGACCGCCACCACATTCTTTAATAGTTTGATCGCCGCCTCGTTATCCGGCTTATTCTCGCTCGCGACCAGCACCTTTGCTCGTAAATAATCGTCGTTTACAGCCGAATTTAACCCGCTAACGGGTTTTTCGGACGGTGCCGACCCACGTAAAAAAAACCAATAGGCCGTGCCGCTTGCGATCACTAATCCGACAGTGATTAATCCCAGCATAACCGGACTAATTGTTCGAAATGCCGACGCTTTTTGATTCTTCGGTGAGTCCTCTGCTTTCCCGCCCATCTGGATTTTAACCTGATCGGCAGTCGGAATTCGCCGAAGCGTCGGCGATTCGCCCAGCCTGTTGCCGTCCGCCGGGCCTTCGAGCAGAGCATTGCCGTCGTCAAGACAATACAGCAGCGTATCGTCGTAATAATCTCGTCTGCATTCGGGGCATCGTTTCATAACCATTCTCAAAAACCACAAATCCTAATGGGAAGTTATTCGTTTTAGCAGATCCACAAACCGAGGATCATCTCGGAGAGAATCGAAAGGAATTTCCAGTCTCATATGCGCCAGCGAGGATGCGTGAGAGCGAAAATCCTTCTCTAACCACTCGAAAGCCTTATCCTTCTCACCGAGTCCTACGTAAACCGCAGCAACGTCCGCTCCGGATGCCTGATTCCTAACGTATTTTTCCTCAAGTTTTTTGACGATTGACAATGCCTCAGCCCTATTTCCCAGAATCGCCTGGATATAGCCCAGATTAAAAAGTGCAATACTATCTCCGTTTAGCAGCTCGGCTATTTTCTGTACCTGGGCGAGTGCCTCTGCATTGCGACCGAGCTTGAGGTAGCCGTATGCCAAGCCCTGGTGAGCGGCCCAATAATTCGGATCGATCTCAAGCGTCTTGTTGTTTTGTTCGATCGCACCATTTACGTCTCCCTGCTCCATCAAAATCTCAGCCAGGTTGCCGGAGATCGGCAGCGAAAGTGAGTCTTCCTCATAACCTTTTTTGATCTGAGCTAACGCCTCGTCATACCGTCCATGAGAACGAAGAAAACGGGAATACCAGAGTCGCACGATAGCGTAATGCGGATTTAACTCGATAGAACGTTTGAACTCTTTTTCCGCCTCTACATGATCCCATGAAAACTCATTAACGATTCCTAACGTGGCATGTGCCTCCCCCAGCGAATCGTCAATTTCGAGCGCCCGCCTCGCATTCGCCCTCGCTTGTGGTATCAGTTCACTTTCAGACCCGCGAGTGTAATATACCGAAAGGATTTGGGCGTCAGCCAATCCCACGTATGCCAGAGCAAACTTCGGGTCTTTGTCCGCCGCAGCTTTGAATTCTTCGATCGATTTTCTGATGTTCTCAACATTTCGCTTGTTCCAATAGTATCGGCCTTTTAGATAAAGTTGATACGCCTCGTTATCGTCGGTATAGCTTTTAGCTAAGGCTTTCTCGCTTTCACCAGACAGCTTTACCTTAAGGTTGTTGACTATCTCGGTCGCAATTTCACGTTGTGTCGCGAGCAGATCGGACAATTTTCGTTCGTATTGTTCTCCCCACAGCGATTTTTTGTTCCTGACGTCGGTCAGATCGACGCTGATCGTTAAACTGTCGCCACGCTGAACGATGCGCCCTGACATTACGGCATCGACGCCTAACTCAGCGGCGATCTTTTCCATGTCGGTCTGCTGGCCTTTGTATCGAAAAACCAAACTTCGAGCACTGACTTTGAGGTTTGGAATTTGTGAAAGTCGATAGATAAGCGTTTCAGTCAAACCGTCTGAAAGGTAGTCGGAATCGGCGTTTCCACTATTGTTCTCAAACGGAAGAACGGCAATGGAATTGATCTGCTTCCCGGCGGCTGGCTTATAATACCGATAGACAAAGAATCCGCCAACCAGAACTATAAGCGCCAACCCGAGCGTTATCAGCGGCTTCGCCGCCCGATGTGCGGAAAGGCTACGCCTTTCCGGCATGTCGTCCAAACCCCTGCGAGACTCCGCCCCAGGCAGCAATACCGTAGCCTGTTCGGTGGTATGAATCTGCGCACGCGTCGGCGCTTCGCCCGGAGCAGCCGTCGAATGCAAGATCGCCGTCGCCGGTTCATCACTCACACCCGAACCACTTGCCGGGCCGTAGAGCAGTTCGGTTCCGTCATCCAGACAGAACATCATCGTGTTGTCGTACTCGCGACCGCATTCAGGGCATCGTTTCATAAAGTTCTATTCCGGCAGATTTATCCGTTTCAGCAGATCCTTAAAACGCGGGTCCGAGCGTAAGCTATCCAGTTTCGGATCCATCTTGGCCCAGAGCAGCCACCACGAGCGGTCTTGATATGCTTTTTCCAGCCACGGAAAAGCTTCATCCTTTTCGTCAAGCCCAACATAGATCAGTGCTATCCAGTATGCCGCGACGTAACGCGTTTTGGACTGTTCCTTAAGATCGGCGAGTATTTTACGGGCATCGCCTTTACGACCTGCCTTAGCGTATGAGTAGCCGAGGGCTCCGGTGACGATCGGGGTCGGTTCCATTGTTTTGGCCTTTTCTAACTCTGCAATGCCTGCCGCAAAATCTCCTTTGTCAACCATTCCCTCTCCCATCGCCTTGTGAGGCAAAAAGAAATCGGGAAACAGGCTCGCAGCATCGCGAGCCAGAGCTATCGACTGGTCGTACTGACGCTGAAAATAATACGGCAGTCCGAGATCGACAATTATCGTAGGATTTACAGGATCGAGCTGTTGGGCAAGTTTGATTTCGCCGAGGCCGTCCGCAGGCTTTCCGGTCAGCGACAAATACCATGCGTACTGGTGATGGGCCTCGGCGTAGTTTGGGTTCAACGCTATCGCCCGCTTAAAATCCTGCTCAGCGCGGACAAAATCCCAATCGTATTGAAACTCAAGGTTAGCTCTAATGGTAACGGCTTCGACGAGATCTTTATCAATTCGCAAAGCCGTCGCAACATCTTGTTCGACCTTTGGTTTTGCCTCACTCATCGGCATAGTCAGGTCGCCCATTGAAAAAATGGTCTCGGCCCGGGCAGCATACGCAAGTGCATATTGCGGGTCCAGCTCTATCGCCTTATCAAAGAATGACACTGCCCGGGTACGTCCATCCTCGGTCGCATCGTCATACATCGAATAGCGACCCTGCATAAAGAGCCGGTAAGCCTCGGCGTTTTGCGTATATCGTTTGGTGACCTGTTGCTCCTGCTCCCCGCTGAGGCGAAAGCGAAGTGCATCAGTAACTTGTTTGGCGATCTCGTCCTGAACGGCAAATATGTCCGCCGCTTTTCTGACGAAATGCTGTCCCCAGAGCTGAGAATTATTCTGCGTGTCGGTAAGGTTTACGCTGACATCTATCGTGTCTCCGCGTTGGACTATTCTCCCGGTCATTACCGCACGTACGTTGAGATCCTTAGCGGCCCGATCGACGTCAAGCTCCTCTCCCTTATAGCGAAAGATCGAGGCCCGCGATATGACCTTGAGGCCGGGCAGTGTCGAAAGGCTGTTGATGAGGGATTCCGTAACGCCGTCAGACAGATACTCGACATCCGCATTGCCGCCTTCGTTAACGAATGGCATCACGGCGATGGACTCGATCCGTTTGTCGTTTGTGCTAGAACCAAAATACCGATAGCCAAAGAAACCACCAATTGCCAAAACTACGACAAGGCCAACGACAATCAGCGGCTTTGCCGCCCGATGTGCGGAGAAGCTCTGCTTCTCCGATAGCCCACCCAAACCCTTCTGAGGCTCCGCCTCCCCACCTGTGTGAAGTATCGCCGTTTGGTCTGTTGTATTTATCTGCGGACGGGTCTGATCCTCACCGCCAAGGAGCCCAGTCGCTATTGCTCCCGGTTCTGACAAGATCGCCGTCGGCGGTTCATCGACCAATCCATAGACAAGCTCAGTCCCGTCCGACAGACAGAAACTTAGCGTGTCGTCGTAATAATCGCGTCTGCATTCAGGGCATCGTTTCATATTGATGGAAATCCTACTGTGTCAATGATTCTCTGAAATCGAGCATCACTTCTGATGTCATCAAACCGCGGATCGACGTTCAGCATTACCAAAAAGCCTTCGCGTTTGTCGAACGATTCTTTGAGGGATTGCAATGCGGACTCAGTGTCGTCCAGAGTTGCGAAGTGAACGGAATTTATATAGGAACTGACGCTGGTACGTGTCTCAGATCCGGTCATTGCCCGTAGGAAGCCCGGCCAACCGTCGCTCTCAAATGCCTTACGAGCGGTTGTCGCAACTTCCGGCAATCCGCACAGTTCCAAAAAGCGGGCATACGCTTCGACGCTGGCGGCGAAGTCCGATCTCATGCTATGTGCGAACGAAAGCACAAGAAATGCCGCCGAAAAGTCCCGGTCAAGTTCGAGAAGCTTGTTTGCATTCACAATGGCGTCGTCATATCGACGAGATAGAAAAAGTACGAATGGATAGATCCACGAACCCATAGGCGAGATCGGATCGAGCTCGATAGACTTGAGGCACATCGTTTCGGCCTTTTCAAATTGACCCATCTGGGCAAGCCAGGAACCGTAGTACTGGTAAGCCATCGAGTTGTTCGGGTTCAGTTCGATCGCAACTTTGTATTCCGCTTCTGCCTGAACAAAATCAAAATCAAACTCCTGCAAAACAAGCGCCAATGAAGAGTGGGCCTCGGACAGATCCGGGTCGAGCGAGATCGCCTTAAGGGCGGCTTCCTTCGCCTTTGGCATGCCTTCAAGCGACGGGACCGGGCCGAATTCGGTAAGGAATACATGAACGTCGGCGAGCCCCGCATAGGCGCCGGCAAAATTAGGGTCAATCTCGATCGCTTGCTCAAAACATTCGGCAGCACGCCAAAACCCCTCGGGCGTGAACTTATTGAAGAAAAATCTCGCACGGAGATAAAGCTTATAGGCCTCGACATCGTGAGCGTGTTGCTTTAGTTCACCGATCAGCGATGACATCGTGACGCTCCCTTCGGGCTTATCGAGAAGCTTTGTTTTCAATGCTTTGACGACAGAGAATGTGATCTCGTCCTGGACATCAAAAATGTCCCGCATCTCGGTGTCGTATTTACCGGACCAGACATTGTATCCATCCGCCGTATCGATCAACTGCACGCTGATCCGCATCCGGTCGCCCGACTTTCTGACGCTGCCCTCGACCACTTTGCCCACGTTAAGGAACTGGCCGATCTGTGTGATATCGACGTTCTTCCCTTTGAACGAAAATGCGGAGGTTCGTGCGACAACTTTTAGGCCGTCGATCCGCGAAAGTGCATTTATCAACTCTTCGGCCAGCCCGTCGCAGAAATATTCGTCATCCGGATCGCTGCTCAAGTGGACAAATGGCATCACCGCGATCGAATTCGTCCTGTCGGCACCCGACATCGAGATCGTCGGTTCCGTCGACATTCGGTCAAAGTCACGCATCAGTGTCCCGGCATCCGCAAAGATCGCCGGCAATATCGCAGTTTCAGGTTCGCCGAGAACGATCAACCCGCTCGCCGGCCCGTCAAGCAGCTGCGAGCCGTCGTCGAGACAAAAAGAGAGCGTATCGTCGTAATAATCCCGCCTGCATTCGGGGCACCGTTTCATAGCAATCCAATCCTCAAACCCGCGGATAGTTCACGAGGTCGCATTAAATCTTTCCCACTGTTGTTTCAATTTCGCCATAAAGGCGACGAACTTTGGATCCGGACGAATACTCTTCAGGTTTGGGTCGTTATCGAATAGCGGATAACACGGAAAGCCATCGTCCGCAGCCAGTTGGAGCCATTCGACCGCTTTATCGGGCTTTCCCAGAAGAGCGTACGCCGAGGCTATATTAAAAGCGGTATGATGAAAATGGCCAAAGTTCTTTCCGATCTCTTCAGCCCTCTTGATCGCGTCTTCTGCTTCCCGTGTTTTGCCTGCCTTGGCCAAGATCATTGCCTTAACACTTGTGCCCACTCCGCCTTCATCGTTTGGGTAGTCCTGCAAGTATTTATCGATCATTGCCGTTGCCTCATCGGTCCGCCCAAGTTGAAAAAGTACTGCTGCGGTTTGAAACGCTTGAAGTGACGGGTTCTTCTCCAGCGGTGTGCTCTTAAAAAAGGAATACGCGTCTTCGTATTTACCCTGATACAGATCGATCACACCGTATCGAAACCGTGCAAGGGTATTAGCCTGATTTATCTCAAGAGCTTTACCGATCTCAGCCCTCGCCTTGTCAAAAAGCCCGATATGCATGTACACCAGCCCAAGCTGATGGTGTGCTTCGTCTAATTTTGGGTTTAACTTTAGAGCCCGCAAATACGACTGGATGGCCTGTTCATGCTGAAAGCGGTTCGAGTGGCTCCAAAGCAGCAGTCCGCGAACAAAATAGGCATCACCAAAATCGGGATCGATCGCGAGCGCCTTCTCAACGGCAACTTCCGCATTCTTATTCAATTCTTTCCGCTCAGACTCAGCCGCAAAATAAAACGACTTTACATAGTATGCTCGCGCCAGTGCCGTCCATCCCGCTGCAAATCGCGGCTCAGTAGTAACTGAGCGTTCTAGGAGCTGGATCGCTTCTTCGATATCCGCTTTGTTTTCACTCGATACCACGACCTTTGCTCGGATAAAGTCATTGTAGGCTGCCGGGTTAACCGTGCCCTCGGGCTGGCCGACAGGGGACTTTCCGCGAATAAAAAACCAGTAGCCGGCGGCCCCGGCAACAATCGTCACGATAACAACCGCCAATATTACTGAGCGCCGAAATATCCAGTTTGCGGGGAATTTCGACCTTTCGGCTGCTTCTCTACGATCAGCGGAAGGTGCCGCTCGCAAAGATCGATCGCTGCCCAATATCGCAGTTTTTTTCAACGGTTCGCTGTCCCCCGACAACGGGGAGCTTGGAATTATCGCCGTCGGTGGCTCATCAAAGTCCAGTCCATAGACTAGTTCTGACCCGTCCGCAAGACAGAAACTTAGCGTGTCGTCGTAATAATCGCGTCTGCATTGAGGACATCGTTTCATAAGATCTGGCACATTCCTGCTTTACTAATTTCACCCAGACGGATAGTTTATTCGGCCCATCAGTGTAAGGAAACGCGGATCCGAACGCAGACTATCCACCTTGGGATCCATTTT